>NZ_LVYY01000012.1:0-177576 GCF_001909085.1 Paenibacillus sp. P32E | reverse complement strand
GAGTGGGGTGAGTGGGGTGAGTGGGGTAAGTGGGTTCAGGGGAGAGTTACGTCCCAAACTGTTGCCCCGCTCCCCCAGCCGTTCCTGATCTACACTGCGGATGGCTTCAGTTCCGCTCGCCAGCACTCTTTACCCGCTCGTCAGTCACTTTAGTTCTGCTCGCGAGCACTCTTTACCCGCTCGTCATTCACTTTTGCTCCGCTCGCCAGCACTCTTTACTCACAAGTCAATCACTCTTGATCCGCTTTGGCAGCCGGCTGCACATGGAGTTCCGCTTGCTTCACTCTCCGTATACCGGCTCATTACTTCTGTAGCCCGGCAACAGTCTGGCGGGTGACTAACGCAGTATTCACGAACAACTGCTGGGGCTTGGTCTCCGGCTGTTGAAGCAGCTGTACCAGCATTTTGGTGCCGAGCTCGCTGATCTCTGTAATGGGTTTGCGGACTGTGGTCAGGGCTGGATTCGTGTACCGGGCGAACATAATATCATCGAATCCAATCAGGGAAATCTGGCCCGGAACATCGGCCTTGTGGGCGTAGCAGGCGTTCATCGCGCCAATCGCCATATCGTCATTGGAGCAGAACACCGCTGTCGGCGGATCTTCCAGCAGGAGCAGGGCAGCCATTGCCGCGTATCCGCTCTCAATGCTGTAGTCTCCAGCCGCAAAGTAATCGGAGTTCAGCGGAAGACGATGGGCAATCAGGCTGTCCATGAAGCCCTGTTTGCGCTCGCTTGATGATTTGAAGCCAGGCTTGCCTTCGATAATAGCGAATTTCTGGTGTCCCTGCCGGACAGCATAATCAATGGCTGCCTTCACGCCTTCACGGTCATTTGCGACCACGTTCATAATGCCGGGATCTTCAAGCTGGCGGTTCAGCACTACCAGGGGAATCCCCATCTTCTTCACATGATAGATGAAGGCATTATCCTCGTCGCTCTGGCTCATGACCAGAATGCCGTCAAAACGCTGCGGCTGAATATTGCCGAAGTTGTGAACGCCGTCAATACCGTTGACCGTCAGGTTGAAGTTCTCATCCAAGATGTGGCTGATTCCTTTGATTGCATCGACCAGGAAGCTGGCCGAGGTCCCCTGTTCAATACTGGAGAAGAACAGACCGATGGTGAAGGATCTTTTGGTCACCAGGCTCTTGGCGCTGTAGTTGGGCACATAGTTCATTTCGGCGGCGATTTTTTCGATTTTGTCCCGGGTTACTTTCTTGATCAGCGGGCTGCCGTTCAGCGCTCGGGAAACGGTCGTATGGGAGACGCCGGCGACACGTGCAATGTCTTTGATGGTGATCATAATATCTCTCCGGGAAAATAGAATTGTTAACGATTTCAGTTTACGATTTCCACACGGTCAAGTCAAGGAATTATTAAAATGCACACGTTAAAATTTTGTGGCAGAATGCCATCTCTGGCGCTATAATTTATTTGCTTGACTGAAATAAATGAGAGCCTGCTGAATCTGAATAAAACCTGTCAGGTAGCCGGTTTAGGCGGCCCGGACCGTCGTGACGGAAGTTTTACCTATTATATCAATGCACCCGTGATCACCAATGACCAAGAAGGCTTAGGCGCATTCCTGCAGGTCTGTGGAGAATACGAGAACAGGCCTACCTGATGCGCCAGGCCTGTACGTGAAGCCGATGGATGAGGAGGAAGAACAGATGCTGGTAGGAAAAGAAGCCTTCTGTGATTTTCATACCATACAGGAAGCAGTAAATGCGCTGGAATCTCAGCCGGAGGATGAAGAACGAACGCTGTATATTTTGTCAGGTGTATACGAGGAAACGGTAAGGATATACCGTTCCCATCTGCGGATTATCGGCATTGGCCACGTGGTAATTACCATGAACCGGTATGCCAGGGAACTGGACGCCGCAGGTGAAGAGATCACCACCTTTGCCACCCCGACGCTCTTCCTTGGGGGACACCGTTTGGTTGTGGAGAATCTGACGGTTGCCAATACGGCCGGACAGGGAACAGATATTGGGCAGGCCGTGGCGGTATATGCTCATTGTGACGAGACGGTCTTCCGCAACTGTACCTTCAAGGGATATCAGGATACCCTGTTAACGGGACCGCTGCCTCCTGCGACTAAGGAGGGCAAGCCCTTCGGCGGCATCCCGCTCAAAAAGCGGCATGACCGCTGCCGCCAGCTCTATACCCATTGTTATATTGAGGGAACAGTGGACTTTATTTTTGGAGGGGCAGTAGCCTATTTCGAACATTGTGAAATCCGCAGTCTGCTACATTACGGCCAGGGTGAGGGATACATAACGGCAGCGTCCACGCCCGAGGGTCAGGAATACGGGTATATTTTCAGCGGGTGCTTCTTAACGGCTGATCCAGGCGTAACCGGGGTCTACCTGGGACGGCCATGGCGCAGTTACGCCCAGACCGAACTTGTGAATTGCCGCTACGGCAGACATATTGATCCCCGGGGCTGGGATCATTGGGATGATCCGCATAATGAACGGACCGTGAGATATTGCGAATACGGTGTGGCGGGTGATGATCCCTTGCGGGGACAGCGTGCCGATTGGGCGCTGTTGCCTGATATGTCTGAGGAGGCACCAGGCAAAGCACAGATTTTTGTCGGTACGGATTTCTGGAAGAGGGTGGGTACCCATAGCTAGACAGCAGAGACCATGCCTGACTTCGAGTCCCTGATCATGGACGGCAGCATGCAGGAGAAGCGTCCTTTTCGATACTGCTGAAGCTGTACAAGGGGATGCTGCTGAATCTGCTGGTCTCCTTACTGTTCTATCTTCTCAATCATGCAATAACCCGGTTTGCCGCTGCCGTGGCAACCCCCAAAAAAGCGGACACCTGATCCTCTCAGGTGTCCGCTTTTTCATAAGATTTTATTTATCCTTGGCTTTATCCTTCTGGCCGGCATCCTTAGGAGAATCTCCTGTAAGAGTTTCCTGCACATTGTCCATAATGCCTCCGACGATATCATCCAGCTTGTCTGTAGATGCCGTCTGTCCAGGTCTGCTCGCATCGGGAATCTGATTAAAACCGGCGCTCGGTTTGTCTTTGAATTTCTCTTTGTCACTCATGCTTCTCATTCCTTTCCATGCTGCCGAAGTTAGAATATGTCCAAAACGCCCATCTTATGTAACGAGTACACCATAGCGACGGATCTGAACCAGTGTGCATCGGGAAGCAGTATTTGGCAAAGGCGAAAGCTCTAGAGCTGGAAGTCCTTCAATTGGAGAAAGCAGGGAATTCATGCTTAAGGCGGAATGTAGAAAGATGGAGGCTAGGCTTTGTTATGCTGAAATTTCGTGATTTCCCGGTCGTAGTGGGACACACTGCCGTCGAATCTTTTGAGACGCACATAGTCTTCGGCAAACTTTTCCACGATTCCGATCCCCACCTGGGAATACATTCCGTCAGGATCGAGCTGCAACGCGGACACAAAGGTCTGCGACAGTGCAGCGACAAAAAAATCAACATTTTTAACGAGTGTCTGCGGCATGGCTGATATTCCTCCGTTCATTCGCTTTAGCGCGTCTAGCTACAAAAGCTTTTTATCTATAATACGACAGCCTTTGCATTTTGAAAATAGGATTTAATTTGCAGGATTTGTGAAAATAACGCTTTGTGTTTCAAGTGGAGGAGGAAAAAATGCATGAGCGCTGCAAAAAAGACACTTGTTATTACGCTGGCGGTCCTCGGACTGCTCATCGTGCTGACTCCCATCGTCTATGCAAGGATTGGCACCATAGTCTATGCTCACAGGGTCAAAGTTTACCTGACTGAAGAAATGGGCTATGCCCGGGCGGAAATTGCTTCGGTAAAAGGGAAATGGACCATTAAGGCCCCACCGTTTGTTGTACATGTCAAGTTTAGAGACGAGCCGGAGGTGGAGTATACTTATTTTGCACACGCTGGAGTGATACAATTCAGCCACGAGATTTCCCGGAAAGGCTTGGACCAGGGGGTCACGGAGAAGAGCCTGAAGCATTACGTTCCTCTGGATTAAATATAAGATTAAGGCGGTCTGCAGCATGGAAAAAAATAACACAGAGCAAGCCAGGGAACTGTTCACCCGTTATCTGGGGAACCCCATACAGATGCACCGTGAAGGTGTGCTGCAGCAGTATAAGCAGTACGAGGTCGACAAAGAAACAGAAAAACAATGGGCAGAGGATATGATTGCGGGATATCTGAAGCAGTTGTCGATCCGCGACTGGGAAGCTGTGGACTCGCTAGAGACGCTTTCCAGGCAATATCCGAATCCTGAAATGGCGGAAAAGATAGTATCGTTTGCTTCACGCAATCTCATGAGCGCAGACAGCATCGTCAGACTGCGGTTCTCCGAAAACCTGGTGGGCATCATCCGCTCCCATAAAAAAGTAATGTCCCGTGAGCAGTTATTCACCGCCTGCCGGGCCGCCGCAGAGCTGCTGCAATCTGTCACCAGGCAGCCTCTTGTGGTCGATCCGGGCCATGAGCTGGAGCAGCTGGGCCTCAAAGACAAACGGGGGTTGAACAGCAGGGCCAAGAAGAGCATGGATGAAGTAGAAGCGTTGTTGAATTGAAGAAGGGTTGACCGTTAAAAAGTAAAATTTATGGAGGAATCCCGATGAGGTTACTGGTCTCCCAGCCGTACCACGAAGCTGGTTTGTTGAAGCTGCAAGAAGAACTGCGGCAGTGGTCCAATTTATGCGATGCGGTACTCTATCCTGAAGGATATATAACAGATCCGGGCAGTGTGCAGGCCCTTCGCGGCCTTGCCAGGCAGTACCGAAAGCTTGTGATTACCAGCTATAGAGATGAGAACAACAAGGACCGGGCATTAATGATTGGGCCCGGTGGAGAAATTCTCCTTGAACGGGCGAAGTCTCCCATGCAAGGAGAGCTGTATGCTCCATCAGTGGCTGACGCCTTAGGTATGCAGATCGGTTATCTGCTGTGTGTGGAGATCTTACAGGGACTGAACGGGCTGGAGGGGCAAGCCGAATCTCTGGATTTCATAGCCCATCCGATTGGCGTGGGCATGTTCAGTGAAGAACAGTTTACTATGTGGACAGAGGAAGCTGCACAGATTGCTGTGAAGTATAAATGCCCTGTTATCGGAACCAGTCATGCTGATGGCTCCTACCGGAATTGCGGAGTGTCCATCCCCATCTCCTACTGTATAGATGCAAATGGTCAGCCGCTGTACATTTCCAAGGCCGACACAAGAAGTCGCATTGTGGATTTGAAGAGCGGCGGTGTTGTGGTTCCGGGACCGGATGGTGACCAAGAGACAGGAACAGGGCTGGCTGGAACTGTAAAAACACATGAATAGTAAGTGGATTCACACTATGAGTGAGTTGCAATGATTGATGCTCTGAAAAAGGTCTGCTCAGCGAAATATGACATAAAGCTGTCCGGTTAGTTATGCTACGATTTTCTGGCTACACTGAAACGGAATAATGAGACAGAGAACCGGCAGGAGGAGACAACAATGGCAGAACCGCTAAAAGCAATGTACAACGAGGAATTTCTGCGCGGCTTCGGCACGAAGGTGAAGGAAGTACACGGCAGTTTCGACCTTGAGGGTTTTGTCGCTGCAGCGATGCGTGGCCCTTGGGAGGCGCTGGAGCTTAAAGGACGGATGCGGCGGATCACGGAGACGCTGGGAACCTTTTTGCCCCGGCGGTATGAGGATGCTCTGGAGATTCTGTTTGCGATAGATGAAGAATGTGTAGGCTTCCCTTATCTGTTCTTCCCCGATTTCGTCGAGGTGTATGGTACCAGCGATGAACACTTTGAGCTGTCTATGACAGCACTGGAGCGCTTCACGCCCAGATCATCGGCGGAATTCGCTGTCCGCCCCTTTCTGCTGCATGACCCGCAGCGGATGATGGCACAGATGCTGCAATGGTCGAAGCATCCCAATGAGCATGTACGGCGGCTGTCCAGTGAAGGAAGCCGGCCCCGCTTGCCTTGGGGGCAGGCGTTGCCCATGTTCAAGCGTGACCCGTCGCCGGTGCTGCCGGTGCTGGAACAATTGAAGGCTGACCCTTCGCTGTACGTCCGCAAGAGTGTGGCGAACAATTTGAACGACATTGCCAAGGACCATCCCGAAGTTGTGATTGATACCGTACGGCGCTGGAAGGGTGTGAGTGCGCATACGGACTGGATTGTGCGCCATGGATGCCGCACACTGATCCGCAAAGCGGACCCTGAGATCATGGCCCTCTTTGGTTATGCTAGCCAGGAGAACGAGACACCTCTGGCCGTCAGTGCCGTCCTGTCTGTAGAGCCTGCGGAACTGCACATAGGCGACAGCTGTGAGCTGGCTTATGCCCTTTCCATTCGTGAGGGGGAAGCGGTCCGTATACGTGTAGAATACGGTATTGATTTTGTGAAAGCCGGGGGCAAGACCTCGCGCAAGCTGTTCCTGCTCTCGGACAAAACAGTTCCCGGCGGCGCCCGGTTGACCGGAAAACGGACTCACCGTTGGGCAGATCTGACCACCCGCCGCCACTATGCGGGAGAGCATACCCTCACGCTGCTGGTGAACGGGCGTGAAGCCGCATCTGCAGTGCTTGTGCTGAAGCCGCAGCACCTTGGAGACCTGAAGCTATGATTAAGTATATTTATATGTGAGGGGGCCGGGTATGAACGGAAGACTGGTATATCCGGTTATGCTGCTGTCCCTGCTGGTGACTCTGCTTGCGGGTTGCGGAGACACAAGAAGCTCTGCTCCTGAAGAGTCGGCTGAGTCGCCTCCGGCAGCTGTCACCATGCCGGAGAAGAAGCCCGGGGACTTCGCTTTTTCTGTCCGTTATGGCATCACAGCCCGGAATGAGATTAATACCTTCAACGGTACGGTAACGAAGGATTTGATCTCCAACGGTACAGCGACAATAAATCTCCGACTGACAGACGCTGAAATGGATGATATTTATCAGCAGCTACGCGGGATGAATGCGCTGGGCGGCCTGGAGCTGGAGATTAAGGACAAGACCTGTGGGCGTGAACCCTACACCGAAGAACTCTGGACGATTCAGGTGAATGGTCAGCAGGAAACACTCAATTGGAGTGAAGCGAATTGCGAAATCACAGCCGATGCCAAGAGATTCGAAGCATTGCGGATTAAGATCGTGAAGCTGGTCCAGAGCAGACCCGAGTACCAGGCGCTTCCTGAAGCGGTTGGGGGATATGATTAATCGGCTACACACATAAAAGCGGAACCCTTAGCAGCGGGGTTCCGCTTTTTTCGGCTGACAAAGTATTGCGGCTACCGCTATGGAAGCTTAATGTGAAGCTGATGGTTGTCTTTGGGAACCCGTCTAGCCATTCCAAGCACATAGCTTTTGAGTCCGCTTGAGGTTGCGTTCTGCCACAGCCGGAAGCCGTCTAACGCGATCAACCCCGGAAGGTCAGTCTTGGCTGTGCCGGCAAAATAAATTTCGTTGAGCCGTCCCACCAGATCCGCCATGACCTGAAGCTCAGCGTCTGAATACTTGTCATAAGCCTCATCCTCCGACAGCCGGGCATAACTTCGGGTTGAGGAACGCTTTCTGAAGTTCTGCTCGCTATAGGTGCCAAAGTTCAGCAGATTACTGTCCTTGCTGCCGGAAGAAGCTGCCCACAGCTCCATATTCAGCTTGGAGGTGCTGTAGTCAAGTGTGTGATCCGCAGAAGAGTACTTCAGCATTCCGTATTGATGAGGATACACGGATAAGGCGCTGTCCGCGATATCATAAATGCTGGTGCCATCCCCGCTATTTTCGCTGATGTCCTGAATATGGATATGGCCGCTGAGTGCAGTGGCAATTCCGTTCCGCTTCAAGGCGTCGACCACCTGTGCATTGTCATTAACTGTGAAGCCCTCTTGAATGAAGTCACTATGATCCAGCAGACTGTGATGCATGACCGCTATGATATGCGCTCCACTGCTTGAGGCCAGCTTTCCGCATTCATCGATCCACTGCAATGTGGAAGGAGGGACTCTTCCATCCAGCTGGGGGTGACCAAGTGCTGAATTGTTAGCGTATTGACTGGTGTCCAGCATGAGAAGCCAGAGATCCTCAGAGGGGGCTGCCAGATAACTCAGGGTATCTTTATCGTTAAGCAAGGCTTCGTCATACCCGAAGGCGTGGTAGAGGCTGCGGAATTCTTTTGGAGTGATATTGTCCGCCATATATTGCCGCTCGTCCTTGAATTCGCGCGCCCAGGGATTCAGAATATCGTGATTACCGGGAATAACATATACCCTTGTTCCGGTATTCTGTTCAATGATTTTTAGTCGCTTGGCCAGATCCTTATGGCTGCGCTTTTCCCCATTGTTGGTGAGATCCCCGCTGATGATGAGCGCATCCGGCGTTCGGATTTCGATATCATGGCCCAGTGCGCTAATGATTTCTTCACTGTACCCCAGTTGCTTACCGTCTCCGGCGGCGAGAAATTGATTGAAGGCCGGGCCGAAGTCAGTCAGGCTTTTGGACAGGTAGTGTGTGTCTGTCGTGGTCATGATCGTCAGATTATGACCGGATTGAATCCGGTACTGCTGCGGCGTAGTCTCTTGCCCGCTGCATGAAGCCACGGTGAGCAGGACCGGGATAAGCACGAGCCTGCGGAATGAAATATGCATGATAGCCTCTTTCTCCATAACCTGCAAAGAGGTGCTTCCCCGGGCAAATATGCCTTTAGAGAAACACCTTGTGCGGAAACCTATACATTATTTTTTAACTTCTGTTACACCCGTTACTTTTCCCTGGTCCGATGCACTGTAGGTGGCCTGGTACTTTTCATCGGAGAAATAGACATTGCCCTTGATGGTTGCATTCACAACATTGAAACCTTTCGCCTCCACATATACGTCACCTACAAAGGTGCCGCCCTGAATTCGGGCATTTTCACTTTTGATGGTGATTTTGGGTGCGGTCAGGGTAAAAGAGTTGGTGATGTTGTGATCTGCATCCTGCGTGTACAGCGCGATCTTGCGTGCCGGTTCATTCTTGTGGATGAATTGGCCGTCGACGACGAGATCCTCCGTGAAGGTCAGATCCTTAAGGGTAGCAGCAATCCAGGTACCGTCCTTGCTGATCGCTTTTTTGAAATCCTCTCCGTTGTCAACCACGGAAGCCGAGGTTACAGCGTCAGGTGCAGCAGTGGCATTGCTGGCGGTTCCGTTGCCCGCTGGCGTGTTGGTGCCTGCCGTATTATTGTTCGCAGAGTTTCCGCATCCGACAAGCAATGTCAGAACGAATACTGCTGCTAAGGCTGCTAGCTTCTTCATGTGAATATCCTCCTTGGGGTATGGGACTATGCGACATGCTTTAAATTTAAAATAGAATGATTAGTGCGGAATTAATGTGAGATTACTCATAGGTTAGGGTATAATATTTACCGAACGTTCTATAAATGGTAAAATAGACGCAGAAAGGGGCTTGATTATGGCAAGAAGCAAAGAGTTTGATGTAGACAACGTGCTGGGCAAGGCGATGAACGTCTTTTGGCAGCAGGGCTATGAAAAAACTTCTATGCAGGATCTGGTTACCGGTATGGGTATTCATAAGCGGAGCATGTATGATACTTTTGGAGACAAGCACACCTTATATATAAAGGCTATGGAACGATTTGCAGAGATGACCGCCAGCAAGATGGAGGGTCGTGTGGAAGGTACGGACTCCGCCAAGGAAGCCATCCGGCTATTGTTTGATACAATCATCTACAAGCAGGAGTCAGAGCCAACAGGCTGTCTGCTGGTGAATACGGCGGTTGAACTGGCTAATCATGATCCGGCGGCAACCTCCAAGGTAAATGAAGCTTTTCTGCAAACGGAGCAGCTCTTTGAACGATTGGTCGTACAAGGGCAGGCGAGCGGTGAAATCTCCAGCCGTCACCAGGCGGCTAATCTGGCTGTATTCCTGCATAATGCCCTGGTGGGTCTTCGGGTCATGGTCAAAACCACACCGGATAAGGACAAGCTGCAGACTATAGCCGATACCACACTTGGGATGCTGGATTAATGACCATGGGGATATTATGAACCCCCGGCTGGTATATTATCCAATAATATTGCCGAAAGTCCAACATTTGCTGGAGTCATTGCCAATTCCAAAATAAAATTATCACATGTTAGGGTAATAAAGTTACGGCAGAAAGGGGCTAGGTTCAATGGCCAAGCAGAAATATTATGTAGTATGGGAAGGCAAGAACCCTGGAGTATACGGGACATGGGCGGAATGCCAGGCGCAGACGGATCATTTTACAGGGGCAAAGTATAAATCCTACGAATCCAGAGCGGAGGCAGACGCCGCCTACAAGGCAGGGTGGAAGGGGAACTGGGGAACCGGAGCCGCAGCCTCGGGTGCAGGGAAGAGCAAATCTGCAAGCACGTATAAGCGCAGTACAACGGCTGCTGAGTCTTCGGCGGAGATTGATTACGACAGCATTTCCGTAGACGTGGGGACCCGCGGCAACCCTGGACCTGTAGAATATAAGGGGGTCGATACGCAGACCGGGGATCTCATTTTTTCATGCGGACCGATCAAGAAAGGCACCAATAATCTAGGGGAGTTCCTGGCGATTGTCCACGCGCTGGCTCTGCTGAATAAAGAAGGAAGCAGCCGCACGATTTACAGTGATTCCGTGAATGCCATGAAATGGGTTAAGCAAAAGAAGGTTGCCACCACGCTGCCGCGTGATGCTTCAACCGAGGAAATCTGGACACTGATTGACCGCGCGGAACATTGGCTGCAGACGAATACATACAAGAACAAAGTACTCAAGTGGCAGACCAAAGAGTGGGGAGAGATCAAGGCTGATTACGGGCGGAAATAAACTGCCGGGAGCCAGCTATATTTTGGGTAATATCAGGTAAAGAATGAATAACACGCATGGGAGCGGGAGGAAACATAAATGTTCGGTAACGATTGGGATGAAATCCTGCAGGAAGAGACTTTGAAGTCTTATTTTCAGGAGCTGCGTTATGGGCTGGCGCGGGAATACAAAGAGTACACGGTATATCCGCCCAAGGACGAATTATTCTCAGCGCTTAAGCTGACGCCTTACAGCAAGACAAGAGTAGTCATTCTGGGGCAAGACCCCTATCATGGAGCGGGACAGGCACATGGACTCAGCTTCTCGGTCAAACCCGGGGTGCGGATCCCACCTTCCCTGCGCAATATCTACACAGAGCTGCACTCAGACATGGATGTGCCAGTTCCGAACCACGGCTCGCTGCTGCACTGGGCGGAGGAAGGGGTTCTGATGCTGAATGCTGTGCTGACGGTCCGGGAAGGACAACCTAATTCCCATAAAGGACTCGGCTGGGAGACTTTCACCGATGCGGTGATGGAGAAGCTGAACGAACGGCAGGAACCCATGGTCTTTATCCTCTGGGGCAGTTATGCCCAGCAAAAAGGAGCCTATATCGACCCCAGCCGCCACCTTGTGATGAAGTCCCCGCATCCGAGCCCATTCTCAGCGCACCGGGGTTTTCTGGGCAGCCGTCCCTTTTCCCAGGCGAACAAGTATCTGGAATCAAAAGGCTTACAGGGAATCAATTGGTCCATACCGAATATATAGATAACTTGGATTTGGATACAGCTAAGGGGGTGGAGCCATGAAGCATTGGGTAGGCAGACCAGTTATTATGTATTGTGGCGAAGAACCCTACACGGTCATGAAAGGTGTTTTGCGTAAATGGGACCCGGCAGCTTCCGTAGCTGTCATTGGTCATCAGGAAATTGCCGTGCCTTTTCACGACATAGTGTACATCAAAGCTCTGGCCCCCAAAGAGAGATCCTTGGCCCCAACGCTGCATGTTGTCGGATATGTTATGAGAGAACGCCAGCAGTTCGACAATGCAATCTATTTCAAATCAGCGGTCACCGTCTGGAAAGGCGATCAGCTGATTGCTTACAATACAACAATTGTTTCCCATACCAAGGGCTCCGTCACGCTCAAGGATGGACAGAATCTGCCTAAAGTTGGCCATGTTTTTGTAGTGCGTTCTCTCCGGGGCTGAACGGTTCGGACTAAAAAGGCGTAGGCTCCGTAACGAGAGCCTGCGCCTTTTGGTTGTTGCTGTAACCGAAGCTGACGCTCAGGGTCACAGCTGCTCTTCTTTGGTAACGACAACATCTTCGACCCGTTCGGCAATGATAATCTCGTAGATCCGCAGGAAAATGATTTTGAGGATCATATAGACCGGGAGTGCGATCAGCACACCGATGATGCCATAGAATTCGCCCCCTACCAGCACGAGAATTACGGTTGTCAACGGATGCACGTCCAGGGATTTGCCGTAAATAATCGGAGACAGCACATTATCCTGGATCTGCTGGGCAACTACAATGATCACCAGTGACCAGAGGGCCATCGTCGGAGATTCAATGAAGCCAACGATGACGACGGGTATTGCGGCCAGCAGTGAACCGACATACGGAATGAAGTTAAGTGGGATGGAAATGATGGCGAGCAGCAGGGAGTAAGGCAGGCCAATGATCAGGAACCCTACATAGAGCATGGCTCCCAGGACCACGTTCAGCAGCACTCGTGTAACGATGAACCCGCTCAGTGCGCTGTCAATATCGACCAGCATGTCCTGCCCTTCCTTACGGAACTTCCTGGGTACCAGACTAATCAGGATCGGTGAGAGCTTGTGCCCGTCCTTTAGCATGTAATAGAGAATAATGGGCAGGGTAGCGATCACCACAACGATGCTGGACACGACACTGATCAGATTGGTCATCGAATTGCTAACCCAGGTGATGGCATCATTCAAGTATCCCGAGAGCTTTGCTGACAGATCAGCATCGCTTTTAAAGAAGCGGGAGAAGGTGGGGTCGTTCTGCAGCTTGGTGAACTGGTCCTGAAGTCCCTGCACCAGATAAGGTGTATTGTCGATGAAATTCTGGATCTGCTCACGAAGTGTCGGCCAGACCAGCACCCAGAAGAGCACAAACAGACCTAGGAATACGACATAGATGAGGAGAATAGACAGCATACGGTTCAGCTTTTTACTCTCCAGAAGATTGACTAGCGGCCTTAGCAGATAATACATGAAGCCGGACAGCATCATCGGTACAAGCAGCAGATTGAAGATCGCTACCAGCGGTGAGATGAGAAAAGCGACTTTGGAGCCCAGATACAGAATCGTCAAGAATGCGATAATGGCCAGGCATGTTCTGAAATATTTGCTTTGCAGCACTGCAGCACCCCCTAATTCTATTGATTATAGCATTTATGTATCAATTCTATCTTTATAACCGAATTAAGAGGGATTGATTCAGTACGTTCAGATGCAAATCAGCACCTCTGGTTTAGGTACCGGAAGCAGCGGTTAATATCGCATTAAAACAGGAGGAGGGATGACAGTGACGAAACTGGTTCTGGGGATATTTGAACATCGGAGTGATGCCATCCTTGCGATAGAGGACGTGTGTGCGCACGGAATCAAGCCGAAACAGGTCTCGGCTGTAACGAAACAGAAGAATACGCTGGAGATCATAAGCCATGATACGGGGATTGGCCGGACAGAAGCCGGCGAAGGTAACGGAGGCTTGTTCGGAACCGCCAAAGGACTCGGTATAGGGCTGGATATGCTGCCTGATACTGCTGTAGCGGCCGGGCCGGCAGCCCACAAACTGGCGGGGGCGGATCTGGACAGGGACGGTCTTGACGTCAGTCTGATTGGCATCGGAATTCCCATGGAAGATGCAAAGCTCTATGCAAGACATGCCGACAAGGAACATGTTATTGTCATCGTAGCTCTGAAGGAAGAGCAGAGCCAGCAGGAGGTGAGCTCCTTGTTTGAGCTGCATCATGCCATTCCGCTAGACGCTCCGTAAGGCCCTCAAAGTATAGATAATCAACGCGGTGAACGGTTTTTCCGTTTCGCCGCTTTTTTTTTCCTGGATTGCACGAACAGAATCGGATCTACGCTGACATTACCACCAGTTTCTTTGGATACCTGTTTGGCTTTTACAAGAGATAAAAAGGCGAAAATTTCCCCTAGTGCCGTCAGGCCCGCCGCAATAATGGCATAGTCTTCCGCATCCAGCTCTTCACCTTCGACGGGGGTTGTATTATTGCCCTTAGCCGTATTGCCCTTAGCCGTATTGCCGCCATTCCCGTTATTCCCGTTATTCCCGTTATTGCCGTTTCCCAAGTAGTTATTATGAGCCATCGCCTGTTCACCTGCTTTTTCCCATATGTAATATAAAATATGTCAAAGTGTGCCGGGGTGAAATAGGCAATTGAGAGGATATTTCGAAGGCCTATTTCTCATGCGGATTACGTGCTCCAATTGTGCTTGATTGAGCAACGCGAAATGTTCAAATGGTATGCTCGATCCCCTCTGTCAAACGGGTATATCTTTGCTGTCTGAAGAGGAAAATAAACCAAAGAAAAATTGCTTTACTACGAATGAAAACGCTGTTATAATCACAAGTGAGCAGAAACAATCACAAATAATCATCAGCGATCATGATTTATGCTCATTTCGACCGTAGTTCTCTAAAGTCCACGAAATGTAAGGCTTCATATTTTGCCGCTGTTCACAAGGAGTGAGCGCTATGTTTGAAGAGGAACGGAAAAGGAGCATTGTCCACTTTGTGGAGAAGCATACCCGGGCGTCAGTCCAGGAGCTCAGCCAGGAACTGGGAGTGTCAGAGTCCACGGTACGCCGTGATTTGAAGGAACTTGAAGAATCGCGGCTGCTGAAACGTACGCATGGCGGAGCAGTTTCACTGCAGAGTGTCAATTTTGAAGCGGCGATTCCCGATAAGGCGGACCGGTATCTGGATGAGAAGCAGCGAATCGCACACAAGGCTGTAGAAATGATTCAAGATGGTGACGCCATCCTGTTGGACGGCGGAACAACAACACTGCAAATCGCCAAGGCGCTGAGGGCATTCTCGAACCTTAAGGTAATCACCAATTCCATGATTGCCCTGAATGAGCTGAAGGATTGCCGTAATATCGAAGTTTCGATTACAGGAGGACTGCTCCGGCAGGATACCTTGGCTTTTGTAGGGCCAATGACGGAGCGTTCGCTGGAAATGGTGCGTGTGGATAAAGCATTTCTGGGTACCAACGGATTGGATTTACGCGAAGGCATCACCACTCCGAACATGCTTGAAGCTGCGACTAAGCGCAAAATGATTTCCGTGGCCAAACAGGTTATTCTGCTGGCCGACCATAGCAAAATCGGGCAGGTTTCCTTCTGTAAGGTGGCTGACCTGCGGGAGATGGATCACTGCATTCTGGATAGAGAGACACCTGAAGGCTTCATTCGCGGGCTGAAAGGCTTGGACCTCGACTACACCTTGGTGTGAGGACAAGAAAACCATAATAAAGAGGGATAACCATGATCTATACTGTGACGCTTAATCCTTCCATTGACTATATCGTGGAAGTTGAAGATTTGAAGCTTGGCAGTTTAAACCGGATGACACGCGACCTCAAGCTCCCTGGTGGCAAAGGCATTAACGTATCCCGTGTACTGAACACGCTGGAGGTTCCCAATACGGCCACCGGTTTTCTAGGGGGATTTACCGGGAGATACATCGAGCAGTGGCTGGGTGAAGAGAACATCTCCAGTGACTTCGTAACGGTAAATGATGACACCCGGATTAACATCAAGCTAAAGGCCGGGGAAGAGACGGAGATTAACGGAACCGGACCGGTGATCCGGGATACAGAAGCGGAAGCTCTGGTGCTTAAGCTGGAGGCACTACAGGCAGGCGATATCCTCGTTTTGTCAGGCAGTGTACCACCTTCGCTGGGAGCAGCCTTCTATAGCAGACTGATTGACATATGCAAGCGTAAAGAGGCCGAATTTGTCATCGATACCACAGGCCAGGCACTGAAAGATGCACTTGCGCTGGAACCGCTTCTTGTGAAGCCCAACCATCATGAACTGGCAGAACTGTTCGGGGTCAGAATTAACACAAGAGACGAAATTATCACTTACGGCCGCAGACTGATGGAATTGGGAGCACGTTACGTTCTGGTTTCCATGGCTGGTGAGGGAGCACTCTTCATCTCAGATCAAGGCGTATATTATGCCAATGCGCCGAAGGGCAAGGTGAAGAACTCCGTAGGAGCAGGAGATTCGATGATCGCCGGATTTGTGGGTACGTTATCTATGACTGGTGATGTACTGGAGGCTTTCCGGACAGGCGTGGCTTCTGGCAGTGCGACAGCATTCTCAGATGACCTTGCAGAGATAGCACTAATCGGGCAGCTGCGGACACAGATTGAAATTGAACAGATTTAACCAAGCAGTACACATGTGATTAAGGGAGTGGATTGTAATGAAAATTACAGATCTGATGATAAAAGAAACAATGATCATGAACCTTCAGGCGGTGTCTAAGGAAGCGGCGATTGATGAATTGATCGCCAGCCTGGCGGCCAGCGGACGGATTAATGATCCCGTATTGTTCAAGGAAAAGATTCTGGCGCGCGAAGCGCAGTCCAGCACGGGAATTGGCGGGGGAATCGCCATGCCGCATGCCAAGACCAAAGCGGTCAATGAAGCTACAGTAGTGTTTGCCAAAAGCGCTGCGGGAGTAGATTATGCCTCTTTGGATGATGAGCCTGCGAAGCTGTTTTTCATGATAGCTGCTCCAGAGGGAGCTGGAAATATGCACCTTCGCACACTGGCTGCATTGTCCAGGTTGCTCATTGAAAGCGAATTCATTGAAGCATTGATGAATGCCCGGACACCTGATGAAGTGACTGCGCTATTTGATGCCAAACAAGCTGAAGCAGAAGCTGAAGCAAAGGCGAATGAAGCAGCCAGCACTGTTGGAACCAAACCGAAGGCGCCCGAACGTGTAATTGTGGGCAACCCGGATTCGCAAAGCTTTGTCGTTGCTGTAACTGCTTGTCCAACAGGGATTGCCCATACCTATATGGCGGAAGACGCACTGAAGAAAAAAGCCAAGGAAATGGGCGTAAATATCCGCGTGGAGACAAATGGGTCGGAAGGGGCTCAGAATGTACTGACTGCGGACGAAATCGCCCGGGCCAGCGGTGTCATTATTGCCGCCGACAAAAAAGTTGAGATGGCACGTTTCGCCGGCAAGCCGGTGCTGCAAAGACCGGTAAGTGACGGTATTCGTAAGCCTGAAGAGCTGATCACCAAAGCCATTAAGGGAGAGGCTCCAATCTACCGGAGTGAGGGACGAGACGGAGATGAGGCTCCGGCAGAGAAATCCGGCAGCGTTGGAAGCAGAATTTACAAGGATCTGATGAACGGCATCTCGCATATGCTGCCGTTCGTGGTCGGCGGCGGGATTCTGCTGGCTATCTCGTTCCTGTTCGAGCAGGTGGCGAGTGTTGATAATCCGATCGTCAAGCTGCTGCAGACGATTGGCGGCGGTGATGGTGCCTTCCATTTCCTGATTCCAATCCTGGCCGGCTTCATCGCGCTCAGCATCGGTGACCGTCCTGCCTTGATGCCGGGTATGGTCGGCGGGTATATGGCCCTTAATTCCAATGCCGGTTTCCTTGGTGGTCTGGCCGCCGGTTTCCTGGCAGGTTATGTGGTCATTATGCTCCGCAAAGCGTTTGCGGGCCTGCCCAAGACACTTGATGGATTGAAGCCGATTCTGCTCTACCCGGTGTTCAGCCTGCTGATTACCGGCGGGATTATGTTCTACCTGTTCGATCCGGTATTCAGCTGGCTAAATGAAGGCCTGATCAGCGGACTTAACAATCTGGGAACAGGCAATGCAGTTCTGCTCGGTCTGGTTCTCGGGGGCATGATGGCGATTGATATGGGTGGACCGTTCAACAAAGCGGCTTACACGTTTGCCATTGGCGTATTTACCTCCAGCGGCAACACGAACGGATTAATGATGGCGGCCGTTATGGCTGGAGGGATGGTACCTCCACTGGCTATTGCCCTTGCCACAACCTTCTTCAAACATAAATTTACCGAAACAGAACGTAAATCCGGTCTCACGAACTATGTGCTGGGTCTGTCATTCATTACGGAAGGCGCTATTCCCTTTGCTGCAGCCGATCCGATGCGTGTACTCACCTCCTGTATCGCAGGTTCAGCTGTTGCCGGTGGTCTGACCCAGTTATGGAAAATCAACGTCCCTGCACCGCATGGCGGTATCTTCGTAGCCGCACTGTCCAGCAATGCCTTGCTGTTCATCCTGGCCGTCCTGATCGGTTCTGTGATCTCCGGATTAACGCTTGGCCTGTGGAAAAAGCCGCTGAGAAACGGCTGAGCATAGCATAATCCAATGAGGTTGTCCCGAAGTCATTCGTTGACGGGGCAACCTCTTTGTTATAGTAAGGAGAAGAAAGTCCCGCTGCTCAGGCACACTGGCTCATAGAAGAATTTGCTAATTGGCCCAGTACCTTTTACTTTTACCTGAAGCCCCTGGACGGATTTGACCTACCCTCCTGCAAGATGTTAGGGTAATTTGAAGAGCCAAAATTTGCCGGGAGGGATTATTCATGTCGGAAGTAAAGCTTGTGATTGGATATGATGAATTTGAAGATGGCCAACGGATAGCGGATGCGATTGAACGCTTAAGTATGAGTCCTGAAGCAGCTTCGCTGAGCAGCCTTATTATTGGAGACTGGGGCCAAGCCTATGAGAACAGCTCGGAGGAGGTTGTCGGGGAGCTCGTGAAGTACAGTGCAAGCTTCCCGGCGCTGCGTAAGCTGTTCATCGGCGAGATGGGTTATGAGGAATGTGAGATCTCGTGGATTACCCAAAGTGATCTTTCTCCGCTCTTGCCGGCTTTCCCGGAGCTTCAATCGCTCACGATTCAGGGCGGGAACGAATTGAGCCTGAAGAACCTGCAGCATGACAAGCTGGAAGAACTGATTATTATTACCGGCGGCCTGGGGAAAGGCGTTCTGGCTGAGATCGCGGCTTCTAAGCTGCCGAATCTGCGCAAGCTAGAGCTGTATCTTGGAGTGGATAATTATGGCTTTGACGGGAGTCTTGCGGATCTGACTCCGCTTATTGAGCCAGGCAAGTTCCCCAAGCTTACTTACCTCGGCCTGAAAAACAGCGAAATTCAGGATGAAATCGCCAAAGCAGTTGCTGATGCCCCTATCCTGGACCAGCTTGATACCCTTGACCTTTCGCTTGGCACTCTTAGTGATGAAGGAGCGGAAGCTCTTCTGGCCAGCCAGCGGATAAAGGGCTTGAAGGCGCTGAACCTCAGCCATCACTACATGTCAGAAGAGATGATGGCACGCTGGCAGAAGAGCGGTCTGCCTGTTGATGTTAGCGACCGGCAGACCAGCGATGATGACGAAGACTGGCGGTATCCTTCCATTACCGAGTGATGAAGGAGACGCGGCCGCTGGTCGTCATCGGCATTCCCGGTGACAGACGGACTGGCGGAATTCAGCAGGCAAGAAGCCGTCTCGGACTGCCTCCGGCGATCATCTTGCCATATACCGGACTGCTTGCAGGTCAAACGCTGGCCGGACTGCTCGAAGTGGAGGGAATCCTGGATATGCAGAACAGGTTAACCTCCGGCATGCTCGCTCCGCTGCTCCGGCTGGATTCGCCAGGGGGCAGCTTTGAGGTGGAACGGGCCCTGATTGCGCTGGGAGCGCCCGATGCCGGGGATTACAATGATGCTCTGCATCCCTTCGGGCAGGAGCAGGATCCGTTCCCGCTGAGCTTCAGAACGGCCGGCAAACTTCGGGAAATGCCTGGTGTTCTGCACCATCCTTCCCAGTGGTTTCGCGGGTATTGCCGCCTGCTGGCCAGGCTGCGGGAGGAGGCGTCTCTCGTTTTGCCGGAGTCCCGGTGGTTGAATGATCCGCACGACATTGCGGCGATGACCGACAAACGGTGCACCCAGCAGCTTCTGGCGTCTGCTGGTGTCAGGATTCCCCGGCCGCTTGGTGAAGAGGGGACACGGGTAGATTACGCCTCTATCCGTGAACAGATGCACCGGCAGCGGATGCACCGGGTTTTTATTAAGCTGGCCTGCGGGTCCGCTGCCTCCGGTGTTATCGCCTACCAGCTGAACCCGTCTACAGGCGCGGAGATTGCTGTGACCACTGTGGGGGTAGAACATTATATTACCCGTCCCCCTATCTATTATAATTCCGGCAAGCTGCGGCGTTATACCGACAGCCGCATGATTGCCGGATTGATCAACTGGCTCTGCCGCCACGGCGTATATGCCGAGCAGTGGATTCCAAAATCAGGTGCAGGCGGAGCTTCGCTCGACATCCGTCAGCTGGTGGTGCTGGGCGGGGCCTGCCACTCCATTGCCCGGGTAAGCTCAACACCTATCACGAATCTTCATCTGCGCAGCCGGCGGATGACTCCGGCAGAGGCCGGTCTTTCCGGGGAGGTTCAGGAGGAAGTGCGGGATACAGCGGTACGGGCGCTGGCGGCTTTTCCTCGATCTGCTGTCGCAGGAATAGACGTCCTGGTATCCGCCGGTTCAGGGAAGACCTATGCTGCCGATGTGAATCCTTTTGGTGACTTGCTCTATGACGTAGAATATCAGGGCTTCGGCACCTATGAGTGGGAGCTGAAGCAGTTAATAAAGGAAGGACACTTATGATAGACATGAATGCCATTGTCGGCACCCACGATCTGCTGATGATCACTCTCGATACCCTTCGCTATGATGCGGCGGTTCTGGAAGAAGCGAACTGCCCCAATCTGTGCGGCAGCGGTTCCTGGGAGAAAAGACATACGCCGGGGAGCTTCACCTATGCGGCTCATCATGCTTTTTTTGGCGGATTTCTGCCTACCCCGGCTACTACGGATAAGTCTCAGCATGTAAGGCTGTTCCATTCGCGGAATACCGGAATGAAGACCCATCCGGACACCTGGCTGTTTGATACGCCGGATGTGGTGTCTGGGCTTGCCGCTGAAGGCTACCGGACTCTTTGTATCGGGGGAGTCATTTTTTTTAGCAAAAAAGTGCCACTTGCCCGTGTCCTGCCCGGCTATTTCCAGCACAGCTACTGGCGGATGACGTTCGGCGTTACGAATCCCCGCTCCACAGAGCACCAGGTGAACCATGCTCTTAAGCTGCTGAAGGATACTCCGCTGGATCAAAGGCTGTTTATGTTTCTCAATGTTTCGGCGATCCACGGTCCGAGTCATTTCTTTGTGCCAGGTGCCCGCAAGGATTCCGTCGACACCCAGCGCGCTGCACTACGATATGTAGACGGAGAGCTAGGCCGGTTGTTCGATGCATTTCGTGAACGCGGCAACCCGGTGTTCTGCCTGGCTTTTTCAGATCATGGCGAGGCTTTCGGCGAAGAGGGCTACCATGGGCACCGGCTGGCGCATGAGACCGTATGGAATGTTCCGTACCGGGAGTTTTTTCTCTAGCCAATAACCGAATGTACCTGAAAGGATGGAGAAAGTATGACGTCGACACAGCATCCCCTGCACCTCCGCCATGACGGAAGACCCCCATTCCCTTCGGAGGAGGTCACGCAGTGGAAAGAACGCATTACCACTTATCCTTACCGCAATTATCTCTATTCTTATCCGCACAAAACGGCTTACCGCGACCTGGAGCCGCCGGTTCCGCTGGAGCCGCTCTGGCGGGAGGAGCCTGCGGAGACTTTTTTTCTGTACATGCATATTCCGTTCTGCGGCGCACGCTGCGGCTTCTGCAACCTGTTCACGCTGCCTGACAAGCGGGCGGAGGTGCACACGGTGTACGTGGATGCATTGGAACGGCAGGCACGGCAGTGGGCAGCATTCACCGGCGGCAAGCCGTTCGCCAGATTCGCCATCGGGGGCGGGACTCCCAGCCTGCTTGAGCCTGTTCAGCTGCGCCGGCTGTTCCGTATTGCTGAGGATATCATGGGTCTGGACTTTAGCACGGCTTCCCTCTCGGTAGAAACCTCTCCCGAGACGCTCTCAGAGGAGAAACTGGATATTCTGAAGGAACATAAGGTAGACCGGGTCAGTATGGGCATCCAGAGTTTTGTTGCCGCCGAGTCAGCCGCCATATTCCGTCCGCAGAATCCGGATACGGTATACCGTGCACTGGAGCTGCTGAAGCAGTATGATTTTCCGATCCTGAATCTGGATCTGATCTATGGGCTTCCAGGCCAAACGATGGAATCCTGGCTGTTCTCCCTGCAGCAGGCGATGCAGCATGAGCCGGAGGAAATTTTCATTTATCCGCTGTATACGCGTGATCATACGATTGTGAAGCCGGAGGATATGCGGCGCCAGACGGACATCCGCCTTGAGTGCTATAAGGCGGCTCAAAGAGTCCTGGCAGAGTATGGCTACACGCAATACTCCATGCGGCGCTTTGCCAAGGATACAGCCAGATCAGGCAAAACCATCCTGGACTACAGCTGTCAGGAGGAAGGAATGGTCGGACTGGGCTGCGGAGCCAGATCCTATACCCGGAATGTACACTATGCTTCCCGTTACGGAGTCAGCCGTAAGGCTACAGAGAGCATCATCGCGGATTATGTCGCGGCTGAGCGCTATGATACCGCAGATTACGGCATTGTGCTGAGTCTTGAAGAGCAGAAGCGGCGGTACATTCTGAAGGCAGTGCTGCACAGTGAGGGACTGAAGCTTGCCGATTATAGCGGACGCTTTACGTCTTCCTTGTGGAGCGATCATCCTGAGCTGAACCTTCTGCTGCAGAGCGGCCTTGCCCTGAATGAAGAGGGCGTATTCCGCTTGACCCCGGAAGGACTGGGCTACTCGGATTCTATCGGCGACTGGTTTATTTCGGGCAACATCCGGGAGCAGATGGAAAGGTTTGTTTTGCCATGAAGGCTGTTCTTTACTATCGTGGCTCTCTCACCTCCTGCAACTATGATTGCCCGTACTGTCCGTTCGGCAAGACCAGAGACAGTAGAGCGCGCCTCGCCAAGGACCGTGAGGAGCTGGAGACCTTTGTCCATTGGGCAACCGCACAGGGAGCTGAAGGCCACCGGCTGTCCATCTTCTTCAATCCTTATGGAGAGGCCCTGATCCACCGCTGGTATAAAGAGGCTATGGTCACACTCTCCAATCTGGAGCACGTTGACAAGGTGGCTATTCAGACCAATCTGTCGGCCGGGCTGGATTTTACTGCCGGGCTGAACCTGCATAAGTCAGCCTTCTGGGCGACGTATCATCCGGGACAGGTGGAGGAGCAGCGGTTTCTGGCCCAATGTATGGCTGTATATGAGCAGGGTATACCTTTTAGTGTGGGGAGCGTCGGGTTGCATAGTGCCTTTGAGGCGATAGCTTCACTGCGAGAAGCCCTGCCGGAGGATGTCTATTTGTGGGTAAATGCTTATAAGGATAAACCTGACTACTATACACGGGAGGATATCGCATTTCTTACCGGCATTGATCCGCATTTCGTGCTTAATACGAGAGACTACGAAAGCTTGGGCAAAGCCTGTAATGCAGGAAGCAGTGTGTTCTATGTACAAGGTTCCGGCCAGGTCAAACGGTGTTATAAGGACAGAGGGGTGATTGGCAGCCTCTACAGGGATGGTCTTGAAGGTCTGTCGGCGGAACGAAGCTGTAGGATGAAAGCTTGTGACTGCTATATCGGCTATATCCATATGCCCGAGCTGCAGCTGCAGCAGATATACGGTTCCGGACTGCTGGAACGAATTCCTTATAGAGTGCCGGAGGGAAGAGCATGAGTGTGCAACCAGGAACAACCCTATGGCTAACAGGGCTGTCCGGGGCAGGCAAATCAACGATTGCCAGGCTGGTCACGGATAGGCTGCGGGCAGAGGGACACGCTGTGGAATGGCTGGACGGAGATGAGCTGCGGCGCAGCATCGGTCGCGGGCTGGGATTCAGCCGGGAAGACCGCTTCGAGAATATCCGCCGGGCAGCCTATATCTCAGGATTGCTGAACCGGCACGGTGTGATGACGGTCATCTCGCTGATCAGCCCTTATGCGGAGATGCGGAGCTATGCCCGTGATATGCTTCCGGATTTTGTGGAAATCTATGTGGCATGTCCCCTGGAGATCTGCGAAGCGCGGGATGTCAAGGGTTTATATGCCAAAGCCCGCCGTGGCGAGATTCCCTCCTTCACCGGGATCACCGATCCTTACGAGGTCCCTGTCAGTCCTGAAGTGAAGCTCTGCACGGCGGAGCATACACCGGAGGAATGTGCAATCGAGCTGCTGACATGGCTGAAGAAGCGGCAGTAAAGCGCAGTCTGTCCCGTGTGATTTAGGGTGAGCGATGGCTGATTCCCTAGTCCTTTTGACAAAACCGTGCCCTACCTGTGATTTCGGACAGGGTTTCTTTTCAATTTGTAGAATAGAGTCATACATACTGAGAATATAAAGGAGAGAGCGGGATGATTTTGCACAAAGGAGAGGTCTTGTTCCGCCAAGGGGATGCCTGCCAGAATCTGTTTCAGGTGAAGAGCGGACTCTTCAAGGTAACCCGGCTGCATGAGAACGGGAACATCGTACTGTTCAATCTCTTGTACCCCGGGGAAACCGTCCCCCATCATTCACTTATTTCACCGAAGGAGGCGCATGGAACAGCTGTTGCCATGATGAAAAGCGAAGTGGAGCTGATTCCGGCAGCAGAATGGTACCGCGAGCTGCGTGAGGACCCGGATAAAGTCATGGAAATCGCCCTGCTGCTTCAAGAGAAGGTGCGTTTCATGCAGACCCGCCTGGATCACCTTACGGTGGGCACTCCGGGAGAACGGCTTGCGCTGCTGTCACGCTGGCTTCTCGAGTATTCACATGGCGCAGAGCTGACGGATTTATTGACACAGGAAGAGATCGGCCAACTGATCGGAGTGAGGCGTGAGACGGTCAACCGCCTGCTGCGGAGTCCGGGCTGACAGAGATTTTACAAAATGCTGTATGCTTTTTAATGGAAATGTGTTTAGAGAAGCACCCAAGCGTGGTATAATCTATTCAGAACACATCAAATTAGAGAAAGGATCAGGATACCATGTGTCCCCGAAGGACGATTCCCCAAAGGACGATTTGGAAACGTTATGATCTGTCTTATACTTAGCTTCCCTGTAGAAAGTGCGCGTACCGTTGTTATTTGACGAAACCGCCTCTGCGAGGGAAGGGAGTATTGTATGCGAAGGAGCAACACATCCTCCGGTCAGACCCGTCGTAGAGGCTTGGAATACGTCTAAGCCGCCATCTACAATAAGGGGAGACCTGTATGAGGAAACAAGACAGTGGCATGCGATTGCCGCTTCGACTAACTATTATTTTGTCCGGAACATTTCTGCTTGCATTTACTTATTATCACATCAATTATCAGAATCATTTGACCGAGGGTGGTTTCGTAGGTTTGTCGCTGCTCGGCAAATATGTACTAGGTATTTCGCCATCTTTGTCTATTCTAGTCTTAGACATACCAGTACTTCTAATCGCAATGATCTTCAAGGGAAAAGCGTTCGTGTGCAATACCTTCATCTCTGTAGGAGCCTTCACCATATTCTACAGCCTGATGGAACGTTATTCCGGATGGGTGATCAACTTGCAGGATAACTTGCCGCTTGCGGCGCTGTTGTCCGGTGTACTGACAGGTCTAGGAGCAGGAATGGTCCTCCGCGGCGGCGGGGCGAGTGGCGGGGATGATATTTTGTCACTGCTGATCAGTGAATGGAAGGGAATTAAGGTAGGAACCGTATTTATCCTGATGGATGTTATCGTTCTGGCATTATCACTTTTCTATATGCCTCTCAAGGAAACGCTGTACACCGTAATGGCAGTAGTCGTTGCAGGCTACGTTATTACGTTTACAACCTCACTTGGCAGACCTAAGCTGAGCAAAGCACCCAAAATTCAACCTGCACTAAGCAAACCGCATGATGGTACAGTAATGTGAAGAGTTCTAAATTACCCCCTGTTATGGGGATAAGCGAAAGGTCAGCCAGATTGACACCCGGGCTGGCCTTCTTTGTTGTATAGAGACAGTGAAACCAGTAAAGCACGTGCAGCGTATATATCACAGCTGTACTAACATAGGATTACATAATAAACGTAACTACTGGAGGAATAACAATGAGTGCTCATGAGATTGACTACGTGATTATGGGTGGGGAAATACAGTGTGTCGAAGTCCAGCTTGATCCAGGCGAAAGTGTGGTTGCGGAGGCCGGGAGCTTCATGATGATGGACCCGGAGATCTCGATGGAGACGATTTTCGGTGACGGTACCGGATCACGCGGAGGCGGGCTGATGGGCAAACTGATGGGCGCAGGCAAACGTCTGCTGACCGGTGAGAGCCTGTTCATGACAGTTTTCACACACAGTGGGGCCTACGGCCGCAAAGGGGTTACCTTTGCCGCGCCTTACCCTGGCAAAATCATCCCTCTGGATCTTCAGCAGCATGGGGGAAAGATCATCTGCCAGAAGGATTCCTTCCTATGTGCAGCCAAAGGCGTATCGATCGGCATTGAATTCCAACGCAAGCTGGGTGCAGGCTTCTTCGGCGGTGAGGGCTTCATTATGCAAAAGCTCGAAGGAGATGGTCTTTCTTTCGTTCACTCCGGGGGCTATGTCATGGAGCGGACGCTGCAGCCAGGTGAGACGATTAAGCTGGATACCGGCTGTCTCGTGGCCATGACCTCCTCTGTAGATTATAATATCGAGATGGTCAAAGGCGTGAAGACTGCGCTCTTCGGCGGCGAGGGCCTGTTCTTTGCCACCCTGCGCGGACCGGGCAAGGTGTGGGTACAATCGCTGCCGTTCAGCCGGATGGCGGACCGTATACTCTCTGCTGCCGGTCCTACAGGACGCAAGGAAGAAGGCAGCATTCTCGGCGGCCTGGGCAATCTGCTGGACGGCAGATAGACGGTACAGACAACTGGCAGTTGTCTGTACTCCTTAACAATGAAACAGCCGTCTGCCGGAGTACTCTGGCAGGCGGCTGTTTTTGCGCGGGTTCAGGGGCGCAACATTTGCCAAGCGGGATTCCATCATGGGATGCTCAGGAACTTCACCTCATATTTGACTACTATGCAGGGACTGTATATATTATGGGGCAAACCCCTTAGCGGGCTTATACAGCAGACCGGAGGCCTGATATGTTCAAAATTTTCATTATCGAAGATGACCGTGGACTGGTGACGCTGCTCCAGGATTATTTACATAAGTTTGGCTATGAGACGCAGGCTGTGCGTGATTTTGAAGCAGTCCGTACAGAGTTCGAGCAGTATGCTCCTCATCTGGTGCTGCTGGATGTGAATCTGCCGAAGTTCGACGGTTACTACTGGTGCCGCCAAATCCGGGGAATCTCCACCTGCCCGATCCTGTTTATCTCCGCCCGCGAAGGCAAAATGGATCAGGTGATGGCGCTCGAAAACGGAGCCGATGATTATATCACCAAGCCGTTCGATTATGAGATTGCCCTCGCCAAAATTAAAAGCCATCTCCGCCGGGCTTATGGCTCCTATGCCGGAGGCGGAAGTGACCGCAGCTTGACCGTGTCGGGGCTGATGCTCGATGTGGAGCGTCTGGTCCTGTCGCGGGGCAGTGCCAAGATTGATCTCAGCCACACCGAAGCCAAAATTCTCGATGAGCTGATGCAAAAGGCGGGCACCCTCGTATCCCGCGACCGGCTCCTGGAGAAAATCTGGGATGACCAGGCTTTTGTCGATGACAATACCTTGAATGTGTACGTGACCCGGGTGCGTAAAAAACTGTCGGCGCTGGATATAGCGGACGGCCTCCAGACGGTGCGCGGTCAAGGCTACAGGCTGTGCGAGAACTGGGAGGAGGCGTAACATGAAGCTGTTTTTGCGGGAACAGATGCCACTTATTATTATTTATCTGGCCCAGCTTTCGATGATCACTCTGGTCTACCGGCTGGACGGGGGCAGCGGAGTGAATGTAAGCCTGTATGCGGGCTTGCTTAGCACCTGTCTGCTGCTGGCATACCTCGCCTACCGCTATTTCTCCAACCGCTCCTTCTACGAACGTCTGCTGAATCTGCCGTCATCGCTGGATGACTCCGGCGGGCCTGCTCAGAATACTCCGCTGGCAGAGAGCCTGCGCGGCCTGCTGGCTCACCAGTTCCGCCTGTATCAGAATGACCTGCATAGCTACCGCCACAAGCTGGAGGAGCATATTCACTTCATTAACCAGTGGGTGCATGGTATGAAGACCCCGCTGTCGGTCATCCACCTCATTATTCAAGACAAAGACGGCCCGCCTTTTACGTCGATTGGCGATGAGCTGGACCGGCTCAAAAAAGGGCTGGATACCGTACTCTATACCGCCCGTCTGGACACGTTCGAGCATGATTTCTATGTGGAGCGGCTGGAGCTTTCGGCTATTGTGCGGGGCGTAACCTCTGAACAGAAACGGCTGTTTATCCGCAAACGTGTTTTTCCGGCCATTTCAGTCGATCATGACCTATTCATTACCTCGGACGAGAAATGGCTGTCCTTTGTACTGACCCAGCTGATCACCAATGCACTGCGGTATACGGTGGAGGAGGGACGGTTTGTGTATTTTCACGGGTATGCAGGGGAACAAGGCAGACCCGTGCTTGAGGTGCGGGATGAGGGTGTAGGTATTCCATCAGGAGATATGCCGCGTGTATTCGATGCCTATTTTACCGGTGTCAACGGGCGCAGCTTTCAGGAATCTACCGGGATGGGCCTATATTTGGTGAAGCAGATTTGCAGCAAGCTGGGGCATCAGGTGGAAATATCCTCCGAGGTGGGAAAGGGGACGACGGTCCGGATTATATTCTGAGTGAACGAATCAAGTAAGGCAATGAACTGCAACCATAAAAAACCTGCTGTCTCCAATATGAGACAGCAGGTTTTTATGAAAATATATGAATTTTGGGGTAAGCCCGGCTTGGGCGTTATTGCTGCGGGAGGTCCAGCATTTGCTCCAGCAGCAGCTTGATCTCCGCGCGGGGGAACACTTCATGAAGCACTTCATTCACCGTCACTTGCGCGCGGTCCACCTTTTCCTGGCCGATAGGGGTCAGAGAGGTATAAATGCTTCTGCGGTCGTCGTCACAGACCGTCCGTTGCAGTACGCCGCAGCCTCTGGCTTCGAAGCGGCTGACCAGTCTGGAGACGGCACTCTGGCTGAGTCCAACCATAGATTCCAGCTGCTGCAGGCGCAGCTTCTTCTCCGGTGCTTCGGACAGGAAGTACATCAGATAGAATTCATTCAGAGACCATCCGAAGTTTTCCTGCAATTTGGCTTCAAGTTCACCTGCAACCTTCATTTGTATATGAGTTAAGCTTAACCAGCCTGTGATTACGCCACCCTCAAGGGAATTTTTCATCCACACCATTCCTCTCCCGGATGTATGCCATATGATGATATTTTTGTACATTATAACATTCCATGCCCCGGTTTGTATAAGGAACGGCGAGGGATAGCACCCTGGTTTCTGGGAAGAGGTTATCTCCGGGAACGGGGGAAGCCCAGCTCGTATTGCTTCGGCAGACCGGCATCTTTACCGAGCTGAACACCGGCTTCCAGGGTCCAGTACGGATTTCTCAGCATGCCCCGTCCCACGGCGATAAGATCTGCCTCATCATTGCCGATGACTGCGTTAGCCAGGACAGCCTCATCCAGGCGCCCTACTGCAATGACAGGAACATTCAGCTCCTGCTTGAATGCACGGGCAAGCGGAACCTGATAGGCAGCATGGGTTCCCGGCTGGCCTTCAGCAGCAATGGCACCTTCACCACCCGCACTGATATGAAAAATATCCGCCCCTGCTTCCTTATAGACTTTGCCAATCTTGATGCTCTCACGTATGCTATAGCCGCCATCAACATATTCCTGCGCGGATATCCGCATAATCAAAGGCATGCCCTCAGGCATTTCCTTTTTAGCTGCCTGAATAACCTCTTTGCCGAACAGTGTCAGGTCCTGTCCGTATTTATCAGACCGCTTGTTGGTCAGCGGGGAATGGAACTGGTGGATCAGGTAGCCGTGTGCGCCGTGAAGCTCGATCACATCGAAGCCCGCCTGAATGGCCCGCTTAACACTTGCCTGGAATTTCTGAACCATCGTTTGTACTTCTTCGGTGGTCAGCTCACGCGGAGTCTTGAATTCGGCATTAAAAGGAATCGCAGAGGGAGCCACCGGCCGAGGAGCATCCTCTGCTTTGCGTCCGGCGTGGGCAATCTGGATGCCTACCTTGGCGCCGTAAGCGTGGCAAGCCTCAACAATTCTCGCCAGTGCGGGGATTTGCTCATCTGACCAGAGCCCCAGATCATAATCGGTTATCCGGCCATCCGGATCGACATCGGTCATTTCAATGATAATAAGTCCGGCACCGCCGACCGCCCGGCTTACATAATGATTGTAGTGCCAGTCTGTGGCGATACCATCCTTGTCCGTAACGGAATATTGGCACATCGGCGGCATCACCACACGGTTCTTCAGCTTCAAATCCTGCAGCTCATAGGGGGTAAATAAGTCCTTCATTTCAATCTCTCCTCACAAATTAATAAATGCATGCTCATGCATATAAATATACTCCCTTTGCAAATAAATGTCAATCGTCTTTCGTGGCTTACAATACTGTAAGGTAGTTGTAAGTTTCAGAAATAGCAGCTGCTGTTTACACTTTATATAATGAAGGCAAACCAGGGGAACGAAGGAGCGTAAGCATTTGCCCATTTTAGATGTCCATAATCTATCCAAAATATACGAGGGCAAAGTGTCGATTCACGCCCTGAATCATATCCGGTTTGCTGTGGAGAAAGGCGAGTTCGTGGGAATCATGGGACCATCGGGCAGCGGCAAAACTACATTGCTAAATGTGATTGCCACCATCGACGAACCCACCTCAGGAGAAGTGAGGATCAATGGCCGGGACCCTAAAAGCCTGGGGCGCAAGGACAAAGCACTGTTCCGCCGCAAAGAGCTGGGGTTTGTCTTTCAGCACTTCAATCTCCTTGACACGCTGACTGTGGAAGAGAATATTGTGCTGCCCTTAACGCTTGCTGGAGTCTCCGTGAAAGAGATGGAATACAGACTCATAGAGGTGTCGGATAGACTGGGCATCAGCACACTTTTGCACAAACGGACTTATGAGATCTCCGGCGGACAGATACAGCGGGTGGCCATCGCCCGGGCCATGATCCACCGGCCAGCGCTGATTCTGGCAGATGAACCGACGGGCAGCCTGGATTCTAAAGCCGCAAACGAGGTTATGAATCTGCTGGTGGAGGTGAATGAGGCGGAGGGAGCCACGGTGCTGATGGTCACACATGATGCGGTAGCAGCGAGCTTTTGCCACCGGGTCATCTTTATCAAAGACGGGCGCTTCCACAGCGAAATGTACCGGGGCACCAGCCGGGCCGCCTTCTTCCAGAACATCATCGACATGCTGTCGCTGCTGGGAGGAGCGGGCCATGACCTTCCGGCAGTTCGCTTATAGGAATGTAACACGGAATAAGCGGAAATATGCCGCGTATTTTGTCAGCAGCGCGTTCTCGGTCATGGTCTTCTTTCTGTGTGCACTGTTCATTTATCATCCGGCGATTTCGCAGGATATGATCCTGGGGACAGCTGCAAATACGATGATGGTGGCCGAAGGAATCATTTATGTCTTTTGTTCCCTGTTCGTACTCGTGTCAGTAGGTTCATTCTTGCAATCACGTAATCTGGAGTTCGGAATTCTGTTGATGCACGGGATGACCAAACAGCAGCTGAACCTGATGGTATTTCTGGAAAATATGATGATTGGCGGATCTGCTATCCTCACCGGCACACTGCTGGGGCTGCTGCTTGGCAAGCTCTTCCTGATGATCGGGTCCGGGTTTCTGGGCATTCCCCCACTTACATTTCACCTGCCCTGGCAGGCGCCGGTGCTTACCATCTGCAGCTTTGTTCTGCTGTTCATGCTGATCTCGCTGTCTACTTTTGTTTTTATAGGGAATGAAGCACCGCGCGGCCTGTTCCAGGGCGGGCACAGAGGGAATGCGGAGCCAAAGGTATCCAAGGAGCTGGCGCTGATCTCAGGTCTGTTGCTCCTCGCCGGGTATGGTCTGGCGGCTGCCACGACGGCCGCAACTGTAGAGATCATGATGGTTCCAGTGGTGCTGATTACTGTATGCGGCACGTATCTTTTCTACACACAACTCAGTCTGTATATTGTGGGGATGCTGCGGAAGCTGCGCCGCTTCTATTGGAAGCATACGCATATTCTCACGTTCTCGGGATTATCGTACCGGTGGAAGGACAATGGGCGGATGTTTTTTATGGTCACTATTGTATCGGCAGTTTCTTTCACCTCGGTGGGGGTATTCGCATCGATCCACACGTTGTCACGGGAGCTGAAGCTGGATTATCCGGCGGCTGTCGGCTATGTAGCCAAGGGCGGGGAGCATGCTTCCTCGGAAGAGAAGGACCTGTGGGGGATTACTGCAGAGCTGGAGCAGCTGGGTCTGACTTACGAAACCCTGCGGATTCCACTCAAAGTCGCAGCGGTCGTTTCGCAGACAGGTCCCGACCATATACTTCAGCTGCCTCTGATGTCCTACAGGAATTACAAGCTTGCTCTGGAACATGCGGGCTTCAGCTCGAATGAACCGCCGCTGGAAGGCAATGAAAGCCTGGTGATGATCGGTTCCCAGCGCGACCGCAGTCTGACCGCAGAGCGCTTCAAAGCAACATATACACTTCAGCAAGGAATCCAGATTGAAGAGACCGGCTATACGCAGCATGTGCCGGTTGCCGAATATCTGCTGCCGGAGCTGGACGGCAGGGGAGGCGGCGATTTCAGCGGGCTGGTGATCAGCGACAGTCTGTACAACCTGGTTATCCCTGTGCAGCAGGATTGGTATACCGGCTTCTATGTGGATGATTTTACCCGGACGGTGGGGGTGGCTTCAGAACTCGCTGCCAAAGGGAAGGTTCCCTATGAAGAAAAGTCTGCTTATGCCGTTGTGATCAGCGGAACCTTATTTGAGATTCAGCGCACGCTGTACAGCACCATGCTGTTCGCTTCGCTGCTTGTCGGGACCGTCTTCTTCATTGCTGCCGGCAGCTTCCTCTACTTCCGTCTCTATATGGATCTGGATCATGACCGCCTGCAGTATTCCACCCTGTCCAAAATGGGCCTGACTGACCAGGAACTGGACCGCATTGCGACACTGCAGCTGGCACTCATGTTCTTCATCCCGGTGCTGCTGGCGGTTCTGCACAGTCTGTTTGCTTTTATTGCGCTGCAGCGGCTGTTCTATCTGTCCATTGCTGCCGAGACCGGGGCTGTCCTGACCAGTTATCTGGCTGCCCAGACGCTGTACTTCTTCTTCATCCGCAGCCGCTATTTGCGCAACCTCAAGAAAAATCTCATCTAGACGGAGGGAACCGAATGAAAACCTGGATTACAGATATTATGGAGCAGTTCGGATATGCCGGTATTTTTCTGATGCTGGCGCTGGAAAATGTCTTTCCCCCCATTCCTTCAGAGGTCATCCTGCCCTTTGGCGGGTTTATGACTACAACCTCCGGACTCACAATACCGGGTGTGCTTATTGCCTCTACGGCGGGTTCTTTGCTGGGTGCAGCCATTCTGTATTGGATCGGCCGGATGCTGGATGTCAGCCGAATGGAGCGGATTGTGGACCGCTACGGCAAATGGATACGGATTAAGAAAAGTGATATCCGCAAAGCGGATGCCTGGTTTGATAAATACGGCTACTGGACGGTGCTGTTCTGCCGGATGGTGCCGCTGGTGCGCAGTCTGATCTCGATTCCGGCAGGAATGTCGGGAATGAAGTTCGGACTTTTTATGCTGTTTACGACGATCGGTACACTGGGCTGGAATACATTGCTGATCCTGCTGGGTGCTGCGCTAGGAGAGTCCTGGGAGGACATTGGAGGGTATATAGAGGCTTATTCCAGCGTGGTCTACGCCCTGATTGCCGGAGGAATTCTCGTGCTGGGACTGTTGTATTTGCGTAAACGCCGTACCGCCGGCAAAGCCCGCGGGTAACAACACCAACAAATTCTATGCTTTGGAAGCGAGTTTTGAACGAAGCAATTTCATAGATGTGATGCTCACAAAACTAAGTTTATGCTTTCGTAGCGAGTTTTGAACGAAGTGATTTCATAGATGCGATGCTCACAAAACTTTTAGGAGGAGATTACATGGAGCTTTTGACTATAATTAAAGCAATCATCTTGGGTATTGTTGAAGGTTTGACTGAATTTGCTCCGGTGTCCTCCACAGGCCATATGATTATTGTCGATGATATGTGGCTGAAATCGCAGGAATTTCTCGGAAAATACACAGCGAATACATTCAAGGTAGTGATTCAGCTGGGCTCGATCCTGGCCGTGGTGGTGATTTTCCGCAACCGGTTCATCGATCTCCTGGGTCTGAAGCGGTTCAGCCGCAAAGAGCTGACAGCGGTGCCGGAAGGACAGCCAGCAGTGGAAACGGCGGGACGGTTGAAGCTGGCACAGGTGCTTGTGGGTCTTATCCCTGCCGGAGTGCTCGGCTTTCTGTTCGAGGATTATATTGATGAGCATTTGTTTTCGACCTCAACGGTGCTGATTGGTCTGGTCGTAGGCGCAATACTAATGATCTGTGCAGACCTGTTTGCCCCCAAAAAGATCAAAACGGAGAGTGTCGATCAAATTACATATAGGCAGGCGCTATCGGTCGGTCTGGTCCAGTGTTTCTCGCTGTGGCCGGGCTTCTCCCGTTCCGGTTCCACGATCTCCGGTGGCGTTCTGCTCGGTATGAGCCATCGTGCCGCGGCCGACTTCACCTTCATCATGGCGGTGCCGATTATGGCTGGAGCCAGCCTGATTTCACTGCTGAAGAACTGGCAGTATTTCACTCTCGATGCGCTGCCGTTCTTTATTGCCGGGTTTATCAGCGCCTTTCTGTTCGCGCTGCTGTCCATGCGTTTCTTCCTGAAGCTGATCAACCGCATTAAGCTTCTGCCGTTTGCGATCTATCGGATTGTTCTTGCTGTAGTGGTATATCTGGTATGGTTCTAGAATAGAAAAAATAATGCAGGCGGTGCCTTCCTTGGAGGGTATCGCCTTTTTGTCATGAGCACTGATCAAGATTCAGATGCCAAATCGGGCAAAAAGCTGCTTTGCTATAGCGAATGTGTATAGCTGAAATCGCCGGAATCTGTTGCGGATGGCAAAAAAGGTACAGTATGATGGCATCAGATTTAAGGATGAAGTTTTGAAAAGCGAATATAGGAGACAGGTGCCGGATGAAGCGAATGTAGCTTTTGTCCAGCTTAATAGGGAAGTTCGGCTCGAAACCGACGCGGTCCCGCCACTGTAACGGAAGAGTTCCAGCTTAATGTGTCACTGGCAGACAGGTAGATCCAGCCGGGAAGACTTGCTGAAGAATGATGACTCCGCTAGCCAGGAGACCTGCCTGACTCAGAAGCACTGCAGTACCTACGGTAGATAGGGAGGTGTTCAGACGTTATTCCATTTAGAAGATCAATGGGCGTCTTTCCCTGTGGCTTATTTTTCGGGAGAGGCGTCTTTTTATAAGGACATACAACAAATAGCGAACAGATGAGGAGCAGATTTCAATGACAACAAAATTGATCACCAGCAATCTGGGGTACCCGAGAATCGGCAAAAACCGTGAATGGAAAAAAACACTGGAGGCTTACTGGTCCGGTAAAATTGGCGAGCAGGAGTTCCGTGCTGAAATGGCGGACATTCAGCTTAAGCACCTGCAGTCGCAGCAACAGGCCGGTATTGACCTGATCCCGGTGAATGATTTCACCTTCTACGATCATGTGCTGGACACAGCCGTCATGTTCGGCATTGTGCCGCCACGTTATGATTATGACGGCGGGGCTGTCCCGCTTGATCTATATTTCGCCATGGCCCGCGGCAATGCGGCCGCCCCGGCCTGCGAGATGACCAAATGGTTCAATACGAATTACCATTATATCGTGCCGGAGATCGGCAGCCTTACACCCCGGCTGACTGAGAATAAACCGCTGGCCGCCTACCGCTTCGCCAAAGCGCAGGCGGGCATTGAAGGCAAGCCAGTTATTGTGGGACTATATACCTTCCTCAAGCTGTCCAAGGGATTTCCGGCTGCGGACATCAGCGAGGTTGCCGCCCGCTTCCTGCCGGCTTATATTCAGCTGCTGCAGGAGCTTCAGCAGGAAGGTGTAACCTGGGTGCAGATCGACGAACCAGCCATCGTTATAGGATTGAACGCGGAAGACATTGCCTTGCTGAAGACCATTTATAGCGGGATTTCCGCTGCAGTCCCCGGCTTGAATCTGATTCTACAGACTTATTTTGAAGCGGCTGAACCCTTGGAAGCATTGCTTGAATTGCCGGTACAGGCCATTGGCCTTGACTTCGTCCATGATGGCGGTGCGAATCTGGAGGCGATCGGACGACTTGGCTGGCCGGAAGATAAATGGCTGGGTGCAGGCATAATCGATGGACGCAGCATCTGGCGTGCCGACCCTGATACCAAGCTTGCACTGATTGAGAAGCTGGCTCTTCATGTGCCGCTGGACCGGCTGATTCTTCAGCCATCCTCCAGCCTGCTCCATGTACCGGTTACGGTGCAGAGCGAAGGGAAGCTGAAGCCTGCTGTGAAGCAGGCGCTGGCCTTCGCTGACGAAAAGCTGACAGAGCTTCGGCTGCTCGCCGCAGCCGCAGGCGGTGACAACGGAACGGCCGAGGCGGAGCTTGCGGGGAGCCGGGAAGCGCTGGCTGTCTTCCGCGCACTTCCTGAACGCGGCCGCCGGGATGTGGCGGAGCAGGTCCGCCGTCTGGACGAACTTCCGGACAGCCGGAGCCTGCCGTTCGCAGAGCGTGTGAAGCTGCAGCAGGATAAATGGCGTTTGCCCCTGCTGCCGACTACAACTATCGGCAGCTTCCCGCAGACGGCTGAGGTCCGCCAGGCGCGTCTCAAATGGCGCAAAGGGGTGTGGAATGAGGAGCGCTATGATATGTTCGTCCGCCGTCAAATCGCCGAGGCGATTACACTTCAGGAGGAGCTTGGTCTGGATGTGCTGGTACATGGTGAATTTGAGCGGACGGATATGGTCGAGTTCTTCGGCGAGAAGCTGGGGGGCTATCTGTTCACCCAGAATGGCTGGGTGCAATCCTATGGCTCGCGCTGCGTGAAGCCTCCGGTGATTTACGCGGATGTCGCTTTTATCCAGCCAATGACCGTCAAAGAAAGCGTCTATGCCCAGTCCTTGACAAAGCTGCCGGTAAAAGGCATGCTGACCGGACCGGTAACCATCCTGAACTGGTCCTTCGTACGCGATGATCTCAGCCGCGAAGAGGTAGCGAAGCAAATTGCCCTTGCTCTCCGTCACGAGGTTCAAGCGCTGGAGGATGCCGGAATCGAGATGATTCAGGTGGATGAGCCGGCCATCCGCGAAGGGCTGCCGCTGAAGGCGGAAGACCATGAGAATTATTTGAATTGGGCTGTACGGTCCTTCCGGGTGGCCACAACCCATGTGAAGGATACCACGCAGGTTCATACGCATATGTGCTACAGCGAATTTAACGACATGATCGGGGCGATCTCGGCTATGGATGCGGATGTGATCTCCATTGAGACTTCCCGCAGCCATGGGGAGCTGATTTCGGCTTTTGAAGATCATGATTATGATAAAGGCATTGGACTGGGTGTCTATGATATCCATAGTCCCCGTGTTCCGGAAGTAGAGGAGATGACGCAGAATATTGAGCGCGCACTGCGTGTACTGGATGCCGGACAATTCTGGATTAATCCAGACTGCGGGCTGAAGACACGCGGCTGGGAAGAGACGGTGGCGGCACTTCGCAACATGGTCCTGGCCGCAGGTAATGTGCGGAAGAAAAACGCTTGATAATCATTCTCAATCTTGCTAGAATGAGAAAAAGAATAGAAGGAACCTGGACCAGGCTTCCTTCTTATCCTTGAATGGTACGTCTTTTTGCAGGAGGGTTTCACCTCCCCTTGCTGGAATCGACGCCATCTATACAGCAACTGATCTGAACGGCAAGGTGGAGCTTGTCCGAGCAGAACCTAACCCGTATTCCTTGTGAATATAGGGTTTTTGGTGTTTTTTCTTTTCGCGAATCTTATATCCCCAAATAACGAAAGCACCTTTAGATGGGCAAATCAGCCACTGGATTGGAAAATCTACCGAATTCCTGCAACCTTCCAGCTTTTGGAACGTCAAAGACTTTAACGCGAAAGATGCCTACAGACAAAAAGCTCTTCGCTGGCAGCAATCTGTACAAAAGAAGCGGAAATTCCACTACACTTTTGGAGGAATGGGCATGCAAAAAAGGGGTCTGCATTATCTGTATTATGTATTGGGACTAATAGTGTTTGCTATCGTTTTGGCAGGGTGCGGGGCTGGAAGCAATAATGATTCTGCAAGCCGGTCGGAGATGAAGGCAGACAATTCCAGCACGGCAGAAGGCTTCGACGGCGCAGCAGACCAGAACACTTCAGCGAATGCTGCGCCGAAGGATCAAGCAGTGTCGGCTGCAGCTGAAGCTCCTGCGGCTGAGGGAGACAAGGCTGGCGGAGGAAGCTCAGCGGTAAGCAACACGGATGCAGCGCGTGCAGCTGAAGGAACGGCCGGTTTTACGGGAAATGACGTTGTGGCAGGATTGAACAAAAAGCTGATCTATCACGCCAGCCTAACGATGGAAGTGACGGACTATGCTAAGGCGCAGACAGAAGTACGCAATATGGTGACGCTCGCAGAAGGTTATATTGTTGAATTTTCGGAGAATACCTCCGAATATGAGCATGGCGGAGCCTTTATTCTGAAGGTGCCTGCTTCGGGATTTTCTTCCTTTCTGGACCATTTGGAAAAGATCAAAAACGTGAAGCTTCAGCATAAAATCCAGGGTCAGGACGTTTCAGAGGAATATGTGGATCTGGGGTCGCGCCTCAAGGCCAAGCAGTTAATGGAGGGCCAATATATCGAGTTTATGAAAAAGGCAACCAAATCCGCCGACCTCGTGGCGTTCGCCAACCAGCTTGGTGCCATTCAGGAGGAAATAGAGACGATCAAGGGCAGAATGCGATATATTGACCAGAATGTATCTTTTTCTACGGTTGAGCTTCGACTGTACCAGACTGAAGAGAGCGTGGATATTGCCAAGACCAAAGAACAAGGGCCGTTAATGGACCGGGCTTCGGATGCGCTTCAGAGCAGTCTGCATGCACTGTCCGTGATGTTTCAATGGCTCTTTATATTCCTGGCTGCTGCGCTTCCGGTATTGATTGTAGCTGCTGTTGTTGTGGTGATTGTGCTCTGGGTCCGCAAAAGAAACAAGTCACGGGATCATGGGACGGTAATGCGTATCCGTCAGGTGAGCCGGGAGCAGAACCAGCCGCTGCAGGAACAGACCACCGGGAATCCGGCGCCTGTTCCTGATGCTGATGAGCGGGACGAAAAAAAACCGGAATAATATGATTTTACTGATGAAAAAAGCCTCCAACACCGCTGCTTGCGGGTTGGAGGCTTTGTGACGCGGATGTGCGACTGAGCGGAATAACCGCTGTTAGTTAAGCATGCTGGAACAGTACGCGGTATTCGCTGTAGCCTTCCTTTTCCAAATCCTCTTTCGGAACAAAGCGGAGTGCTGCCGAGTTAATGCAGTAGCGCAGGCCGTTTGGACCGGGACCATCGTTAAATACATGTCCAAGATGAGAATCGGCCGCTTTGCTGCGGACCTCAGTGCGGACCATCAGATGGCTGAGATCCGTCTTCTCCTTGACCGAATAGTCGCGGATCGGACGGGTGAAGCTGGGCCAGCCGCAGCCGGAGTCGAATTTATCGCTGGAGCTGAACAGCGGCTCACCGGATACGATATCGACATAGATGCCATCCCCGTGATGATCCCAGAACTCATTGCGGAAAGGGGATTCGGTTGCATTGTTCTGAGTAACTTCATATTGCAGCGGCGTCAGACGTTCCTTGAGGCTCTGCTTCTCCTCCTTGTGCTTCCAGTGGTCCTCGATAAAAGCATCCCGCCCGGAGCCTTTGCGGTAACGTTTATAGTGACCGGGATTCTTGTGGTGATACCCCTGATGGTACTCTTCTGCACGGTAAAAGGGTTTGGCCGGAAGGATCGGCGTCACGATAGGGGCGGAGAAACGTCCGCTGGCCTGCAAGTCCGCCTTGGAGGCTTCAGCCTGCTCCCGCTGCTCTTCGGAGTGGGTGAAAATGGCAGTCCCGTATGAAGTGCCGCGGTCATAGAACTGCCCTCCGGCATCGGTAGGGTCAATCTGCTGCCAGAACAGCTCCAGAAGCTTGGTGTATGGGAAAATATCAGGTTGAAAGGTGATCTGCACCGCTTCCACATGTCCTGTGGTTTCCGAGCAAACCTCTTCATAAGTCGGGTTAACGGTATGTCCGCCCGTATACCCGGATATAATCTCAACGATTCCTGGAAGTTCTTCAAATGGTGATACCATACACCAGAAACAGCCCCCGGCAAACGTGGCCTTTTCTGTTTTGCTGCTTATATTGTCAGATTGAACATCACTCATGAATATCCCTCCATTCATAGATTGCAATTAAATAGATCACAATGTAATTATAAAACAAAAAAGCGCCGCCTGCCAGTTAGCGGCGTTTTGTGCAAAAATAAGAATTCATGCTTACTTGCATCAATCTTTCTTGGAGCTGAAGGATCGTGGACGTAGCGATAATATGGCCAGAGCCAGTACTGCCACATATACCAGGATAGCCATCCACGCGCTTCGCGGATGCTGGAACAGCTGGCCGCCGAGAAAGGCATATAACGCAATCGCAGGAATTTTGCCCAGTCCGGATGCCGCAAGATAACTCCAAAAGGGCAACCCGGCGGCGCCTGCATAGATATTCACTCCCATCTGCGGAACGACCGGTGCAAGCCGGGCTAGCACTACCGCTGCAAATGGCCTCCGCTGCACGGCAGATGTGAATTTATCCAGCGCGGGTACTGATGCCAAATAAGTACGGGCTTTTTCCTGGAACATGTGTTGAACAATACCATAGATCATCGCCCCGGCAAGGGTAGACGCACTCCAGCAAATCACCGCAGCCGCCAGACTTCCATAGGCATACCCGTAAATCCCGATTATCAGTTTATAAGGCACCGGCGGGAACATCGCCAGCAAAGTAGCGGCACCAAAGCCCAAAAACAGATTATGATCCTGCCGCAGCCAGGCCAGGATATCATACCTGTAGATAAACGTGAGGAATATTCCCGAAACATACAGTAATATAGTCAGCCATTTTCTCATTCTACTATGCCCTTTCTTTCGTTCATTCATTTCATCATACTGAAAAAAAAGAATTTAATGAAGCAAAGATCATTTGTTGCTGCGACTTGTCACGGTATAATACGTCTAAAAGGAAATGGAAATACTCACAGCCAAGGGAGATACGCTTATGAAAAGTACAGAACGTAAAAGGGTGGCTCTGGTTGGCCTCGGCGACATCGCCCGGAAAGTCTATCTCCCACTGCTGTCCAGGCATGATCAGGCGGAGGTGGTGGGAGTGCTCAGCCATTCGCCGGCAACCGTACAGGACGCGGTTCATTCCTACCGGTTCCCGAGAGGCACTACGGATCTGAATGAGCTCCTGTCGTGGAAGCCTGATGCAGTATTTGTGCATAGCCCAACCCCCACGCATTATGATATTGTTATGAAATGCTTAAATCACGGAGTTTCGGTATATGTGGACAAGCCGCTGTCCTATGATCTGGAAGAATCCCGGCGGATGGCCGGATTCGCTGAAGAGAAGGGACTGCTGCTGGGCGTAGGGTTCAACCGCCGCTATGCGCCGATGTATACGGCTGCCAAAGCCTGGCTGGAGAAAGCAGGCGGCATCAGCGCCTGTCACGCGTTCAAGCACCGGACCAAGCTGCAATCCGGCAGCAGCCGTGAAACGGTCCATGATGATCTGATCCATATGCTGGATCTGCTGCTATGGTTGTGCGGAGGAGATGCTGAGCTGCTGCACAACAGCCTGAAATCCGACGATGCGGGACGGCTGCTGCAATCTTCCGGCAATCTGGGCTGGAAGAATGGTGCGACCGGTATGTTCAGCATGGTGCGGGACGCCGGGGCAGATCTGGAGAAGCTGGAGCTGCACGGTAACGGCAGATCTGTGGAAGTTGTGGACATGGAACGGGCAACCTTGTATGAGAAGGGCACACTGCCGCGCACGCAGAATTTCGGAAGCTGGGATACGGTGTTGGAGCGCAGAGGATTCAGCGGTGTGGTGAACCATTTTTTAAGCAGCCTGGACATACCGGGGCAATGCGGAATAGCTGCTTCAGCGGTCCTGCCCAGCCATGTGCTGGCAGCGAAGCTTGCTGATTAACATTGGAGCGGAAAGGAGGGAGACCACATGGAGGATTACCGCAAATCAACGGAAGAGCAGATTATCGAGAGCTATAAGCGGGATGAAGAGATGATGATCCTGGTATTTGCCCAATGGTGTGTGAACAACAAGCTGGACCCGCACGCGTTGTATCTTCAGGCTTATCCGCAGCAAGAGGGAAATGCGGCGTTAAGCCATGCGCTTTCGCTGACTGTACCCCTTGACGAATCGGGGTTCATCTCCGACGATACGGTGCTGGGAGTCCTGTCCTTATATAGCAATGATGACCTTGCATATGTAGTGACGGAGGCTATAGCCAATAGGGAATCCCGGCAAGACACAGGCGATTGAACTTTTTTTTGCCAAACGATGTTCATTGTGCTATAAATGTGTTAAAATTATATATACTAACTTAATGTAAGTTAAAAGTGAGAGGTGAGAATAATGGAAGAACATCAGCTGACGATGTGCCCTCGATTCGAAACGGCCTTCTCCTTCTTAGGTAAACGTTGGAATGGACTTATTATTCAGACATTGATGAGCGGACCCAAGCGTTTCAAGGATATTTCCGGTCTGATCCCAACAATGAGCGATAAGATGTTATCCGAACGAATGAAGGACCTGGAGTGTGAAGGGATTCTGGTACGCCATGTGTACCCGGAAACCCCCGTACGCATCGAGTATGAATTGACAACTAAAGGCCGTGCGCTGGAGCCGGTCATGCAGCAGATTCAGTCCTGGGCAGAGAGCTGGGTCGAGTAGAACCGCTTGGCTCCCTGTTGATAGCCCCTTTTTCCGGATGGAAAGAGGGGCTTTTTCCTTTTAAATTACAAATAAATTGCACGGAAGGCGGCAGAATATAATATAATAGAAAAAAAAGTTGCTGCCCACCCTTTATTATGCGGTATTTTTAATTGTGATATAGATAATTATGGCAACGTTAACAAAAAGAAACTTATCCTTTCGAAGTGAGTTTTGTACGAAGTGAATTCAGGGTTGTAACGCTAACAAAACTAAGCGTAGGCTTTCGAAGTAAGTTTTGTACGAAGTAAATTCAGGAAGCTATGCTAACAAAACTTTTAGGAGGCGAGGAAGATGACAACCACCTTGTTTTCCCGGGAAATAACCTATGGAAAAAAAGATGTCGCCGAACTGGAGAGTGCTTCGATCAGAGTGCAGCTTATTTACGACAAAGTGTTGTTCATGCTTCACAGCCATCTCCCCGGGTCGTTGTGGAACGCATGGATTGGGGTGCCTTATGACATCATCTCCTCTTTGTACAAAGGGGATAACGATAGCGGCAGTGTTTTTCAAAAGTGGATTCAAAGCCCGTCTGGCTGGAAATGTATCGGCTGCGAACGTCATTGCCTTGAGCCTTCGGCTGGTCCGGTAATTCCATCGTCCGACAAGAAGCGCAGGTTCACCTTCCATAACGGCATCCGGCAGAGTATGGTGCTGCAGGCAGTGATCTGGTCGATGTATGAAAATACATTGCTCTTCCAGCCCTATTTGGGCGAAGAATCTTTTCTGGATGAAGCTGATCTGGATACAATCTCCACATACTTTGTACCTACCTATCTGAGCAAGCACCGTCTGATCGAGAACGGCAAGCGCTGCAAGGAATATCAGGAGTCGAACATCCGGGTGTATCAGGAATGGATCGCCGCTCCCGATCTGGTACTGCAGTGGAACGGAGGCCTGACCGAAGGCCGCTGGATGACCGGAGTTTACGTGGACCATTCGCGTTTTGCCGGGCTGGGACCTTACCTGAAGGATGCACAGGGCAAGCGTACGTATATGCGGGCTACGGTAGAATAGATATTGTATACGATAGTTAAATAGGATCATAAAATGTAATGGAAAACACCTCACTTTCGGGGTGTTTTTTTATGAATAGAACTTTACAAGTGTATGTGAAACGGATGGCATATCGGAAATATCACTGCCCAATTTAGATATCGCTTTTATTCGTTCTATCACGGGTTAAAAATCCTGCGAATAGCATAGCAGAAGGCAATGCTTTTGATGCATAGGATCTAAAAAAAAGAAAATAGAATGTGAAAAAAAGGTCTGGGTTCTGCTCGAAATTTGCAGAAGTCAGATCTTTTTTTGCAGATGAGATGTGAAGAATTTGATTGAAAGAGGAAATGTAAATAAGTCTAATTTCCCTAAATTTTGCTAAGGGTATTTCTGGATAGCGATCAATGAACTAGGACTATATGCACTGTTAATTTTACCGCACTAAAGATGATGCTTACTAATAAGGGATCAATGAACTATATTAGCAATAAATGTTATGGTAAATATAAACTATTGAGGCGATGTGCCGATAATTCATAATGTATATCCCAATATGATGTAGCTTCAATATTATTATTAAAAATTTAAATCAGTAGTCATGGTAATCCAAAATTCCTATTCAGTGGTGATGAAAAAGATGAGCTCTCAAGAAATGCTAACTAATCAGGTACAAAGAACCCCCCGAATTAAACCGAATTACCCGGAAGGCGAGCTTGCTTTAGAGGATCCTGCCAAACCTTCGGGGAAACCGACATTCTCATGGTTAACGATCATTGTTCCGCCATTAGGGATGTTAGTCATTGCGATATTTATGTCAACATTGACCAGGTCTTTTACTATGCTGATATCAACCATGAGTATGACTATACTGACGGTTATGGTTTCGATTATGAATTATAAATCCAGTGTAAAAAAACATCATGAACAAAACAAAAAACTGGAAAAGAAATATCTCAACTACTTATTTCAGGTTCGTAATGATCTACAAAATGCTGCCAGTACGCAGCGAGAAGCATATACATACATACATCCAAGTATTGAGTCTTGTCTGGGCATCGTACGTGGCCGAAGTAAACAGCTCTGGGAAAGAACTGCAATTGAAGATGATTTTCTAAATACCCGGGTTGGAGTTGGAGTACAGCCGATCGCCCTTGTTCCGACATATTCTACAAAGGCAAAGGCAATTGATGATGAGAATCCCCTGGAAGAAATTGCAAGTAAAATATGCGAAGAAATGTACTTTATAAGAGATATACCAGTCTACATACCGCTAAGGAATATTAATACACTTGGGATATACGGCAAACGGCAGGAGGTCCGCAATTTTCTAAATGCCGCTATTGTCCATCTGACAACACACCAAGGTTACGATGATGTAAGAGTCGTATGCGTGATGCAACCTGAGGATCTGGAACACTGGGAATGGCTGAAATGGCTGCCTCACACTTGGGATAAAGCCCGGAGTCAGAGAAGCTTGGCCACGACCTCCTATGAAGCCTCTAATCTTGCTGATGAACTACTTCCGGAACTTAGAAAAAGAGAAGAAGGAAGCAATAGCAGTTACGGCCTGCAAACCTTGCTGACACCACACTATATCTTTCTGGTGTTTGCTCCTGAACTGTGGGATAGCACAGAAATGATGAAGTATTTATTGTCGGGTAATTCGCCGCTTGGAGTGACCAGTATTTTTATTTCAGAGAAGATCGATGTTGCGCTTCCTCTGAATTGTCAGGCTATTCTGGAAATCAAGGACAACAAGGGAATGGTCCGTAAAGATACCAATCAAGTGTTAAGTCACTTGGCGGATTATTTTACTGCTGATTCTCTAGATAAGGTGTACTCGGAATATTATGCCCGCTCCTTGTCTCCGCTCAGAATCAAGGAGGGGCAGAATAACAGCTATATCCCGCCAATGGTTACCTTTCTGGAGAGCTTTGAGGTTGAACAGATCGAGGAGCTAAATGTAATGCAGCGCTGGGGTAAAAATCAGGCGAACCGCACATTGTCCATTCCCCTTGGGCTCGGGTCAGGCGGGAAATCACTTTTATTCGATATGCATGAAAAAAGCTATGGACCTCACGGTCTTGTTGCTGGTACAACGGGTTCGGGGAAAAGTGAACTGCTCCAATCCCTGCTTCTGGGTCTGGCAGTGGATTATCATCCTCATGAGGTTGCCTTTGTGCTAATTGACTATAAAGGGGGCGGGATGGCCAATGCCTTTCTGGGACTTCCTCACCTGGTAGGAACAATCACCAATCTAGGCGGTAATCAGATCAATCGGGCGCTCGCTTCTATCAAAAGCGAACTTTTAAGGAGACAGCGTTTGTTCAGTGAAGCCGGAGTGACGAGTATTGATAATTACATCGTTCTTTATCGCAACAAGGAAGTAAACCTTCCCTTGCCACATTTGATCATAGTGGTAGATGAGTTCGCAGAACTGAAATCGGATCAGCCGGAATTTATGAAAGAGCTGGTCAGTGCGGCACGGGTAGGTAGAAGCTTGGGTATTCACTTAATATTGGCAACTCAGAAGCCTTCCGGTGTCGTCGATGACCAGATATGGAGTAACTCCAGATTTAAGCTGTGCCTGAAGGTACAGACACCTTCGGATAGTCAAGAAATGCTGAAACGGCCGGAGGCGGCAGAGATCAAGGAAAAAGGTCGGGGGTATTTACAGGTCGGCAATAATGAAGTGTTCACCTTATTCCAGTCCTCATGGAGCGGAGCGCCTTATCATGCTGGAGAGGCTGATCGGGACGGGAGTCCCAAGATGGATATCGTCACATTAGGGGGGGAGAGGAGAGCTCTAATTCCGAAAGAGAAAAGCAGTGAGAGTACATCGCAATTAAGTGAACTGCAGGCCGTAGTTAATCACATTGCAGCCCTCTCTGCGGAACACTCCATCGGAGAGGCTTTTCAGTTGTGGCTTCCACCGCTTCCAGAGACGTTGGCATTGGCTGAGGTGCTGGATCAGGACCGAATCTGGAACGGGGAGAGTTGGCAGGAACCCAATGATCACCTGACTGCTACCGTTGGACGGGTAGACAATCCTTCGGATCAGGAGCAATACAATTTGGACATCAATTTTAACCAGAACGGACATCTGCTGATATATGGAGCACCGGCCAGCGGGAAGACGACACTGTTAAAAACAATCATCATGTCGCTTGCTATGAAATATGATCCTGAGTATGTGCATTTTTACATACTGGATTTCGGCACACGTACCTTGGGTGTATTCCACGAGCTTCCGCATTTAGGAGATGTTATTTATCCAGAGGATGAACAAAAGCTTGGGAAACTGATCAGCTGGCTGCTCTCGCAATTGGATGAACGCAAACGCAAGTTTTCTCAGCTCGGAATCAGTAATCTGGTTTCATACTGTGCAGCCTCAGGGGAAAAGGTCCCTTACATAGTCATTCTGCTCGATAATTACACCGGATTCGCAGAAGCTTACGATGATTATGTACTGGATCTCGCAAAGCTCGTGCGCGAAGGCGGTAACTACGGAATTTACTTTGTGTTTGCAGCCAATGCTGTCAGTTCCTATCCTTACCGGATCAGCCAGAATATCAAGCAGTCGCTTGTGTACCAAATGTCTGACAGACTGGATTACTCCAGTATTCTGGGTAGAACAGAAGGGATGGAGCCAACCAATACCGTGGGCCGCGGGCTGCTTAAAGATAACCGGATACTGGAATTCCATACTGCACTTCCTGTGGGAGGCAACTCGGATGATCAAATTGCTGTTGGCATCCGCCGGATTAGCTCGGAGATGAAGGCAGTGGCAGGAGACACTAATCCTGCCGGAATTGCGGTGATCCCGGACAAGCTTTCTCTTTCAGAACTTCTGGAGCGTGCTAACAAGAACCGGCAGGAAGGAAGCGGGGATGCTCTGGTACCGATTGGATTAGATTGGACAACCACGCTTCCGGCAGAAATAAATGTGAAGCAAATTAGCAACTTTGTGGTGTCTTATACAAACCAGCTGCAAGTGGATTTGACGTTCACATCCATACTACAAGCTCTTTCTCAGTCGGCGGGTTCAATCACCAAGGAGTTTCATTTGTTTGATAGCGGTGGTGTTAAATTGTCAGGTCTGAAGGCTAGTCCAACCTTAACCCGCTATATGAGTACAGCAGAAGAGTTTCTCCAACTTACGCAATCGTTAATAGAACAGCTGCAACTCAGGAAAAATGATGCCCGAGAAGCATTGGCTGCTGCTTCCGTCCCTGGAGAATTTGATGAAACCAGCTATATTTTATCCAAGTATCCGCTTCTTGTAATCGCAATGCCTCATTTTAAATCTGCTTTCGATCTGATGGAGAATGATTCGCTGGATCACTTGGAGCGGATAGCTAGATTTGGCGGCGGGCTTGGTGTTCTGCTGCTTATTGGCAGCAATGTGGTTGAACTTAGCCAAATGCAGCTTACTATTGAGCTTGCTGGAGAGCTGATCAATAGTGGAAATGCGCTGCTCACGGGTGGAACACCAGGTGATCATATGTCATATTCTCTTTTGCTGGAGGGCATGGATTACCATGAGCTTAACCAGTCTATGGCTGTAACTGAAGCATTGCTGCTTATTGAGGGGTCCCAAATGCGCATCAAAATGATAACAGATCTATAGTTGGCAGGTGAACGAAGTGATGAAACCAGTGCGTGAGGTGTTTGAATTACAAGCTTTAGAGATCATATATTTGACTGCTCTAACGGGAGGAAACAGCTTTCCGGGACTGGCAATGAATCTGGAAGGTGAATCCGAGATCAAGCAGCGTTCCCTTATGGATGCACAGATGAGGGCTCTTGAAGCAAAGGGATATCTGGAGATAGATTTTATGGGGATTGCTAAAGTAAATGAAGTGCTTCATAGATTTATAGTGGCAGCCTCCAACTGCAAATCTTATCTCTGTCAACTTGTACAGAGAAATCAAGAGATATCTAAGATCTGTTATTTTATTCAGGATGAAAGCCGTTTCGAACTTAAGCATCAGTCAGGAAGCAACACGTACAAGCTGCAGGAAATATATGCACGGCATGAACTGATGTTTCAAGTCATTGATAGCATACCGCTCATTCAGAACTTGGCAGAGGATGAACAATCACAAACAGTGATGAACGGAGAGGTGGATCTTGAATCGTGGACGGGGCAACTTCTTCAAGCAGGGGCGGTGGTAACCTCCCTTGCAGAAATCCAATGCATTTCTGAGAAAGCGCAGGTTATTCGTGAACTGAATCTCTTGATTTATGAAGACCAAATGTGGCTGCTGCGGCGTGGATCAGATGAGCAAATCAGTCGAACCAGTGCGACCCTGTCAACAGCAGTAGAAGAATTATGTCTATGGCTGCAAGAAGCGTAGCCATCTAGGGGGATCAGAGCATGTCAACGGCGTTAACGACTTTTTTATTTAAAGGCAAGGAAAAGAAAGTTATGGATTTGGATATCTCCCTATCTATTTCAGCGGGGCAATGTCTCGAGCTTCTGAAACAAGCACGTTGGCTTCCAGACAATTGGGAATTCAAATGCGAAATCAGTCGTACCGGAGAGGAATGGACGGAGCTTGACCTGCATGCTGTACTGGCTAATGTAATTCAGGGAGACGGGGCTATTATTCGAATTTTACCGTATTGAGTGAGGGGATCGTAAAGGGGGATATCAATGAAAAACGTACATTTAGTCTGCTCACCTGAACTCATTATGCTTTTATCACGGTCACTTGAGCATGAGGGTTATGTAATTTCCGGGAAACATTCTACACTACATAGTTTTATAAGTGGCTTCAGCAGCAAGGAGGTAGATCCTTCATCCATCGTTATTATGGAGGGCGGAGCGGGCCTGGGTACACCGGTTAAGGCTGCTGATATTATCAGCTTCATGACGCTGATCCGCAAATATCTCAAACATACGCGTTTGATTGTTCAATTAGATCCTGCGCTGCAGACAGATATTGAATTTATACGGGCTATGGTGAATATGAACATTCACGATCTTCAGTTCACCACGGAATTCCGGGGCGATAATCTTCTGAACTGGATCAAGGAGAAGAAAACTACAAGAGATTATTATCATATCCTTGGTAAGAAGAAAGGCCTTTTTTCATTTAAAGGTTCATCAACAGCACCGGCTCCAGTTCCGGAAGTAGAAGAGCCGCTGCCTGCTCCCGCAAGACCGGTAGATTCGCTTACCCGACCACAGCCGGCGGCCGCGGCTGGGTCCGGTACGGGTGCCGCCAGTGGGAGGCCATCCAATACTCCACGCCCTCCCGCAGGGTCCGCACCACCCAGACCGAAGCCCCCGGCCAGAACAGAGTCTCCGGCTCCATCCGAAGTGGGAACACTGGAACTCCTGGAACAATCCATTCCCGTGGAGGAACAGTCAACGCCTGTTACAGGTCCGAGAATTCTGGGCAGCAATGTGCCGCTTGTCATTGGGGTTTGCGGTGTCGGAGGGGAAGAGGATGTAGGCGCGGCGGCTTTTCTGGTAGCGGCAGGTCTTGCAGAGCTAGGCTGGAAGCCGCTGGTTTGCGGAGATGACAGGCCGGAAATCGGTTCACTTGAACAGATCGTATTTGAAGGGGAGAAAGAAGATTCCGTTTCTACTATGTTCGAATATGAAGGGGTTACCTTCTATCGCAGGGGATATACGTGGGATATTTCCGAGCTACTGGCCAGCGAGTTCACACATATCATTCTTTGGCTGGATATCCACCGTGAACGGAAGGGAACTAGCGGGCTGGAGCTGTGGTGGAACTCACAAATTCCAATTATGGTTGGCAACGGAGCCATGTGGAAATATGAACTGTTGAAAGAGAAGCTGAACACACTGAACCCATTTGAACGCAAACGGTGCAGGCTGCTGCTGGAGAACGGGCATCAGGAAGTGCTGCAAGCACTGAAGAAGGATTTTCCAGAGATACAAGCCACTCTGATGCCTGCACATCAAGATCCCCTGTATCCAGATAAGGCGGCAGTCGAATGGGTGATGAAGCTGCTGACCGTTCAGAAAAAGCTCTTTCGCAAACAAACACTGCTCTGGGGAATCGCAGGGGCGGTCTTGTTTGTGACTTTGCTATTAATTGGCATCGGATTCTCTTTCGTTCCGGAGAGCCGGTAATTCACAATCAGGAGGCTCGATATGGATTCAGGTATAGTTAGAGGTATTGCTTTTAATTGCCATCAATTGCAGCCCCGTGCTCAGGAGTGCACTGATAAAATGACCGGGGCAATCGCTGGAGTATCTGATTATTGGGTAGATTTGGGCGGAGAAGAGTTTAAGCAGCATTGTATGGATTGGATTGGAAAAATGAACAAATTCAAAGCTGCCATAGCACTTATTGAATCAGAAATGCTGAAATATGCAGATAAATTGCAGGGAGAAGAACAGGCAGCAGCAACAGCAGCAGCAGCGGCGGCCTCGAAAATGAAAGGCAAAACCAAATAGGAATGGAAATGAGGTTGTGAAGTGGCAGTACGCAAGCGGAAAAAAATTTTAAGATACACAATTATTTCAGGTTGTCTTGTTGCCGTCATTACATCCGGGGTATGGTTTGCAACCTATCGCCACTATAATGCGAAGCTGATTGACGAGCGGGCGGCTTACGAAGAACAGTTGAAGGATAAAGATGAAGTATTGCAGCGCTATATGGATCAATCCCAGACTGCCTATGTTTTGATATCCCCCAAGCTTGCCGGTGAGGCAATTACTGCAGAGGATGTAATGGAAGAAAAGCTTCCAAAGTTCTCCTCGCCGGATAATCTGATCAATGAGTCCAAGGCGATTGTGGGCAAATACCTGAAAATTGATGCCATGCCAGGTACGGCGGTAACGACTGAAATGGTGCGTGATGAAGCAAGACTGGATGCTTCAGAACGAAAGGAAGAGACCGAATATATCAAGCTTCCGCTTCGGTTAACGAAAAGGGATGTTGTCGATATCCGGATTGTATTTCCTAATGGTGAAGATTACATAGTGGTTGGAAAGAAAACGCTGGAGGATGTAGATCTGGCGAATCAATATACATTCTTTAATGACAATGAAGAAGAGGCACAACTGCTGCAGGCAGCCTTGGTGGATGCTTATATTAACAATGCTGAGCTGTATATGAAGCAGTACGTAGAACCGGAGCTTCAGCCTGAACCTGTAGTGAATTATGTGCCTAACCTGGACGTGCTCGGAGTGATCAAGAATGACCCATTCATTATTGATCAAGCCAAATGGAGTCTTGCCGAGAAGCTTCGTAAGGAGCTTGAGAAACGGCTTAAAGCCATTGAGGATGAAAATAAAATCCGTGTCGGAGCACAGGCTCCGAGCGGTAGTGGTGTGATTCAGAGAAAAGCTGAACAGGGAGCGGCGGCGGCAGCTGGTGCTGCGGAAGCAGATAACAGTCAATCCGTGAACGGAATTATAGATCAGAGCAATCAAGCGCCCGTTGATTCAAGTGCGGATCAGAGTTCAACAGGCTTGACGAATAAAAAAGCAGCAACCGATGACAGTCTGCTGGAAGGAAAGTGACCGATTTGAACATTGTTGTCGCAGGGGATTGCGAGAAGCACGATTTCATACTTGTAGCAGCTATTTTGTTAAAAAGTTATTTTAACAATGATGTCATGATTATATCGGACAATAGCAGGCACTATCAGTATTTTGAAGGGGAAGTGTCAGGCATAAGGATAGCTGATTCATCAGCAGCCGATAAACCGGATATTGTTCTGTATGACTGGCATTATGGATATCCAGAGGATCTTGAGGAGGAGGTGGTTGTCTTTGCAACCACCTATGAACGTCAGGCTATGGAGAACGTAGATAAGCTGCTTGATAAGAAACAGATGCCTGCTTTATTGCTCGTCATCGAAGAAGAATGCGGACTTGGATTGAAGTATGTGGATAAATATTATCCGGTGATTCATTCGAAAATCAGTTATATCAGCAGTCCGGAGAGAAGAATTGACTGGATCCAAGATGGAAGAGTGGATCTTAAAGTGGATAAGGATTTTGCCGAAGCCGTAAATGACTTTTTGATTGAAATCTGCAATGTTCCAAAGAAAGACATCAAGAAGCTGTGGCAGTATGCAAGGAAACGGGGGTAACTAATTGTGCTTGTAGCTTTCTGGGGACCTGCCCAAGGGCAGGGAAGAACAACTTCGAATATGGCAGCTGTTGCGGCAACCTTAGCGCTGGATCATCATATCAGGGTGTTAATGACACATACGCATTTGGAGCGAGGGGTACTGGAGCATGTATTCTCACAGACAAGAACAACGCTTCAGTCTGCACGGACCTCGGGAGGGATGGATGCGATTGAGAGATTGGTGCAGTGCGGAATGCTCACGCCCGAGGGTATAAGAGATCATGCGGAGTCCATTCTAAAAGATCGTTTGGAGCTTTTGGGTGGATCTACGAGTGCCGAGAAACATGAGACAGAGCTTTTGCTTCCGCACATTTTTAAAGATTATCGAAGATTTTATGATTTACTGTTTGTGGACATCTCCTCTGAAGACAACCCGGATGTGGTGTCTCTGGTTATGGAGCAGGCAGATTTGATTGTGGTTAACCTGAATCAGAATCAGGTAAGTCTGAATTCATACTTTTTGAAAAACAACAAGGATCCTGTGCCGAAAACCAAGCCAGTCCTGTATTGTCTGGGTGCATATGAGCGTACCTCCAGATTTAATCGGGAGAGAATCATTAAGCAGTACGATTTGAAGAAAAAGGAAGTAGGCTTCATCCCGCATCATATCGGTTATATGGATGCCCAGAACGAGCGGCGCATGGTTCAGTTCTTGTTGAAGGCAAGAGAGGCAAAATCCCGTTTTCTGGAGTTCAGTGAGGACGGATATTTCACTGGTGCGGTACGCCAGATGGGGCAGCTCATTCTGAGGACGCTGGAGATCTCCCCTGTATCGGAATTGGACGTTGCAAATGATTAATCTGATTCTGATCTTTGTTATCCTGATTGCTATTGGAGTGTTCTTGTACTTATGGCTGGGCAGACGTAACAACTCGGCTCCGCCGTCCGTTCAACTAAAATATGATATAGACGAAATCGTGCTGTTTCTGAGACGGGCTTTTGAGGAGATTATTGCCTCGTCTCTCTATGAAGGAAGCCCTAGTGAAGAAGAATACAACCGCCGGAAGGCGCGGCGGAGAGAATTGCAGAAGGCGCTTAGAAGCTGTATGCACGGCGATTTGTCCGCCAAGAAATACGTGAAGCTGTACATGAAGGATCTGCTGGTTCAGACCTATGGCCTAGAGGAAGGTAATGTAGACAAGATTATCAGCTTCGGTCATACGAACCGGCTGACTTCACAGGATTGCTTCGATATCCTGCTTCATGTCTTCAAGAAAGAGCATGGGCAGGATGCATTTAATGTAATGGTAAGCAAGTATAGTCTGGACACACTGCAAAGACTTCCCGACGGGTCTAAGGGCTACAAGATTACCGAAGAACAAATTCGCAGTATCTATAGTTCCGAGCAGCCGAGATTGTCCATTCAGGACAAAATTGAAATTATCGTTCAGCGAGCCTATCAAATTTACAAGGGCCTCGGAGTTATCGATGAGCTTCGGGACCAGAATATCGACGGTATCAATGGCGGAACAAGCGGTATGCCTCCAGATGTTGTGCAGACAACTGACTTTCTGGAATATACCAAGCAGCAGCACTTCATTCCACAGTCCTATGATGCAGTATGGACATTTTACCGGGGAAAGTCACTTCATCTGGAATTCTTAAGCTTTGGCTCAGAGAAGGAGCTCAAGCGGGTCTGCCAAAATATTTACGGGTTCGGTAATCCTGGACAATTGAATGAGTCCAAGGGATATATCATTAATGATATGGCTGATGGCAGCCGGGTCGTGGTTGTACGGCCCAAAATGGCCGAAAGCTGGGCTTTTTTTGTCCGCAAATTTAACGATTCGCTTGTGGAACTGGACCAGCAAATCAAAGACCAGGGTGCACCGCTTGCTATTAATATGCTTGTCTTTCTCATTCTGGGCCATCAGGTCACAGCCATCACTGGCAGACAGGGATCAGGGAAAACAACGCTGCTCAAGGCGCTGATCAAATATATTGATGCGAAGAACATTCGGATTCAAGAAACGTCCTTCGAGATCTGGGCGAGAAAAATGTATCCGGGCAAAAATATTTTATCCTTCAGAGAAACACCCTCTGTTAGTGGACAGGACGGGCTCGATGTGCAGAAGAAAACGGATGGTGCAGTGAACATCGTCGGTGAGGCAGCCACGCACAGTGTAGTTAGTTATGTAATACAGGCAGCCCAGGTGGCTTCTGAATATACATTATTTACGCATCACGGCAAAACACTGGCTAACCTGGTCAGCGCATTACGCAACAGTCTTATCGCATCTGGAGCCTTCAGTAACGAGAAGATTGCCGAGGTTCAGGTCGTAGAAGCACTTGGCTTCAATGTCCATCTGGTTTTGCGTGCAGGTAAAAGATACATCGAACGGATTACAGAGATTATTCCGGCTGATCCCCAGTATGAATATCCTCAGAAATACAAGGAACCGGAGAATATGGCGGATAAGCTGGATGCTTTTATGGATACCATGACTGAATATTTCGGCCGGATGACAGATCGCCGCGCTTATGACTATAAGGATGTAATTGTGTGGGAGGCGGGAGAATACGTTGCCAAACATCCAATCAGCAGCCGTAAAATCGATGAAATGCGCAAAAATATGGATGAGGAGGATGCACAGGAGTTCACTGCATTTCTTGAAAAGTATTGGGGGCAATCTGCATGAGTCTGCAAACCGTTTTGTTGATTGTTCTTGGCTCATCGGGCGTGCTGCTGGCCATTCTGCTTGTCCTGCTCAGCATTGTGCAGCGTAAACTAAAAGGCACGCAATATCAAGAGCAAAGACGCCTAAAGGCGCTACTGCCTGCACGTACTAAGGGGAAAAGATGGTTGGAGCAGGCACATAAAGCTTATCCGGTGCTAGATGAACTTCCGGTTGTAAAGAAACTCCTTCACCGGATGCGCTCCCGTCTGACCATAATCCATGCCGGCAACGAAATCATGATCAGGAGCCGCGCGGCTGCGCTGACAATGATGATTGTCGCTTGTATTCTAATCATCTCGTTACTTTCTTTCCTCTGGACTTCTTCCTGGGTAAGCCGTGCGACAATTATGCTGGTTTCTGTTTACTTAGGAGGTATTCTTAGCGATCTCTTCATTGGCCGTTTAGTGAAGCAGATGCTGTATGACCAATCTTCTATGATTTTGGATATCCGTCATGAATATCATCAGACGCATATGGTACAAGTCAGCCTGGAGAACTCTGCGGAACGTTCGAAACCCATGGTAGCCGTGCATGCCCGGCAGATTGCCGGAATTCTGGCAGCGGTGGACCCGGAAGATGAGCTGCAGAGATATTATGAGATTGCACCTAACCGGTATATGAAGCAATTGGCCGGAGTGAGCTACAAAATAGGTGAATACGGCGATGCGGACATACATAAAGGGGAACGTTCCATTTATCTATCCATGCTCGGCAATATTAGAGAAGAGATTCACATGGATATCAATCGACGTGAACGTATCGACCGTTTGTTATACGGCATTGTTTTTGTGGCTATTTCACCGGTATTCATGCTGGATCCGATCCGCAATTGGGCGGAGGGCATGTTTCCGATTGTATCCAATTACTACAATTCCGCATGGGGGTTGTATTCGCTAATCTTGCTATACATCACGTTCATAGTATCGTTTATTGCCCTGCGGATTCTCAAGGGTGTGGATGAAGATACGCAAGCGATCAAAGATGAGGGCAAGTGGTTAAACCGGCTTTTGAAGAAAAAATGGATCTTCAAGCTGGTAGACAGGATCACTCCTGAAGAACATGAGCCTATCCATTTCAAGGTAGCCGGTAAATTGAAGGATGCCAACTCCGGGCTGTCACAGCATGCCTTTTATTTGCAGAAAACAATGGCGGCAATCGTTATCTTTTTGCTGATCGTGGCGATTCAATTCTCCATCCATGCCAATATCAAGCATAACATCCTGCATCCCAATAAGCAGATTACGACGGGGGGCAATCAGACGGAATCCCAGAAGATGCTGAGCGAGGAACGGTATGCCTTTGAGCAGTCTCTCATTGGAGAATTGGTAGCGAAGGATATTACTCCGGATCAGATGCTGTCCTACATTCAGGAGAAAGCGGAGAATAAGCCGTTTCTTCAAACCAGCCTGGACCAGAATGCTTATGCAGCGCAACTGGTGAACAGAGTGGAAGATTATCATCAGGAATATTTCAAATGGTATGAGCTTCTACTGGCATTTGGACTGGCAATGGGCGGGTTCTATCTCCCGGATGCTTATCTAATTATTCGTACCCAACTGCGGAAATGGGAGATGCAGAACGAGGTGGATGGCTTCAATACGCTGTCTATGATGCTGTCCCAATTTCCCAATATAAGCGTGTATGAAATGATAGAGTGGCTGCATCGGTACAGTTACATTTTCGAGCGGCAACTGCTGCGCTGCATGCTGGATTATGAAGCGGGAGGCTGGAGCGCTATTGAGAAATTGAAGGAAGATGCACGCTTCGTACCGCTCGAACGGCTGGCAGACCGCTTGCAGGTTGCAGCCGATCTGATCCCGGTGAAGAAGGCGTTTGATGATATGGATGCCGAGAGGGCATTCGCAATGGATCAGCGCAAGGAACACTACGAGAAGGTAATCAGCAGAAAAAGCACACTGGGTAAAATATTCGGTTTCTTGCCGATGCAGGCAACGTTCACCTTATATTTACTGCTTCCCTTCGTCTATATGGCCTTCCAGCAGCTCGGCGACCTGACTGTTGTAACTGGCAAAATGTGAAGGAGACACAGGCATGGAGAATATAGCAAGCTTTCTTAAGACAACTATATCTATTTTAATTACGCTTGCCATCATTTCAGCAGGACTGTTCCTGTGGGGCAAAACACAGCCTGTAGTCGAGCTGGCGAATAGCCAGGCGGCGGCTCAGGCCAGGGAACTGTCGGAGCAGCAATATTCCGCCTTCGACAATCAGATTGTCAGCGGCTCACAGATTCTAACCGCGTATCGGCGGTATGAATCGCAGGATGGGTTTTGTCTTTATGTTCAAAGACCATATGTCAACGGACAAGATGAATCGTATAGAAAATTCAGCATGAACCCGAGCGGGAAAGGCAGTGTACGGGCATTTGATTATTCCAGCGGAAAGTTCAAAGACGGCACTGACACTGATTCCAATGTTCAAAACGATGAGGATATCTCGGATGCATCCGGCTCGTATTACATCAGCCCGCAAGCCAGATATAGGGCGAAGCTGATAAAAGACAAAAATGAGCGGATTGCGGCTATTTACTTTGTGGCGGAGTAAGAGCCGCCAAGATCAGTAGAATTGAGAAAGCTTCAAATAGAGTGAGGAGAAAATATCATGGAGAATATTTCGACCGGCCTTAAATGGGTCATCGGCATTATCGTTACCATCCTGATTATAGCCGCTGGTGTGAGCATTTACCTGGTTATCAACAACTACTTTATCCGTGCACAGGAACAAACCCTGGCCCAGACCCAAATGATTAATCAAGCGGAATTCAACAGCTACGATAACAAGGATGTATCCGGGCAGGATGTTATTAATGCGGCGATGCGGTATAAGGGTCGTCCGCAGTTTGCGATTAAGATTAAGACCGGGGAAAATGCGACTGGGTTCTATGCGGAGAATACCTATGGGAAAAACTATACTCAACCTACAGATACAACTAAGTCGATAGTTGATTTAAGTAATACTGAATATGGTAATGGCGTGAGCGTATCTGAGATGTTAGACCAGACAAAGACGCCTTCCTCTAGTAGTCCTAATTATCTTGTGAATACTCTCTCAATCTTTAAAGCCGTTGTTTATAAGGACAGTAATCAGGAAGTCCGCTTAATTGTTTTTACGCAGAAATAAGTACTATATAGGAAAAGGTGGTATATATGGAGAATATTTCAACTGGGTTGAAATGGGTTATTGGCATTATCGTCACGATTCTAATTATTGCCGCAGGTGTGAGTATTTATCTAATCATCAATAATTATTTCATTCGCGCCCAGGAGCAGACGCTGGCTCAGACCCAGATGATCAATCAGGCGGAATTTAACACTTATGATAATAAAGATGTTTCCGGCCAGGATGTGATTAATGCGGCCATGAGATATAAGGGCAGACCGCAATTTTCAATTCTTATTAAGACAGGCGTAAATACTGATGGCTTTTATGCTCAGAATACGTATAACACTTACTATAAGCCTGCGAAAGCGGCAGTTGGTGAAACTGCTGCTGAAGAGCTTGATGTTAGTAAACCAAACACTGGTGCTGAAAAGCACAGTGTGTCAGAAATGCTAGACCAGAGTTCTAGTAGTGCGAATGATAAAAATTGCAATATTAATACACTCTCTATTTTTAGAGCCACCTTACATAAGGACAAAAACGGTGAGGTTCGGATCATAGAATTTAATCAGAACCCGAAGGACTAATGAAAACCGCCACCCAATTCCTACTAACCCTGTTCGCCTGGATATTATTCACTATCGGTGGTTTTACATTTCTACACTTGGAAGGGGAGAACATCGTCAAGGCCCGGCAACCGGAGCAGCCAACGGTTGCAAACGCGCTTTACAAAGGGACAGGCGATCTAAAAAAAGTCAGCGGTGAGCAAGTCATCGGTATGATCCCTGCGGCACTGGAGGGGGACTATATTTTACATATTGACGGCATTGTGATTAATGAGGAAACAGACCTTACAGCAGTGGATTTGCGCGGAGTTCCTGGTGCTGCTTATCAGTTAAGAGTCACGCGAACCAATGAGATGATTACGGAAATCTCTGCCACCCGCTGAGAATGGAGGAGCCGCATGGCAGATGCGCTGAAAGGTGTAATTATCGTTATTCTGCTTGCATTCGTGTTTGGAGTCTATCCGGCTTTTCGCCAATCCGAGGTTGTAGAGAGGAATACTAAGCTCGCAGCCAGTGCGGCTGTGGTGGAATTCGTGGATACAGTTCGTGCTAAGGGGTACGTGGATGTAGGCGACTATGAGCTTTTTCTCCATTCGCTTGATGCCTCATATGGTGTATTCGATGTCCAAATGGAGTATTACAAAAAGAATTTGCAGCCTTTGTATACGAACCCTGACGATTATTCCACATTCCAGAACAGCTTCAGTGTCCGGTACGATGGCTACTTTAATAAAGATATTTTGAAAGTCTTATATCCGGATTCAGGTACTTCACTGGCAGCAGATGATCCTGGCAGAAGATTCACCATGCATGTGGGCGATCTGTTTAATGTCCGGCTGGAATCCGAAGGGACGACGCTTGCCTCTCGAATGCGATCTCTGCTTTTTCATAGTGAACTAATTCCGGTCAATTTGAAGTACGGGGGGATGGTACGAAGTGAAGCCCCTTAGTGTGGTGCTTGTTTTTCTGATTCTGGTTATTCCGCTTGTTCTTATGGGTGATACCAGAGAAGATCTTCGGGTCTTCAATCAAGACCTGTACAAACGGTATTCGGATGATTTTCAGTCCGCAGTGGATGATGCGGGTGATTATCTGTCGCGACTGGAAATGCAGCCGACAACAACAGCGGTGCACTACGGGCGGGAACGTCAACTGCAGCTAGATCAGGATGTGCTGAGTGTGTTCTACAGTAATCTGGCTATGAAATTTGGACTGGAGAACAATCAGACCGAAATGAACAATTTGAAATTACATATGCCGGCACTGGTTATGTTTGGTTATAGCGGCTATAGGCTGGTTACTTTGGACGACACGGCTACAGTTAGCGGCAAGGGAGAGCTTAAGCCTGTCAGTTGGCCTGAGCGTCCTTATTACTATAAGCTTCGGAACGGCAATCTGCTGTATTTCACTTTGGATGACACCGCACGGGTATATGATACAGGATCAAATGAATTCTATGAGGGAGAGTATTCAGCGCTGGCGGCGGAGACCAATCTCTCACCGTTAACCTCAATTGAACTCTTCCGTGAGGTACGGCAAAGTACGATAACTTCACTGGTAGAAAATGATTTGGCAACCGCAATTAACAGGCACCTGGAGCTGGTGAAACGGATGGGTTTGTCGATTCAGTTCACACTACCCCGAGGGCTGCAGGAGCAGTCCATACAGGATGTGGGGATTATGGCTTTTATTCAAGGTTATCCGCTTCCTGGCGGAGAGCTGCTGGATGCCTATTCCCTTGGCAGCGGTGCAGTGATGCGGCGCAAGGTTCTAATAGGTACCCGGAATTCATCAGGAAGGCATATCGCCTACGGAGAAAGCTGTGTACCGGCCGGGGCGGCTGTAATTGAGACTCTGTTCGACCCCGAGGAGGCCGCACGGAAAGGGTATTTTATTGAAGATTGTTCGGTTCGTTAGTAACTTAATCTGTAATTGAGTTGTACCATCCAAGACTTATATATATTAACAATGAGAGGAAGTGTTTTATGAATACTCTTTTGAAACTAAGTAAAAAAGCAGTCCCTTTCATCTTGGTGCTCACTGTTTGTATGGTCTCATCATCCAATCCTAAAGTCAAAGCAGCCCCCGTTACGTTCAGTGACATTCCCGCTAATCATTGGGCGAAGTCAGGAATTGATACGGCGGTAAACAAAGGCTATGTAGTGGGATATCCCGGGGGGCTATTTATGCCTAACGCAAATGTAACCCGCGCAGAATTTATCAAAATGATTGTGACAGCGACCGGACAACCCGTGGAGGAGACTACAGGGAAATGGTATGAAAGTTATGTGGAAGCTGCGGAACAAGCGGCCTTGTACACCAAAAGTGATTTTGCAAATTCGGATACTGAATGGAATAAAAAGATTACCCGACAAGAGATGGCGCGTATCGCTGCCCGAGCGACTGGATTAAAGACAACGGAAGACGATAAGTGGATGTATCTGGCTACGAAAACAGGCTTAATCTCTGGACTGGGTGCGGGCAAGCTTGGAGAAAAGGAATATACAACAAGAGCACAATCTGTAGCCACCGTAGAGCGTGTATTGACTGTAAAAAACGGAGGCAAGCTTCCGACAGATAAGTACGCAATTGGCAGCGCAGAATTGGCCTGGCATAAGACGAATATTTTTACGGTAATGCCCGAATATTTTGGATACTATGGTCAAATGTGGACGCAATATGATACCTACGAAGATCAATGGAGAGAAGATAAGTTAACATTGACCTCTAAAGACAACAAATATGTGGCGACCCTGCATGAACTTATTGCGATTGATTTGGAAGATCCGAACGACCCAAATTTAAAACAAGTAGCTCCTTTGAATACACTTAGATGGGGCTACGGAGAATATGGGAATCCTGGTCATCCCGTATCGAACTATAAAAAAGCATATCTTCTCTATTGGAAATCAACAGTTAAAAATGATGCGCCGGATCGTTATTTCGGTGGTCGATATGCAAAGATAGAAATTTTAGGAGTAGGAAAACCGAATCCTAAGCAAATAGATGGTGTATTAACTATGTCAGCACCTGTTTATCACCAGGAATCATTTGACGCTCCTTATTCTATTATTCCTAAAGTTGCAAAAGATCAGTTGGGAAGATCTGTAGAAGTAATGATATCGACACCGAACTCCGGATATTTCTTTTCATATAACGATATTTTAGATGTGTATCCTCATAGTGAACATTAGAGAAGAGGATGTTAAATGGTTCAAAGTAAACAGTGCATTGGAAGATTCAGGAGCGATATCTTACCCTTATACAGGACTAAAAACAAAACTATTAGGTCTGGATGCGGGAACAGGAAACACGACACACGACTCTCGAAAACCAATATAGTTTGAGAAATGATCTATCTACATTTGTTTCGGTTGAGGAGGAAGCGCATGGCATCCACAAAGCTAATATTTAACGTAGATGAAGTCCAGCGCCTGCGAACAAAGATCGGACAGGTGAGTCAGGACACAAATCAGCTATACCTGCAGTTGAAAGGCCAGGCCAACAACTGGAGCGGTATTCCGTTGGGACAAAACCTGGTGCAGGCTCAGGTGCTCATCAATGAACTGACGGTGGAAGCAGAAAAACTGGAGGATCTCATTCGGAGCGCTGTCCAAGGTGTCCAAAACGTTCAGGAAGAGAACAAGCGGCAAGCCAGCCAGCTCACCCAACCGTTCAGCCTCTTTGCAGGCATGTTGGGAAGTTTTGGGGGAAACGGAAGCCAAGGGAGGTATTCGATTCCAACCTTTGCTCAGAAAGCAGCGACGAAATTGATCTCCTCCATTGCTGCCCTAATAGGCCGGGATGAACTGGATAGCGATCCGATGGTAAGGAATCTTCGGGACATCCTTCAAAAGTCCGGTCTTGGGACCGTAGAAGGTATCGCAGCGCAAAGTAAGCTAAACGATATCAACGAAGCACGGAATCTGATCGCGAAGGCGCAGACAGCCTACGGGGTATACGAAACTTTTGGAAATCAAACACAAATGGATGCGATGCACAAGCTGGCGGAAGACGCATGCAAGAAGCTGGAGTCCCTGGGCGTAGATAAGGCTCAATATGAGGCAGGGAAAGAATTAAGCGTGTATTTCAAGCAATCGGCGTTGAAGGCATGTGACTACGATCCGTCGAGTACGACCAGCAGTGTGCCTCTGTTGGAAACGGAAGAATATGCACTTCTGCTGCAGATGTCGAGGATGGAAGGGACGAAGGGAGATTGGGCGAAACAGCAATTGGCACTGATGAAGCCGCAGGCCACGATAGGACCGTCTGAGCCGAGTAAGCAGGTGTCGGATGAAGAGATTTTAAACCGGGACAACCCTGAGGTGGTCAAACGGCTGAAAGAGACGTATTGGTTCACCCTATCGACAGAGGAGCAGGACCGGATCTATGCAGAGACCAAAGCGTATTACGAAAAGCAGGAGAAGGAAGCGGCAGATAAAAACCGTCTGCTGCGAAGTGGTGTCGGAAACCAGACGCTTGCCAATATTCTGGAAGGCGGAAGCAATATCCTGGTGAATGCAATCGATACGGCATCGTATGGAATGGCAGGGACAATTACGGATTGGACTATGGGACCCAAACCAGTAGGGTATGTTGACCCGACGGATAATCCGTATGGAAAGAATGCAGGACAATTGGCGGGGAACCTCATCAGCATAGGCCTACCGTTGAAGTATTTGAACAGTGTAAAAACCTCAGGTGCAGTGGGGAACTTCTCCCCTACCTTAATGAAGTCGGTGGTAGCGGGAGCCATCAGCGGGACCGTGGGCGAAGCGTTTGACGCGTTCAATGATTTCAGGGATGATGGAAAGCAAAGTCTGGGTGAGCGAATAGCGGCTGTGGGAATCAATACCGTTATTGCTGGTGCGGGAGATCTAATGATTACAGCAGGAAGCAAAGTGGCTGCTAGTACGATGAGATTTGTGCGAGGGAAGCTGCCGGATATCAAGGTGGAAAAGATTGATGTGGCAGGTAAAGCCAGTGATGAGGCGGGAATTAAAGCGAAGGAGATCAAGGAAACTCGTATTGAGGATATGGGTAAAGGTGTTCCCAAATTTGATCCTTTAAGTAACCCTAAAATAGCAACAGAAATTGAAGCTAATCCAGCTTCAATTTACGGATATTCTCCCAAAAAAGGCTCTCCCTTAGATAAGTTCGGGGTGGATTGGACAGATCCCAAACAAGTTGCTTTTGCTAGAACTAAGAGAATGGAATACCTACAGAATATGGAGCAAAAGAAAATAAAACTTGAGAATGAAGTTGCTAAACTTCAGAGCGAAGGAATGTCAATTGAAGACATAGCAAAGATGAAGGTTGAACAACGTAATTCTGACAGAATGCAATCATATATTGACTCTAATAACTATGACGGCCTAGCTGCCATGAAAGAGCGGAATACTCAACAATATGGTAGACCAGAAGGGCCTACTCCGGAGCAGCTTTTTGCAAAGTATGGTTCATGGGACGAAGTTATATATAGTAGTGTAAGGACTAGTCCAGCAATGGATGTACTGACAGGACTATACAAACAATAGGAGGTATAAATTTATGTTTGAAGAGAAGCATTATCAAAATACTAAGTGGTTCTTAAGTGGAGATTTAAAATTACGTCAACAAGATTTTGCAGATGGCAGAATGGGTGTTTGGGTTTCGATTCGTAAATTCAACGTTTGTTTCACAATGATCATGTATGATTTTATAGAATGGTGCCGGGAGTTGGATATAGTACTGGAGGTTGATATGACCTGGAATAATCATAGAGGTTTTTTGATTGAGAGTAAGGATCAGACGTTGGTCCGGTCAGAAATAAAAAGATTCGTAAACATAAGCAATATAGAACCTAGCAATGATGATGAGGAATTTTCAGACGATGAGTGGTATTCATAATAAAACGTGAAATGTTTCATTCAATTTCCAGTTTGTTTGAAAATACAACCCTGCGGGTTATGGTTCCTATTAGAAATGTGGCAGAGAAATTGGGTGCAAAAGTTACATGGAATACCACGACCCGTACGGCAGGATTTACACTTGCTGACCATTCTGTGGATATCCAAGTTGGAGCGGACAAGGTTTATGTTAATGGGGCAACAAAAATAATAGACGCCAATGCAGTTGAGAAAAATGGGAGTGTCTACGTTCCTCTCCGCTTTGTTTCTCTTGGACTCGGTGTTCCTTTAGAATAGGGTCAGATAGGGAATTGGGCTTAGATCGGATTTAAGGGGACTTCAGACTGGGTTAATGGAGAGAACATATGGAATACCTCAAGATACAATCTATACCCTTGGGAAGAATTCAAAGTTAATGTCAGCAAAAATTTCACATCTCCCCACAGTACTGCTATTAGTGGGCTAGGCACAGGTACAGTTTCATTTAGCATTAAAGTCGTAGGTGACTTGACAACAAATAAGACAGGAAATATAGGTGAAGACGTGACTTCGCAGGGAGCGCCTGTAGATCCTGGAGTTATCAGCTATCGGTACTATTTACCGAGTATGTTAACTATTGAGCTGGAACCGGAGGGCGGTGAGGCTATAATTAAACATTACACAACTACGGGGCAATTGTTGAACGGAATAAGCGGTTCTACAGACGGAGAGGAAGTATTAATAAAAAACAGCGCTTACTCGTTTACACATACATCCGGAAATAATACTTATGAGTACCATGGTTTCAAAAAAAGCACAGTCTCTGCTCCTACCGGTGGTTCGATTCAAGCGGGTGACCCGTATGGATTTACATATGATGGGAGCTACCCGGTGTATTATTTGTCATTCTACTTCAGAAAATTTATACGCCAATGCCTTGGGTAAAAACTATTTGTTTGAGCATACCTTTGCCAATATGACAGGTCAAATTCGTTATAAATGCAGCGTAAAAGTTACATATGCGACGAAATGGGAGGAAGTACAGCCGGATCTTACGGGACCGAGCGGCACAAAGATTTCCCAACCACCGCAACCTAAGAAGGAAAAATTTTACAAAACATATACCTTTGAATTGACACCAAGGGAATATCGTACTGGCAAATAGATCAGTTATCCGACTATCGAATCGATCATGCACGCATGGAGAACTATGCGCTACCGGGAGAAGCAGTCACACTTTACCCTAATAACTATGATCCTCCAGTGGTCGAGCTTGCCAACAGCACAGAGGTGGAAGATCATGTTGTTCCCCAAGAGACAGGAAGCATATTGAAATGAAACTAACAAAAATCAGGAGGTACATAATGAAAAAATTAATACTTAACAGCCTAGTCGTCGTTTCTCTGGTAGGAATTAGTTTACTCGCGCAGGTCCGTCCAGCGGTGGCAGCACAGCAAACTGGTGTATTTACAGACATTAAAGGGCATTGGGCCAAAGCAGCTATCGAAACGGCGGTGAAAAATGGTTACTTCAAAGGGTATGCCGATGGTACATTCAAACCTAATGGGACGGTAACCCGTGCAGAGTTTGCAGCGTTATTGTCACGTGTATCGAAGGTGCAGGCCGAGACGGAGCAAACGAATGTTTTCCCGGATCTGGCGGGACACTGGAGTGAGGCTGAGGTCAATCGGGCGGTTTCCCTGGGTTACATTAATGCAAGTGATTATCCGAATGGATTTAAGCCGAGTACACCCATCACGCGTATGGAAATTGCCAAATGGATGACCTCTGGACTCGCGGCAACTGACACAGATTATAAGCAAGCCTTACAGGATACAGTCACAACATTGCTTCCGGTTAAAGAGTACTTTAAACAGGGCATTTCTCAGTCCCAAGCTCCGTATATTGCGGTTTCCCTGGGCACGAAGCTGATGAGCGGCTATCCTGATGGGTCATTCGGATTAACCAAGCAGGCAACTCGTGCCGAAGCCTCTGCTATTTTGCTGCGTCTATATAATGTCAGCCAGCAGCAGGCGAGCAGCTTTGTTGGATTAAATGAATTGAGGGAAGTTGGGACCAAGAGAACAAATCTAGATATAATTAGTCCGTTTACAACTGCGATGAACTCTTCCTTCAATGACGTTGCGGGCAAAAAACGGACATTTAGTAACAACGCTGGCGCGTTTGAACTTAATCATTTCATTGTAGTGGATACACAGGATTTTAATAACCCCAAAGGAATTTATGCTCCGCTGTTTGTTGAAGGAAATGAAGACTCTCTTGATAGACCAGGAATATATAGAGCGTACATGGAAGTTACGATTTATCCAAAGACAGAGCACTTTACAGTAGATCATTATTACAATGGTGCTGAATCCATAACGTTCGGAGCAAACACATCAACTTATACTTTGGAGGATAAGTATGGGTATTTGACTATACCATATACTAAATCCGAAAGATTCTTTTCTAGTTATAGAGATGGAAGAGGAGTTACATTATGGACATTAGGTTTCCTTAATATTGATAGAACAAGTTATGGAAGCATGGAGACAGATGATGGATCCTTTGTGAAAATTAAACTAAAAGATGAATAGATGGGGTGATATGAGTAAGTGGGGGATAAGCTTGCTGTTATTAGTGTTATTATTTATCAAATTTCCAAGCTCTTCCTACGCAACCGGATCTCAGAACTATCCGGATGGTGTTGTTACTCCTGACGGCCCCGCACAAATGCAGACTTTTAAAATAAACGTAACAGGATCAAAAGAAGCAAAACCAAAGGTTATATGGGTCCAATCAGATGGCCCGCTTTGGAAAGCTACTTGGGAGGGTGGATCTGCGGAAACTGGTACGGAGCTTAACGAACAGAATGAAGCGGTACCGAAGAAGAAACGTACAGATTTCATTTTGAATATGAAAGTCTATGCACCTGAGTCCATGAAGGATTCTAAAAATACTGCTTATCCCAGTGATGATATCAAGAATTTTGCAATTTCAAAAATGAGATGGGTAAATGTTAACTCTTACGAGCCTGCCGAAGCTTCGAAAGATCCGGAGTTTCAAGTAGGTACGATGATCGCGAACATAATGGTGAATACGGGGTATGAAAAAAAATATAATTCAAGAGATGAATATGCCGGTACAGGTAAATATATGGCAGAATACCATATTCCGATGATGGTGGATTACGAAGGGTATGTGGTTGAAAAGAAACAAATGCGTGTGCTCCAAAACGCTACACTACAAGTTAACGAGATTAAGAATCTGCAAGCCCAAGTTCGAACAATGGCTACTAGTATGTCTGACTTTAATGACAATTGGTTCGATGTAACATCGGCACCAGGGAATACGACATGGAGCTCGGATAATAAAGCAGTAGCTAGCGTGGACCAGTATGGAAAGGTTAAGGCAATCGCAGAAGGAACTGCCCATATTACGGCAGAGTGGGAAAAAAAGCCATACTTTTTATATGGCACAGCTACCATAACTGTAGGGGGAACAGGAGGAGGTTCAGGTGAATGTACCTACACCATTCAGCCGCCTGAAAAAATTGCAACTCCGCAAACGTCATTTATGGAACCAAATGCGAACGGGGTGATTCTTGGGGATGACACTGCGAATGGAATCCATTTTGATGCGCCGACGGGGATTCCCACCTCAGAGAATTTATACGCCAATGCCTTGGGTAAAAACTATTTGTTTGAGCATACCTTTGCCAATATGACAGGTCAAATTCGTTATAAATGCAGCGTAAAAGTTACATATGCGACGAAATGGAAGGAAGCACAGCCGGATCTTACGGGACCAGATGGAAAAAAAACTTCCCAACCACCAAAACCTAAAACGGGGAAATTTGACAAAACCTATAAATTTGAATTGACACCAAGGGAATATGCATACTGGCAAATAGATCAGTTATCCGTCTACCGAATCGATCATGCACGCATGGAGAACTATGCGCTACCGGGAGGAGCGGTCACACTTCCCCCTAATAACTATGTTCCGCCAGGAGTCAAGCTTGCCAACAGCACAAATGTGGAAGATCATGTGATTCCCCAAGAGACAGGAACCATAACATTTACACCGGAAGTGGTAGACGGTGTGGATCACGAGCCAGATGAAAGCGATGTTAATGATGAGGCGGATATTAAGAGTCTTGCGGAAAAGCAAACCAAAGATCCTGAGGTGCAAAATGACCGTCTAGGATTTAACGGGGAAACAATTATGGATGATACCGTCACTACCAAGACCGGACCTCCCCCGGGAAGGATTCCCGATCCGGAAATCATCGGAGACAAGGTGCTTTACGAAGGTCAGTTGCTGATCAACAGCAGTCTACTCAATCGGCCGAATACAATCAGCACTGGCACGATTTATTATACGATGTTGGCGGAGAATGTGCAGGGACACGGGAACAAGGAGTATTCCATATCCCCAATTAATTCCGTAACGGTGCATACACCTGTAGTCAACTATTCGCTATTGCCCGACGATAACCGCCCGTTCGACCAGCGGATGGTTCCGGATATGACACGGACAGTGCTGATTCTGGATCGGCCCTTCACCGTACACTTTACGGAGAGCGGCCAGCATCTCAATATCCCTGGGTATGGCAACCGGGATTATGCCAAATACACGAAGAACAAACGCATCCAGTTTCCGTTTGGCGTATTTCAAGACGGCCAGTATTACCCAGAAAATACCTGGATTTACATTCCTGTCGGGACACCGTCCATGACTTTTACCATGCCGACCTGGGTCAATGAAGGCGATTATACCATCAATACGCAGTCCTGGGCTATTAATGCTCCGTCAGAAGGCACAGATCTTTGCGAGGTGAACCTGAACGGGGACTTAACGAATTACTGCGCATCGGAGAGTTTCAATGTTGGTGTGGTTGGCCGGCTGTTTAATTTTCGGATTTGGGACATCGGGGATTTCCGTTTTGAAAAGGTATTCCGCACCGGAGTTGGGACATTGGAGCATAGCACTGCGATGTATTATACAGGTGGTAATGACGAGAATGGTAATCCAACGGCCATAAGCGGGCAACCACAGTGGCAGTTGCCAATTCGCAAGGGTTCTCATCCTAACGAACAATTGACGGTACCGCATAACGGATACTCTTTCCAGTTTGATTTCCGGACCATGGGGAACCTGTGGCAGCCGGGCGAGGGCATCCGGATTGAACCGAGCTTCTATTTTATCCCAAAGAGTGGGGGATCGCCGACACCCGTTGATCTGTACTATGATATCTCCGGCTCAAACAACAAAATGATTGGCGTTGGCTCCTCCAAGGACAATCTGAGTTATACCCGAACCTATCGCTTGGCGGATGACCTGCGGAATATATCGAGTGGCGAATTATCGACGGCGGCCAGCTATGAGTACAATTATATACTGAATGAGCAGGAGCGGGAGAAGACCCCTTGGCTGAAGTTCTACAAGCAGTATGTAAAGCGCAAAACCAAACTTGCCACGGGCTATGACCTGGAGGTTCTGCCCTATAAATCGCGGACCTTAGTCGGTCCGACTGATATTCCGAACGGAGTAGACCCCATTGCGGCTGTTCGAAGTGTTCAGCACTGGTACGGAGAATACAATCTGCCGATTTCTCCTTACATCCTGCCTAAGGGAACCAATATAGTCACTCTGGCGAATCAGTACGGAGGCGCACTGGATGGACATGAGCAGGAGTTCATTACCGGTGGTTATATTGTGGTGAAATTCGGAATTTATACGGTAAAAAATGGGGATGTAGACACGCGAATTCTAGGTTACAAGGCTCCCATTGCCAACATGTGGGCGATTGAAGGCCAGATGACGGGAGAAACGGATGAACGGGGTCAGACCTTTTCTTTTTCTTCCGGGGACATTATCCTGTTCGAATCGGACTACTCTGTGCGAAATGATTATCAGGGGCAGGGAAGATAGGGGATTTGTAGAAAATTCCTTAGGAGTTTAATTTATCTTTAAAAGGATTTATATATAAACTTATTAGTGCTTTAGACCGATAAATATATAGTGGGAACTGGATCTATAATAATGAACTTAAAAAAACTGATAGGGATGAAAGAATATTTTTTTAAGTTCATTTTTATATAAAAATCAATTACTTAAGGAGAGGTTAATAATGGCACAAACCACCAAAGTTACATTGAATTATGATGGATTAGTTGGACAGGGAAAGATACTTAAAGGGTATGGAGATGAAGTGGATAGATTAATCAAAAAAATAAAGACTACAATGACTAATCTCAACAGTGTATGGGATGACGCGGCAGCACAGGACTTTACGCAGAAGGTTGTAAAATTGGAACCGACGTTTCGACAATTCCAGGAATCACTTGAAAAGCTTGGATTGCACATGGAAAAGGTTTCTGAAAGTTATAAGACACTTTCAGATCAAGTTAAAAATTCGCAACAATTCTAGCATATTTTTAAGTCAAACAAACTTCACGAGCCCCACTACATAAGATTGCCATTAGCTATGCAGAAAGTTGCATAGCTAATTTTAATTAGAAGCAAGCAGGGGGAAGCACATGGCGTCAACGAAGCTAGTATTTAGCGTAGATGAAGTCCAGCGCCTGCAAACAAAGATCGGACAGGTAAGCCAGGACACGAATCTATTGTATTTGCAACTGAAAGGCCAGGCCAACAACTGGAGCGGTATTCCGTTGGGACAAAACCTGGTGCAGGCCCAGGTGCTCATCAATGAACTGATGGTGGAAGCAGAAAAACTGGAGGATCTCATTCGGAGCGCGGTCCAAGGTGTCCAAAGCGTTCAGGAAGAGAACAAGCGGCAAGCCAGCCAACTCACCCAGCCGTTCAGCCTCTTTGCAGGCATGTTGGGAAGTTTTGGGGGGAACGGAAGCCAAGGGAGGTATTCGATTCCAACCTTTGCTCAGAAAGCAGCGACGAAATTGATATCCTCCATTGCTGCCCTAACAGGCCGGGATGAACTGGATAGCGATCCGATGGTAAGGAATCTTCGGGACATCCTTCAAAAGTCCGGTCTAGGGACCGTAGAAGGGATCGCAGCGCAAAGCAAGCTAAATGATATCAACGAAGCACGGAATCTGATCGCGAAGGCGCAGACAGCCTACGAGGTATACGAAGCTTTTGGAAATCAAACACAAATGGATGCGATGCACAAGCTGGCGGAAGACGCACGCAAGAAGCTGGAGTCCCTGGGCGTAGATAAGGCTCAATATGAGGCAGGGAAAGATTTAAGCGTGTATTTCAAGCAATCGGCGTTGAAGGCATGTGACTACGATCCGTCGAGTACGACCAGCAGTGTGCCTCTGTTGGAAACGGAAGAATATTCACTTCTGCTGCAGATGTTGAGGATGGAAGGGACGAAGGGGGATTGGGCGAAACAGCAATTGGCGCTGATGAAGCCGCAGGCCACGATAGGATCGTCTGACCCGACTAAGCAGGTGTCGTATGAAGAGATTTTAAACCGGGACAACCCTGAGGTAATGAAACGGCTGAAAGAGACGTATTGGTCTACCCTGTCGACAGAGGAGCAGGACCGGATCTACGCAGAGACCAAAGCGTATTACGAAAAGCAAGAGAAGGAAGTGGCAGATAAAAACCGTCTGCTGCGAAGTGGTGTTGGAAACCAGATGCTTGCCAATATTCTGGAAGGCGGAAGCAATATCCTGGTGAATGCAATCGATACGGCATCGTATGGGATGGCAGGGACAATTACGGATTGGACCATGGGACCGAAACCGGCAGGCTATGTTGACCCGACGGATAATCCTTACGGGAAAAAGGCCGGGCAGTTCCTGGGAACGGTGGTCAGTATAGGTCTGCCTGTAAAGTATTTAAATGCAATAAAAACCGGGGGAGCGGTGGGTAGATTTTCGCCAACCTTATTAAGATCGATGGTAGCTGGAGCGGTTAGCGGGACCGTGGGTGAAGCGTTTGACGCGTTCAATGATTTCAGGGATGATGGAAAGCAAAGCTTGGGTGAGCGAATAGCGGCTGTGGGATTCAATACCGTTATTGCTGGTGCGGGAGATTTGGCGATTACTGCGGGAAGTAAAGTGGCTGCCAGTACGATGAGATTTGTGCGAGGGAAGCTGCTGGATATCAAGGTGGAAAAGGTTGAGGTGGCAGGAAAAACCAAAGCGGAAATCGAAGCTAAAGCAAAGGAGATAGGGGAGACCCGTATTGAGGGCACGCCTAAAGCTGACTTAAACAAAATTAGGCAAACTGCGCCGGACTACTATAAAGAATTGATAGACAATTATGGGGATAAGGGAAGATACTTCGCTAGGTCTCCAGAAGAGTACGAGAGTTTGGCAAAAGATCCAGCAAAAAACTTTAAAATAAATGAGAAATCAAAAATTGAGAGACTAGCAGGCTTAGAGTTAGAGGCGAGAGGGGACTTACCTGGTCCTATAGTTAGAGATACTAATCCAGCAGGTGCAGAATTTATTGATGCAACAGGTGTAAAGTGGGACGTTAAAGGATGGTATTCAAAATTTGCACCAAAGGGTTATACACTGGAAAAGGCAATTGCTGATATAGAAGAATCCCTTTCAAAAGGTGAGAATGTTATCATCGATTCATCAAAAATGTTCCCAGAACATATAAACGAAGTACGCGAAGCAATAAAAGAATTAGGTTTAAGTGATAAATTGCTTTGGTGGCCATAAAATATGCGAAAGGAAGTATTGCATGGAGGATAGTATGTTTTTACAACATCATAAATGGGCAGAGTCAGATGGTAATATTGGAGAGAAATTAGAAATTGTGAAAGAAGAATTAAAACAACTAAATCTTGCAGGGATGAATCTGAGTTGTTCAGAGATTGTAGAGTCAAATATGAACAATTCGTTTTTGACAAATAATGATATGAGTGATTGCTATTTTTTAAGTACATCATTCGAAGAAACGAATTTCTCGGAATGTATACTGAGTAAAACAGTATTTGATTACGCTTCGTTAAAACATTCAATTATAACAAATTGTGTAGGTATAAAATCGTCTTTTGAAGATGCAGATCTTAGCTTTGCTAACATATCTGGATCTGACTTGAGGCGAGCATCATTTCGAAGAGCAAATCTAAGCTACACAAAGTTCTCTAATGTTGATTTAACAAACGCTCTACTCGATGGGGCGCTTCTTTATGGGGCAAGTTTTGAAGAAATAAAGGGGATTGATCAAGTGTCTGCCAAACATATTTTTGTTGGAACTGAAGAGAAGCCAACAAGGTTGGACGGTTATGATATCCAAAAGTGGTTAATGGAGCAGAGGAGAGGATAATACCTTCATCAGCGAAATGAAAATTTATTAGATTCCTTGCGCAAGAAACAAGATAAATAGGATTTGTTAAGAATTTTATGTAAGCCCATTTACTTTCCCAATAACAAGATCGTACAAAACAACCAACAAACCAAACACTAACTGATTCAAACACTTGATAAACTTTTAAAAGCTCTTTTCCACTTGAACTATGAGTAGGAATGAGCTTTTTTTGCGTGCCCAAAATCAAAGGAGGATGAAACGAATGGCATAGCGTGAGCAGGTAGTAGCGGAAGGAATAGAGGAACAAGTTGTTGAGGGGACGATGCGTTCGATCGCCCAAGCAGAAGCAGATTATGAACAGATTAAGGTTGAGATTCAGAACTATTGCCAATAGGCGAAGGACATGCGGGAGTAGGCAGCAATGTTGATACGGTCGGGGCGGACGGATTTGCAGGCAGGGGCATAAATACGGCAGTTAATTACCCAAGCTGAACGACTTGAAATGCTAGCCAATCGGAAAAACGAACACTCAAGACTAGAAGTACTTCAACGCATAGAAGATTTACAGCGTGAAGCATCTGCATTGAGGAAAAGTGTACAGCACAATCAAACTATATTAACCCGTCAGCATAAGGAGCTGAAGGAAGCAAGAGAATAAGTGGTGACAATGGTTCAACGGGCAGAAGAGCGAGTGCAGGAAACAGAGCAGCTTTTAGCTTACGAGATGGCGAAGCTGGCAGAACTGGAGGGCTAAGTATATGAAACATTCAATTCGTGTACAGGTCAAACAGTGAAAGAGCCCGACAGAAAATAGAGTTCTTAGGTTTATAGGCTCAACCGAAATAGAGGACAGAGAACGGGACGTTATTCGTGCTACTGGCTGGCAGCTAGAAAATTACAAAAAAAACCTTGTGTTCCTCTGGGCGCATGAGTATACGGTTTCCCAATTGGACGGGCGCTAGATGTGCGTGTAGAGAATAAACAACTGGCATTCGACATTGAATTTCTGGTAAAAGGGCTGTACCCCTTAGCGGACACCGTCTATGTGCTATATAAAGGCGGTTTCATGAAAGCGACTTCGGTTGGCTTCCAAGGCAAGGAGCTTGAACCACACGACAAAGCGGCAGTATCCTGTACAAGAAGCAAGAACTGTTAGAGCTGTCTGCTGTTGTCTATTCAATCATCTGTTGGACTTGATAGAAGAGGAACTGGAACCACACGGCATTGCATTCATTAGTGTGACGGAGCGAATGGATATCTCGACTCCGCAAGGGAAGATTTTCTTGAAAATTCTTGGTGGTTTTGCTGAGTTTGAACGTGCAACCATCAATGAACGTACCCGAAACGGACGAATCACTACGGCTCCAAAGAATCAATACGCTGGCGGATTTATTCCTTATGTCTACAGGCTGTGGAACGGAAACATTGAACTGGATAGACAGCAAGGTAGCACCGTTAAATACATCTTTCAGGAATATGTAGAAGGAACGAACCCTTATCGCATAGCCAAGTTGCTAAACAACCCTGGTATCCATACCAAGACAGGAATGCTTGGACAGTCGTACAGGTACAAAGCATTTTGAACAATGAGACGTACATAGGGTTCAAGATGTACAACGGGCAAAAAGAGCAGAATGGCATTATGCAGAAAGATGTGTTCCCTTGTATCATTAGCCGCCAGTTGTGGAACAAGGCAAGGCAGATCAGCTAATCATTACGTAGACATTGGGAGGCTGGACAAATGAGCGAATTCAAAGAGCGAATGATGATGTGTTCAGTAGAGTACGACGAAATGATTGACATGGCTCAAGCCATGAGGGACAAGGAATGGTTGAGGAACTGGTTACGGAGCAAAAGCGGTTACGTGAACTGGAGATTGAAATGCGTCGTGAGTCAGGCATACTCGACTAGGATACGAGCATACTCTACGGCAGACCCACGAGCACAGGGCGAGACGACGTTCTAATGTAGGATTACCACAAATGACACCGATGAAGGGAGATACAAACGAGAGTGAACCTTCTCATAGGATTAAACGTTATTGACTCCAAACTAAGCATGTATCATAATCTTCGTACAGTATTCTTATTCGATTGTGTTCAGAGATACTGCTAATTTGCCCAAACTTTGAATGCTTAGAAATCACACACTTCAAGCACTTGGAAAACACTGTTATTGGTGATTTCAAGTGCTTTTTTGCATTTAACAGGCTGAAGCGGACAGCGTCCGATAATTACTTAATTAGAGTGTTACATTTTACAATCGAATAAAGCAAAAAAGCGTATGAGAACGGGAGTGTAGCATGTGATGAAAGCAAGCATATCTATCGACAAACAAATGGAATTTTTTGGAGAATATAAAGGGACTTCCTCCTCTTGTGTGTTTTGGTTTGGTCACCAAAAAATTTCTCCAAGTTGGGGTGAAATCCTTTTGTATATCCAAAATTCCTTTGTAACAAGGGCTTAGATTATTGCAAAATGCTCATATAAGAAATATTACAAAGCGAAATTTAAAAAATATCCATTTGTTGTAAAATGGTAGATAGAGATATGTATCAAAAGTGGGTTCTAAAAAATGAAGTGGAATTAAGCATCCAGGTGTCGTATGAAGAGATTTTAAACCGGGACAACCCTGAGGTAATGAAACGGCTGAAAGAGACGTATTGGTCTACCCTGTCGACAGAGGAGCAGGACCGGATCTATGCAGAGACCAAAGCGTATTACGAAAAGCAGGAGAAGGAAGTGGCAGACAAAAACCGTCTGCTGCGAAGTGGTGTTGGAAACCAGACGCTTGCCAATATTCTAGAAGGTGGAAGTAATATCCTGGTGAATGCAATCGATACGGCATCGTATGGAATGGCAGGGACAATTACGGATTGGACTATGGGACCGAAACCGGTAGGCTATGTTGACCCGACGGATAATCCGTATGGAAAGAATGCAGGACAATTGGCGGGAAACCTCATCAGCATAGGCCTACCGTTGAAGTATTTGAACAGTGTGAAAACCGGGGGCGCAGTGGGGAAATTCTCCACCACGTTATTGAAGTCGATGGTAGCGGGAGCCATCAGCGGGACCGTGGGCGAAGCGATGGACGCGTTCAATGATTTCAGGGATGATGGAAAGCAAAGCCTGGGTGAGCGCATAGCGGCTGTGGGATTCAATACCGTTATTGCTGGTGCGGGAGATCTAATGATTACTGCGGGCAGCAAAGTAGCTGCCAGTGCGATGAGATTTGTGCGAGGGAAGCTGCCGGATATCAAGGTGGAAAAAACTGAGGGAGCAGGAAAAACCAAAGCGGAAATCGAAACTAAAGCAAAGGAGATAGAGGAGACCCGTATTGAGGGGACGGGTGAATTCAATGATCCAATAAAAACGAAAACGAATAAAGGCGTAGAAGTTGAATTTGATAATCCGTACGGTAGTAAAATAAAGTGGGTTGAACAAAACCCTAAGAATATTCCAAATGCAATCGAAAGTGCAATGAGTAATAGCAATATTGGTAAAGCTATTGAGGGTAAAGTTGGAAATTACGTTCAGCAAAAGGTAGAAGTAACAGGGTTCGGTTTAAAACTAGACAATATATCTACTGGTAAACCAGCAGGAGATATTGATGTCATGACACACAATCAAATTATAGAGATTAAGAAGTCAATGTCTGCTGTTAAAATGGATCAAATCGATAAGTATGTTAATCCAAGTAATTCTCAATTCTTTAATTTTGAGGGTAAAGAGATTGTATTGTATATTGATGAGATTATTGAAATCTCAAATCCTCAAACAGCTAAAATAATTCAAGAACTTAATAGTAAGGGTGTAAAAGTTGTGAATTCGCTCGAAGAGTTAGGAGGAGTTTTGAAGTAATGGGGATGTCATCCTTTTTATTATTTAATCGTGGAGAAAGTACTCCAGCAAATGATTTATTGAGGGACATTAATAAAATTTGTATAGAGGAGAATCTTTTCTTTGATAGCGATGAAGAAACTTACGATAGTGAAGGGACACTAAAATACACGCGAGTATATATAAGTGACTTGCCATTTAGGGAGAATTATTCAAGAACTCTTAGTTTTAGTGTGTATGATGAACCGTATGAATATCAATTAGTTAGTTTTAAATGGGATGATACTAAAAATGAATATTTTAAAGCAGTAGTATCTGACGATTTTGATGATAATGAAGATCTATTATTACGATTTTCCCACGCCATACTTAAGATCTATCCGACAGCAAAAATATGGGTAGAGGAAGAATGGTTTTATACTCTAGAGGACTTAGATAATATTACTAACATGCCGTACGTGAGTGATTGGTGCTATAAAGATCCAAGGGAAATAGCTCGAGATTAGTTGTGGTGGCTGATGATTTGAGATTCAATGGAGTTACCCAGTGTCGAATCCTGTTGAACAAACTGGATATATTTCCTGGCGTAAACCCGCAGGACGTATACTGGACGATTGGTCAATTGGTGACGAGGAGGAATGGCTTGATTAAGGCATTGATCTTGCTTAAACCAAGCTTAAACCAATTACACATGAAACTCAGTTACCACTATCCGAGCTATAAGAGGTTCGAAGATCACGAGGCAGGGAAGAATCGTTAGTTGTTTCATATGCAATATCAGGATAAAGTTGATTTCAATGATACACACCTCATTCAACTTATTTGCGTACGATGTAAAAGAGTCTGACCGTAGCAATAACGCACTAGATTCTTAGTGTATTCTTTCTTGCCTTTGGAACGAAGGTCAGTTGATATGAGATGTGCAGGTAATGCCTACCATCTCTAATTCCAGTAGATGTCCGTAAACTCGACTGCTATGCAAGCCCCCCACTCCCCCACAAGTTCATTAAAATTTTTTATATTTAGTGCGTACAATCACAAACCGTCTTCCCTGCTGGCGTTAAGGTATAGAGGTAAAAGAAACCTAGACCAACAACAACCCAAGGGAGGGCCCAGCATGACGGCCAAACAATTGAACAATACAATGACGGATACATCTGTTCAATTCACCGGTGAAGCAATGGTAAGAGATATCGTCCTTCAATTCCCCAAAGCAGCAGATTACTTCAAGGCACAGCGGATTGACTTTTGCTGCGGAGGCGCGAAGCCTTTGGCAGAGGCGGTAGCCGAAAAAGGGCTTGATACAGAGGCAGTCCTTCAGGATCTGAACAAGCTGTATGCCGACCATCCGGTGCTGGAAGAAGATACGGCCTGGAACGAAGCATCGTCAGAAGAGCTGGTTGATTACATTATCAACAAGCATCACAACTATTTGCGCGAGGAGCTGCCGCTCATCGCCCAGAATGTAACAAAGGTTTTCCGCGTCCATGGTGAGGATTCTCCGCACTTGGCTGAGGTGTACCGCTTGTTCCATACGCTGCGTGAGGAATTGCTGGAGCACACGGCCAAGGAAGAGGAAAGTGAATTCCCGAAAATGCTGGCCTATGATAAAAATCCGAGCGCTGAAGGGTTGGCTGAGCTGCGCGGACTGCTAAGTACGCTGCAGGAGGAGCATGACGGGGCAGGAGATATTTTACGCGAGCTGCGGAGAGTTACAGGGGATTTCACCCCGCCGGAGCATGCTTGCACCACTTACCGTCTGACGTATGCCCGTCTTGAAGAGCTGGAGGGCATGACCTTTGAGCATGTCCATCTGGAGAACAACATCCTTTTCCTGCGTTACCAATAGAAGATTAGCGGTTTTCACTAGTCCCTTAGGGGACTTTTTTTATGCTGGGACAAGGAGTATTTGAGAACGGCACCCGTTTACGTTATTCTTAAAAAAGACAATGTACATAATCAAGACATGTCTGAACAGCAGCGGAAGGCTGGAGTCAGGCGGGAGAAGGCGGTGCCGGGAATGTCCGCGAAGTGGGTGTGGCGTATTTTACTGGGAATAATGATAATTGCAACCTTGAGCGGCTGCTCATCGGTGCTTGGCACTCCAACAGATGGGAACGATGCCGCGGCTGGAAATGCCGGACCGGGCTTTTCAGTTCGGGTCGGTGACAGCGAGCTCGCTGGAAGCGCGGGCAGGCAGCTAAGTGAAGCCTATACAGATGGGGTGACGCTCATCGAGCTGCTCAAGAACAGTGGCGTAGCCACGTTTGCGGATGAGGGGTACAAGATCCTGGCAGTCAACAAAGTATCTTTGAGTCCCGAGTGGAGTTGGGAGATTCAATTGAATGGCAAAAAAAATACGGATTGGAACAGCCGCGTTGACCGCGGGGACACCATCGTGGCTGAAGCCGTACCTGCAGCAAGCGGGGCAGAACTGCAGCCGGTCATTTTCACTGTTAACGGGGGTAGTGAGCAGCCGCAAATGACGCATTCTTACGTACTGCCGTATACCGAGGACCTGTCCGTACGGGGGGTATTGAAGACCAGCGGAATGGTGCAACTCTCCGAGGATAATAAGACGATAATCAGTATAATGGATTACAAGCCGCTCAGTAATGAGGCATGGATGCTGAAGGTCAATGGCAAGCAACTGCTGGACACCGGGATCGATATGAAGCTTAGACCACAGGATACTCTGGAGGTTGTGCTTGTGTTGCTCTAAATGAAGTACTATTTCGCCACATTCCTTAGGCTTACGTCAAGGAATATGGCGTTTTTTTGTGTCCCAAAAGAGTTAAGGAAGCGTGATTAAAATTATGTGAAATGCTTCACAATTGGTGTGACTGCAATCACAAATCCGCTTTAAATTTTAACAGTATAATTTCACTATCAGATCATGTTGTGTTGAAGTTCAGACGCATGAAGGAGGGTCATGACAGTGACAGTGGAGAGAGAAAAGCTAGTACTCATAGGTAACGGAATGGCAGGAGTAGGCACAATTGAGCAGATTTTGAAGCTTGGCGGCGCTTATGATATTACTGTGTTCGGAAGTGAGCCGCATCCTAATTACAATCGCATTATGCTGTCCTACGTTCTGGAAGGCAGCAAAACAATCGAAGACATTATCCTCAATGACCGCCAGTGGTATGCGGATCATCATATTACTTTGCATACAGGAACCACAGTTATCCGTATTGATGAAGCATCTCGGCAGATCATCACAGATAATGGGCTGTCGGTTGCCTATGACAAAGCGATCATTGCTACAGGCTCGAACTCGTTCATTCTGCCAGTACCGGGAAGCGACAAGGAGGGGGTAGTTGGCTTCCGTGATATCGCAGATTGTGATGCCATGCTTGCAGCAGCCAAGCAGTACCGCACGGCAGCAGTTATCGGGGGCGGACTCCTGGGACTGGAAGCGGCCAAAGGACTTGTGAATCTCGGCATGGACGTTACGGTTGTGCATCTGCTGGAAGATCTGATGGAGCGCCAGCTGGATCATACAGCTTCCTCCATGCTTCAGGCAGAACTGGCCCGCCAGGGCGTGAAGTTTGCCATGGGCAAGCAGACCGTTGAGCTGACCGGGGATGAACGTGTGAACGGACTTCGTTTCAGTGACGGATCGGAGCTGGCGGCGGATTTTGTAGTGATGGCTGTGGGAATTAAGCCGAATATACAGCTCGCCAGAGAAAGCGGCATTGCGGTAAACCGCGGGATTGTTGTCGATGACTATCTGCAAACCTCGATGCCAGATGTATATTCCGTAGGTGAATGTACAGAACACAGAGGAACTTGCTATGGTCTGGTTGCACCATTGTTCGAGCAAGGAATGGTGCTTGCCAAACATTTGTGCAACGTGCCGACTCAGCCTTATGAAGGTTCGGTTGTAGCCACCAAGCTAAAAATCTCTGGAGTAGATGTCTTCTCTGCCGGTGAGTTCACAGAAACCTCAGAGCACACCGTCATCTCAGCCAAAGATGAATGGAAGCGGACCTACAAGAAGATTCTGCTTAATAATAATATTATTGTCGGGGCAGTCCTCTTCGGCGATGTCACGGAATCGGCCAGTCTGCAGAAGCTGGTGAAGCAGGGTGCGGAAATGACCGAGGAGATTTATAGCGAAGTTATGGGCACGGGCTGCTGTGGCGGAGGCGGAGCGAAAAAAAGCTTATCGGTGGAAACGATGGCCGATGAAGAAATTGTCTGCGGCTGCAACGGTGTGACCAAGAAAGCCATTGTTGATGCCGTTACGGAGAATGGCTTCACCACCGTAGATGAGATCAAAGCCTGCACCGGGGCTACCCGTTCTTGCGGGGGCTGTAAGCCGGTCGTGGAGCAGATCCTGCAATTTGTCCTTGGGGACAGCTTCCAGCAAAGCGCCAAGCAGGGGATCTGCAGCTGCACCACTCTAAGCAGAGATGAGATCGTAGCGGAAATTACCTCCAAAGGCCTGAAAACGACCAAAGAGGTCATGAATGTCCTGGACTGGAAACAAGCTGAGGGCTGCTCCAAATGTCGTCCGGCGGTGAACTATTATCTCGGTATGATCTATCCGGACACTCATGAGGATGAGAAGGAGTCGCGCTTCGTCAACGAACGGATGAGTGCGAATATTCAGAAGGATGGTACTTTTACGGTTGTACCTCGTATGTATGGCGGAGTCACGACACCGGAGGATTTGAAACGGATCGCCGACGTCTCCTTGAAATATGATGTTAAGGTTGTAAAGGTGACCGGCGGGCAGCGTCTGGACCTGATCGGTATCCGGAAAGAAGATGTGCCTAAGGTGTGGGAGGAGCTGGATATGCCATCCGGCTATGCCTACGCGAAATCACTGCGCACTGTGAAGACCTGTGTAGGTTCGCAGTTCTGCCGTTTTGGCACACAGGACTCCATGGGTATGGGAGCGCTGCTTGAACGCAAATACGAGCGGCTTGATTTTCCGGCCAAGTTCAAAATGGCAGTCAACGGCTGCCCGCGCAACTGTGCGGAATCTTGCACAAAAGATATCGGCATCGTCGGCAATGACGGCGGCTGGGAGATTTTCATTGGCGGTAACGGCGGGATCAAGCCGCGGATCGCGGATGCCTTCTGCAAGGTGAAAACCGATGAAGAACTGATTGAGGTCTGCTCCGCAGTTATGCAGTATTACCGTGAAACAGGGAACTACCTGGAACGGACCTCCGAGTGGGTGGAACGCATGGGACTTGAGCAGATTCAGCAGGTGATTCTGGAGAACGATGAGCAACGCAAGGAGCTTGCTGCACGGATTGATTTTGCCCTGGCACAGGTTTCTGATCCATGGAAAAAAATGCTGGATGACCAAGAGACACGTACCGCACTGTTTGAGCAGGCAAAAGTCTAACCTATACCGACTATGAGAGGAGAGAGCTCAATGCAAACCACTACACAAGAATATGCTGTAGGCACGGTGGAAGAATTCCTGCTGCAGATTGGCCGGGTTGTCACCACCGGTGAGATTGAACTAGCCATTTTCCGTACCTCGGATGGGGCCGTCTATGCCCTGGAGAATCGCAGTCCGCATCCCAAAGGCGGTCCGCTGGCTGAGGGGATTGTCTCCGGCTACTATCTGTACGATCCGCTGTATGACTGGAAAATCGATCTGCGCAGCGGCGAAGTTCAGGCCCCGGACCACGGGAAGGTAAAGGTCTATCCGGTTATACTGGACGGCGGTATGGTAAAGGTCAGCCTGTAGAAAGTCTGGATGAATAAACAATTTTAAGGGAGAATGGCGGGGTGGACGTGTGTTTACGCAAAGTGTAGAGAACATCGTGGAGACAGCAGTGGCCAAACGTGACAAGATGAATGAAAGTCTGCCGAAATACTTTCTTGCCGCACTGCTGGCCGGAGCCTATGTAGGTATTGGTATTATTCTGATCTTTTCACTCGGGGCGCCACTGGCGGCGGTTAAATCTCCTTTTCAGCCGCTGATTATGGGGATGTCCTTCGGGATTGCCCTGACGCTGGTAGTCTTCGCCGGCTCGGAGCTGTTCACCGGGAACAATATGTTTTTTACCGTAAGTACACTTGCGGGAAGAACCAGCGTATGGGATACAGCGAAGAATTGGGTCCTCGTATTTATCGGGAATGTTGCCGGTGCAGTGGTTCTGGCATTGCTGATCCGGGGCACAGGATTATTTACAGCGGCTCCGGCGGAACATCTGATTTTTACCGCAGCCGCCAAAAAAATGAGCCTGCCGTTCTCTGAGCTGTTCTTCCGCGGTATTCTCTGTAACTGGCTGGTCTGCCTGGCACTGTGGATGTCCTCCCGCGCCAAAAGCGAGACTGCCAAGCTGGTGCTGATCTGGTGGTGTCTGTTCGCCTTCATCGCGAGCGGCTATGAGCACAGTGTAGCGAATATGACGCTGCTAAGCGTAGCGGTGCTGCTGCCAAACCATCCTGAGACGGTTACTATAGCCGGATGGCTGCACAACATGATTCCGGTCACCTTAGGCAATATTATCGGCGGTGGCGTGTTTGTTGGCATGGCGTACTGGATGATCTCCCCGGTGCGGGCAGCACGGACTGGTGTTATCAATAAGACGAAAAAGCAAGTCAGCTAGTCCTTGCAGAGCCCTGTGGTCAATTGACTGCAGGGCTTTTTTGCATAATGCGTGCCCAGAGGCACGCATTATTTATATGGTGAAAGTCCAACCAAAGGAGGTGCCAAACCACCTTTGTACGGTTGCCTTGTTGCAAATGGGCAGAATACGCTAATCCTTGAAGGAATATACGCTTAACTTTACGAATAAATCAAAGATAGAAATTTATAGGAGGAATACAATGGGGTTTATTCTTATTTCGCTAATAGCAATAGGTATATGCCTGGCTGGCTTAGTTTTATATTATTTTGTTCTCCCGAGTAAGGACTTCAGTTCAACCAATGCGATTCCGAATTCGTATGTTATCCAATCCTCGAATAGGATGGACATTCAGCATAATTATGAATGCGCTGCATTTTCAAGCGCATACATCATGAGACATTTTGGGATGGAGTCGGATGGCAACAAGCTCTATAAAGATTACCCTAGAAAGTTATATGATGGAACAATTACGCCTAAGGGCATTCTCTTGTTCTTTAAGAAGCTTGGGTATGACGCTTTTTTTTGCTCAGGGAATGTTGATACCTTAAAGAAACAATACGTATATCGTGATACGCAAGAAGTGGATAGATCACTGATGCCGGGTGCAGTCTTATGTTAAGCTGTGAAATTGAAAAGAACCTGGGGGTGAATCCGTGATGAAGAGCTTTAATCATTTTGGGGTATACGGAATTTGTGTGAATGACGGGAAACTGCTGGTCATACGTAAAGGAAGAGGCCCTTATACCGGAAGGTTTGATTTGCCTGGGGGCAGACTGGAGGAGAATGAGTCCCTGCTGGGAGGATTGGTAAGGGAGTTTATGGAGGAGACTGGGCTTACAGTGACGGTGGAACACAATCTGGGGACGTTGGATTGGTTTGTCCGCTATCAGGAGGATACCTATACCCACATGCACCATATAGCCGCTCTCTATACCGTGGGAATTGCCAGTGATGCAGTAGCTTCAGGGATTAAGGAGTTTGCTGAACAGGATTCGCTGGGAACGGAGTGGGTGGAGTTGCCGGCAATTACACTGAATTCGGCTTCGCCAGTGACGGTAGCGGCGGCTGCATGGGTGAGAGAAGGCTGTTTGCCAACGGAGGTTGGATTTTTTGATGACTGGGAGGTGAAAAGTCTGCCTTCAACATGAAAAAAAGACGCCGGACAAGGCGCCTTTGACCACTCTATTAATTGATGCAGCATTTCCGGGTCATATATGTTTCATTGAGGTGAATAGAGGGTATTAGTATTAGGAAATTAAATGCGGCAAATTTCGTTAGGACACAATTCACAGTGGCAGATGTCTTGAAGCATCGTAAGATCCTTGATGACGATCATGCCATTCTCATATTCCACTGCATCTTTTTTACGCAGATCGCTCAGCATCCGGTTGACGCTCTCACGGGTTGCGCCTATCATGTTGGAGAGATCCGTATGCGTAATTTTTTTGTTGATCAGAATGCTGTCCCCGGTCTTCTCACCGTAAGTATTGCCCAGTCGAATCAGCGTGGAGCAGAGAGCACCAGGCTTGCCGTACATCATCAGATCACGGAATTTCGTCTGTGTGAGACGGTGATGGATACCCATCCATTTCATAAAGTCGATGGCAAAATCACAATGCTGGCAGATCAGAATCTCCAGATCCTTCTGCTCGATAACGCCAACTTCACTTTCTTCAATCACTTCGGCGGTGAAGCTGTGCTTGGTGCTGAAGAAGGGGTCTGCCTGACCTACCATATCGCCGGCCTGATACATATACAGAATGAGTTCTTTGCCTTCGTCAGTTGATTTGGTTAGTTTCACACGTCCACGTTTGATATAAAACAATTTATCCGAGAAGTCGCCTTCCCAGAACAAATGAGAGCCCTCAGGTACCATACGCTCTTTCATTGTAACCAGAAGCCGGTTAAAGTTCTGTTCGGAGAAACAGTTTGTATTGCCGTGGGCTTCGATAACATTATAATGTTCCTTTATCATAATCGACATCCCCTTTATTCCCTCAGTTTTTCAGTAAATTTTAAATTAATTATACATTGAAATCCCTCTTTATGGGTGGAAATTTTCGTGAAAAAGTGTCGAATTTTTAACATTGTGATAATTTTCACTTCAAAGGTGTGAGATTTAATATGATTTTAACCTGAACAAGGAATTGAAGTCTTAAATAAGCACTATATTATAGTAGCGGTCCCCTATTATGCACAGATAATGGGAGAAGCTGCTATTTTTCTTTTTTTGTAAGCTTGATTTTTTCAGCTTTTCTGATCATAACGCAATCTGCAGGTTTTTTTCAACTCCGTAATAATGCACATAACTCTGTTATCGGCTGTCATTGGCCTTTCTTCCCCTCAGAGCTACGCTGGATGTGAGGGTCTAGCGGTTTCTTCACGGAACTGGTGGACACAACCCGGAGAAGGAGAATTCAAACAATGGCAAAGGTAGCAGACAAATATCTGAAGGTCGACCCATGGGCCGTCATCGAGGAAGGCTTCGACCCGCAGCGGAACCGGACCTCGGAGTCGATTTTTTCGGTAGGGAACGAGTATATGGGGGTACGCGGTTACGCCGAGGAGGGCTATAGCGGGGATTCCCTGCTGGGCAGTTATTTCAGCGGCCTGCATGAGCAGCAGGAGATTGGTATCCATTACAAGGGAATGATCCGTTCGTTGCGCTATATGGTTAATGCGGTGGACTGGCTGCATACGCGCCTTATGGTAGATGGTGAACAGCTGGATCTGGCCCGCAGCAAAATTACGGACTACAGCCGCAGGCTGGATTTTCGCACAGGTACTTATCGCCGGGAGTTGATCTGGCTGCTGGACAGCGGCAAGAGATTACGGCTTACGTTTATCAGATTGGTTAGTATGACGCATGCTCATCTGGGCCTCCAGCAGGTTAGGTTTGAGCCGCTGAATTTCTCGGGTGATGTGGAGATTTGTACCGGGCTTGATTTTGGTATCATCCATGAGGAACGCGGTCAGAGTATGTGGAGAAGTCTGCGCAGCGGAGTAGAAGGTAATGTGAGTGCAATTATGGCCAGTACCTTGAACACGGGCAATAAGCTGTTTTCCGGCTTTGTCCTGCACTCTTCCCAAGAACTGCACACTGAAAAGGTAGAACGTGACCGCTATATCGGGCAGGCGTTTAAGCTGCAATTAACACAAGGGGGAATGGCTTCTTATACGAAGCTTGCTGTCCATTGTATAGATATTGATGCTTCCCGTAAGGAAGACGAACTCTGGCGCGAAGGGCTCGGGCTGGCAGCGGGTGCCTCGGAACTAAATGAAGCAGAGGTATTTGCTGCTCAATCCGCTTACTGGACTGAAATATGGGAGACCAGTGACATCCTGATTGAAGGTGATCCGGAGAACCAGCAGGGGATCCGCTTCTGTATTTTTCAACTGTATCAGACGTATCATGGCGAACATCCCGGTTATAATATCGGAGCCAAAGGGCTGACAGGCGAAGCCTATCGGGGGCTGGCTTTCTGGGATACGGAGTCGTACTGCCTACCTTTCTATATATTCAACAACCCTAAGGCGGCCAAAAGCCTGCTGGAATTCCGCTACAAAACACTTCCGGAAGCAATGGACCGCGCGCGGGAGGTCGATTGTGAAGGGGCCTGTTATCCGATTGCCACGATCAATGGGACGGAAAGCTGCGACCTGTGGCAGCATTCCAACCTCCAGCTTCATGTTGGTACGGCTGTTTCCTACGGTATTTGGCATTATGTGAAGAATACAGGTGACAGAGCATTTTTGTACAGTAAAGGCGCTGAAATGCTGATTCAGATCAGCCGTTTCTATGCTACGCGCGGACAGTGGGGGCAGCGCAGCGGGGAATATGGCTATTTTGGCGTGATGGGGCCTGATGAATTCCAGCTGATGGTAAATAATAACTGCTACATTAATCTCATGGCGAAGAAATTATTCGAGTTTACGCTGGAGACGATTGCCGAAATGGAGACACTGGTGCCGGACACCTATACTGAACTATTGAAGAAAACGGGACTCATGCTGGAGGAATTAGCCGATTGGGGAAACAAGGCCAGACATATGAGGATACCTCATGACCAAGTCACGGGTGTGTATGAGGAGCATGACGGGTATTTTGATATGCCGCACATCGATATTCATTCGATTCCGGTAACCGATTTTCCGCTGTATTCGAACTGGTCCTATGACCGGTTATACCGCTATGACATGATTAAGCAGCCAGATGTGCTGATGTTTATGTTCTTATATAATGGGGAGTTCTCCCGGGAAGCCAAGCTGGCCAATTACGAATATTATGAGCCGAGATGCATCCATGAATCCTCGCTATCACCTTCGATCCACTCCATTCTGGCCACCGAGATCGGCAAATATGAGGAAGCCTATCATTTCTTTGAGTTCGCAACCCGGCTGGATCTGGACAACTATAACCGGAATACACGGGAAGGTCTGCACACCACTTCCATTGCCGCGGCCTGGATGAATATTGTGTATGGTTTTGGTGGCATGCGGTCGGACGGGGAGTGTCTTTCTTTCCGGCCAACCTTACCGAAGCGCTGGACCTCTTACCACTTCCGGGTAATGTATGCGGGTGTGCTGCTGAGAATTGAAGTGGACAGAAATCATGTATGCTTCACAGCGCTACGCGGTGGAAGTGTAAACATCATGGTTTATGGACAGCAAATCATAGTAGATGCTACAGGAACGAAGCTTCCGCTAGGCGGGGGAATGATGACATGATGAACTGGACGGCTTCCTATTGAGCTTCGGTAAGGGCCGGATCATCCCGGATTTGCTGAATCTGCTGATTTCATCGTGACAGGATTGCATGAACTGTAAGACCTTGATAGACTTGTTGAAGGGAAAGAAAGCGATTTCCTGAATGAATCTATCCTATTGAAAGAAAGCTTGAGGGATGAAGATGGAAACATTATTGTTATGGCCGGAGGGGGCACCCGGAGCACTGGGAACAAGTGATGAGGATTGTCCGGGAATTACACCTTATCTGGTGGAGGGTAAAGAGAATGCCGCTGTGATCGTCTGTCCGGGCGGCGCCTACGCCATGCGGGCGGATCATGAAGGCGGACCGGTTGCAGAATGGCTGAACACCCTGGGAATATCAGCCTTTGTGCTGCGTTACCGGGTAGCGCCTTATGGTTATCCCCATGCACTGCATGATGCTCAGCGTGCGCTCCGCACGATCCGTTACCGTGCAGATGAGTTTGGAATTGATCCCGGCAGATTAGGTATCCTGGGATTTTCGGCAGGCGGACATTTAGCTTCTGCTGCTGGTGTTCTATTCGATGCCGGGGATGAAGCTGCTTCAGAGCCTCTGGAGCGCCAGTCCAGCCGCCCGGATCTGCTAATCCTCTGTTATCCGGTAATATCCATGGCAGAAGGTGTGACCCACCAGGGCTCAAAAGAAAATCAGCTGGGAAGTAATCCGGATCCGGAGCTGGCTGAACGGCTCAGCAGTGAGCTTCAGGTAACGGCAGCAACACCGCCTGCCTTTCTGTGGCATACCTCGGATGATGGGGCTGTGCCGGTGGAGAACAGCCTGCAATTCGCCGCTGCGTTAAGCCGCCATCATATTCCGTTTGATCTTCATGTATACGCACATGGCGAGCATGGACTTGGCCTGGCTGACGATGAGTCTCATACCCGAGGTTGGACAGAGGCATGCGCCTCTTGGCTTGCCTTGAATGGATATTGCAAGTAGCAGGATAAGAAGCCTTTCATGAGCCGTTCGGTTCTATGGGAGGCTTCTTCTGTTTCTACATCTCCCTATTAATTAACAGATATCAACTATACCGCTGGAAGAAGATTCAATATAATGGGAAAAGATAGTTTGCAAATGACGAACGGATTTGACAGGGTTTATTTTGCCTTTTTTGCTGCTGTGTTCTATCCTCATGTATTAATAATGAGATTGTACTACTCCATTAGAAAGGAGAGAATGAATGATTGAAATGCTTGCTGCAAGAATAGCTGGATCGCTAAAACGCTCTGTACCGGATCATCCATCATCTGTTGAAGTTTTTACATTTGCCATTTCCATGATGCTCAATCTGTTTTTTATTGTTGCAGCGACACTGGGTATATCTCTGCATACCGGACGGACTGGAGAGATAGCCACTATTCTGATCTCATTTGCACTTCTTCGCCAGTTGACCGGAGGCTTGCATCTGAAATCCAATCTGCAATGCGTAGTAGTATCCACCATTCTTTTTACAGGCATTTCCCTGATTGCGGTGGGACAGATGTGGAACATTACGGCAACAATGGCAGCGATCCTTATCATCGTTTTTATAGCTCCAGTCGGTATTAGTCAGCAGTCAACAATTCCCTCCAAATATTATCCTTACATGAAACTGGCTGCGATTCTGCTTGTCGCCTCCAACTTTCTATTTTTGTCTCCGGCTCTGTCATTAAGCTTTTTGGCCCAGAGCATTACACTGGTGCTGGGAAAAGTAGTGAGATCATAAATCTGGCTGCAAATGTAGATCCGTCAACGGTTTCGGTAACGGATAACTGCACGATTGCCTATCATCGTTACAGACTTGTTGAACAAGAACTGACCCGAATGAATCCAAACAACATCGTTGCCATATGATCATGCTAGGGGACTGTCTGATGACAGTTCCCCTTTTTTGTTCCCTGCCGCGCCCAACCCCACAATTTTTTCGGTTTTCTGGGTTTGAGAAATGTGGTGATGTAGACGCGGAGTGGAGGTTTGGAGCTGGAGAAACGCCAGTGGTCGCCTTTATCCCCGGATTTCTACAACCAGTGGTGTAGTTTCAATCAGGGAATCGGGGGATAACAGCGACCGTAAGCCCAAACGCTCCGCGCAGCTTCGCCCCTATCACCACTGCTTCCCCCTGCAAACCGGGAAAATTGCATATAAATGAACATCATTTCCTTTGAAATAAACCTGTGTAAGCGCTTATCTGTTTGATATATTATTGAAACTGGAGGTGTATCCAGATGTTGTCTGCTTTTATCAAGCCAATCGTTAGGCTTAACGTCAAGCAGCAGCTGATCCTGCTGTTTCTAATTATGATCTCGCCCATCCTGATCCTTAACAGCTACGGTAATTACAAGGCTGAGGAAATCCTGAAGCGTCATGTGACGAATGCTTATGTGGAACTGAACAAACAGAATTTTGCGATTATTAACAGAGATATAGATACGGTGAACAAAATCACCACCACGATCATCCAGAATCCGATTCTGCAGCAGCTGCATGTGAGCGGCGACGAACCTGTACTGGACCGGGTGGAGCGCTATGAAACGATAGAAAAGCTGCTCGGCAGCTATTCGCAGGGAGCTGAGCGCGGCGATGGAATTTATTACTCGCTGTACGTGTATGACCCCGATAATTATTATTTTTTTGCCCCTAATTTTCCACAGGTGAAGAAGGCAGGGGTCTATTTTTTCTCCAAGGGAGAGAAGCCATACTGGTTTGACCAGGTGGTTCAGCAGAAGGGTCAGGGCTATTTAATGTTCACGGAGAAGCTGAGTCCGCAGGCAGAGAATCTGAAGACGCTGACTTACGTCCGTGCGGTCAATAACATTTACAGGGGGGCGGGTACCGTCGGCGTGCTGGTTGTCACTAAGATGGAATCCAAAATCGGCGAGTCCCTGAAATCCATTTCGTTGCCCGAAGGTGAAATCTATTTAACCGATATGAACAACCGTGTGCTGGCTTCTACCACCAATGCCACAGGGGAAGTTATCGGCCTGCCGGAGGGGGCTGATCCCGGTGATCCCGAAGGAACGGAGGACATGATCACGGATGACTTTATCTATGTGGTGAACAACAATCATGCCTTCGCCCAGAAGCTGATCTACAAGGTTCCGGTACAAGCGCTGCTCCAGCAGCAGAAGGAAATGAAGCGGGTGATTCAATACATAACGGTTGCCTACGCGCTCTTTGGATTGATTATCATCACTTATTTCTGGCGCTCTCTAATGACTCCTCTTCAGAAGCTGGCTTTTTTTGTTCGCAAATACGAGCCGGGCAACCGTGTGCCGGAGACGCCGCAAAGAGGGACGAATGATGAAGTCAGTGTGCTCATTGCTTCCACCTATGATATGGCCCGCAGGCTGAACAGTCTTATTATGTACAAATACCAGATGGAGCTGAAGCAGAAGGAATCACAGCTGCAGCTGCTTTATCAGCAGATCAATCCGCATTTGCTGTATAACACTCTGGAGAGCATCTATTGGAAAAGCTCGCTGGAAGGCAATGTGGAATCTGCGGAAATGATCAAGGAGCTGTCCAAGCTGATGAAGATCAGCTTAAGCCGGGGCCGGGAACTGATTACGCTGGAGGAGGAGCTGGAGCATGCCAGCGCCTACATCAAGCTGCAGCAGCACCGGTATGATTATGTGTTCACCGTCATCTGGAACATTGCCCCGGAGACCAAGGTCAATCTCATTCCCAAAATCACCCTTCAGCCCCTCATCGAAAATGCGATCATCCACGGAGTCAAAAATATGGATGAGGACGGAGAGATCATCATCACCTCGATTCTACAAGAGGATACCATTCTAATTACTATAGAAGATAATGGTTACAAACAGGTGGATTACAAGGCCATTGAGCAGGTGCTGAATGATGAGAGCCCCCATCCGGTCAGCGGATATGGCATCCGTAACATCAATCAGCGTGTGCATCTGCATTTTGGCCCGCATTATGGGATCAGCTATGCGCCTCGCAAGTGTGGAGGGACCGTCGTAACGGTTAAACTTCCGAAATCGGAGAATCAGGAATGAAAGGTGGACTCCTATATGTTCAATATTTTGGTTGTAGACGATGAACCGCTAATTTGCAAAGGGCTCAGCAGTCTGCTGGCCTCCTCGGGGCTGGAGATCGATCGTATTTATACCGCGAACAGCGGTTTTGAAGCGCTGGACTGTATCCGCATGGAGGAGGTGGATCTGCTGGTGACCGATATCCAGATGGGAGCAATGAGCGGGATTGAGCTGATGCAGCATGCGAAGCTGGCCAAACCGTGGGTGCAGACGATCATCATTTCTGCGCATGAGACGTTTCAATATGCTCAGATGGCTGTCCGCCTGGGGGCGAAGGATTATTTGATCAAGCCGCTGAACAGCGAGCATTTTCTGGATTCCGTTCGGAGTGTGCTACTCAAAATGGATAAGCCTTCGCCGGAGCTTGCGACCTTCATGGCTGGAATCGGGGAGAGTTTTCGTCTGGAGGAGCCGCTGCCCGAATACAGCAAGCTGCTGAATACGCTGATTCAAGAGCCAAGCTCAGTACTAGGCGATGAGGAGACGCTTCGGAAGCTGGATGAACTGAAGCTGCGGGGTCCTTTTTTCTCCGTAATCAAGGTTAAGCTGCCACTGCCAGAGGAGAATAAAATGCAGCAGTACACCTCCCGCGACCGGGAGCTACTGCGTTATGCCGCACTTAATATTGCCAAGGAGCTGCTTGATCAGGAATGGAGCACCGTAGCCTTTTATTCTCCTGAGGAAGAGATCACCGTCGTTATCCAGTGGGATGAGAGAAATTATGAGGAGTCGGCAACAGGCCAGATCAACCGGCTGGATGTGCTTGGGCGCAGTCTGCATTTGAATATCCACAAGTATCTGCACCTGAACGCCGTGATCGGCATCAGCCAGATCCTCAAAGGGCTGTCATTTATGGATGTGCTGAACCGTCAGGCCGCAAAGGCTATTCAGTGGAACAAGGAACACTCGGATCATTTTGTATTTTATTATGGAGATTTCAACTGGAGCAGCTATGCCGCCGACCCGTCACCCGAGGACATCTATACGCACAGTAACCTGATTGTGCAGAAGGCCAAGGCGTATATCGACGAGAATTATGCCCAGAAAGGCTTAACGATCCATGAGGTAGCCAAAAAAAACCACGTAAGCCCCAACTACCTAAGCTATCTTTTCAAAAAAAACACAGGCCATAACCTATGGGAATACGTGATCAAGCTGCGGATGGAGGAGAGCCGGGAGATGATTCTGAGTACGGATTTGCGTCGTTACGAGATCGCGGAGCGGGTCGGGTATGAATCGCCGGAGCATTTCAGCAAGATATTTAAAAAATATTATGGTATCAGTCCCAGCGAACTGAAGAAGTAAGAACGCTTACGATTGCGGTAGATATAGACATGTTCAGTCTCCGGCTCCTTTTTTACAATTAATGCAGACAGTACTTGATGAAGTACTGACAGACGAAAGGAATGAGGGAGCCAGATGAACCACACTGCTGCAATCCGCGAGACGATACCGGTGAAGCCTGAGCGTAAACCGTACAAACAGAACCGGTGGAAAAAAAACTTTTGGGGATATATGTTTCTTGTGCCCGCCATCGTTATTTTTATTTTGTTCATGTGGGTTCCCATATTTAAAGGCTTTATGTACAGCTTCTATTCCGTGGACTTCGTGAAGGGCAATACCTTTGTTGGCTTCGACAATTATTCCAGAGCGCTTACGGACCCGGATGTGCTGATTGCCTTGAAGAACACCCTCTATTACATGGTGCTCTGTCTCGTGATCGGTTTTTGGGTACCGATTGCCTTTGCGGTCGCTATTTCCGAGCTGCGGAAGTTCGGAGGCTTGGTGCGTGTGGCGGCCTATCTGCCATTTGTGCTGCCGGCTGTAGTGTTGTACGGCTTGTGGAGATGGCTGTATGATCCGGTCGGACCGATTAACGCTTTACTGGGCACCATGGGAGCGGACCAAATCCCGTTTCTGACGGACAGCAGGTGGTCCATGATCTCACTTGTCTTTATGGAAACCTGGCAGCAGTTCGGGTCGGGGATGCTGATCTATCTGGCCGCTGTGCTTAGTATTCCTCGTGACTGGTATGAAGCCGCTGAAATTGACGGTGCTGGCGTGTGGGCACGTATCCGTCATATTACATTGCCGTCTTTGCGTAACCTCATTATCCTAATGCTGATCCTGCAGATTATTGCCACCTCGCAAGGATACCAGTCTCAGCTTGCTTTGCTTGATGGAGGGCCGAACAATACGACACTAACCTATGCGCTGCTGATTGTGAAGTATGCTTTTACCCGGCTCGATTATGGAACGGCGACGGCGCTCGGCATGCTGATGTTTGTGGTCCTGGGCGGTTTGGGCATTCTGCAGTTCAGGCTGAACAAGGAGGACAACTAGCATGAAGAGCGCGGACAGAGGCATCCTCTCCGAACATGATTTGAAAAAAACAAGCAATAAATTCGTTTACGGAATTATGGTCTTCTTCATCCTGGTCATGGTCTTCACCATGCTCTATCCGATCCTGATGACGATGTTCAATGGGCTCAAATCCAACGCTGAGGTCAATTCATTCCCGCCGCATTTTTTTCCGCAGGAGTGGCATTTCAGCAATTTGAAGGATGCGTTGAATTATATTGATCTGCTGATGTTCCTCAGGAACACATTGTATATTTTCGTGGGGAATATGGTCGTGACGCTGATTGTGCTGGGCTTGGCGTCCTTCAGCATTTCACGGATGAACGTGCCGTACCGCAAGGTCTTCTACTTCTTCTTCCTGATGACTTTGTTTATCCCGGCGACCAGCTACATGATTCCGAACTTTGTGAATCTCAAGGAGCTTGGACTGCTGAACCAATATGCGGCGTTCTGGTTGCCAGCGGGGGCTAACACGTTCTACTTTCTGCTCCTGAAGAACTTTTTTGACGGAATTCATCCGGAGATTTTTGAAGCTGCGCGGATAGACGGGGCCTCGGAGCCCCGCAGCTTTTTTTCGATTGCGGTCCCGCTGTCCATTCCCATATTTGCCACACTGGCGATCTTCATCTTCTCTACCGCCTGGAATGACTGGTTCTGGCCGTCCCTTGTCATGCACTCTGAGGATAAATACACACTCGCCACAGCGATTTATAAATATGTTATCGCCGTTAAGGCGCTCAATACCAATATCAAGTTCGCAATTCTTTTTCTGGTCTCTCTGCCGCCGATTCTGGTGTTCCTGGTGTTCCAGAAATTCATTATGCGCGGTGTGTCTTTGTCGGCAGTCAAGGGGTAGGAGAGGACGGGGCCTAGCTGCTTAGATCGTATACCTGCACCTGAAAGGAATATAAATACACCTCGTTTGGTAACGAATTCTCTCTTAAGATGAATCTGTAAGCTAACTATGAATGGAAAAGGGGAGTTTCAATGCGTAAATTTTCCAGCGTCCTGGCCTGTCTGCTTGTGACAGGATCGTTGTTATCTGCCTGCGGCGGCAATAATAACAACAATAGCGCCAAGGGAACCAATGGTGGAGAAGCATCACCGGCGGCAACAGACAAAGCCGCAGACAACAGCAGCGCAGCTACCAACGCACCGGCAGATGATATTACCCAGCGAAAAGTCACCATTAAGATCCACTATCCTACACCGGACCTGACAGAGGTACGGGCCCAGGAGGATGACAAGATCAAGAGGTTCCAGGCGGAATATCCGAATGTAGAGATCGTCAAGGACGACTGGCAGTACAACGTAAGCGAAATCGGGGTGAAAATGGCAGCGAACGAAGCTCCGACCTTCTTCAATACGTATGCAACAGAAGCCAAATTTCTGGTTGAAAAGGGCTGGGTTGCAGACATAACCGATCTCTGGAATAAATACGAGTACAAAGATCAGATCAATCCCGTGCTGCAGAACCAGTTCATTATTGACGGCAAGGTCTACGGCATCACCCAGAAAGGCTATGTCACCACTACGATGATCAATAAGAAGATGCTCGACGGCAAGGGCGTGGCTGTTCCGGCCATGGACTGGACCTGGGATGACATGCTGAATACCGCCAAAGGAGTGGCTGACCCTAAAAAAGGCATCTCTGGTATTGCTCCAATGGGCAAAGGTAATGAAGCAGGCTGGAACTGGACCAACTTCCTGTTCGAAGCCGGCGGAGAAATCCAGAAGATTGACGGTGGCAAGGTTGTGGCTACCTTTAACTCTGATGCGGGTGTGAAGGCGCTGGACTTCTATAAGAAACTGAGATGGGAAGCAAACGCTATTCCTCAGGACTGGGCACTGGGCTGGGGTGACGCTGTTGGCGCATTTCAGCAGGGGCGAACAGCGATGGTTATGGCCGGTTCGGACGGTGTGATTGAGCAAGCCCTGAACCAGGGAGGGTTGAAACCGGAGGATGTGCTTACTTATCCAATGCCTGCTGCGGAAAAGGGCGGTAAGCATACGGGCGTGCTCGGCGGCGACTATCTGGTCATCAACCCGAACGCTACCAAAGATGAGCAGGAGATGGCTTTCCGCTACATTACTTTCGATTACTTCTCTGACAAAGGTCTTGAGGCACTGGATGCCATTCTGCAGCAACGCAAAGCTGACGGCAAATACTTTATCCCGCCGCTTCTGGACTACTATGCCGCTGATTCTGATTTTGGCAAAAAAACCAAAGCAGTCTATGACAAGTACGATATTGTCTATCAATATAACCCGGATATTATGGCATTGCTGGATGGAAAGCCTGAAGCACAATATAATACGCAGGACTATTATGCAACCATGTCCAATGTGATCCAGGAGCTCTTCTCCAAAAAAGGCACAGATTCCAAAACCCAGCTTGACGCTGCAGCCAAGACCGTACAGGAGAAATTCTTTGATACGATTAAGGTAGAGTAGCGCAGGGGGAATAAGGGGATATATGTAAATAGTACTATCACTAAAAGGCCGGGAGACTTCCTGGTCTTTTTTGTTATTCTAATAGAGGCAAAGTATCAGAAAAGTTTTTTATAGTGAAGCATGTCAAGTGAAAAAATTCACGTTCTCATAAACGACAAAAATTAAGCAGAATTTAAACATAAAATGGGATATATACCGGAATATGATCGAATGAAAGCGCTTTGAAAACAAATCAAAAAAAACTTTATACTTTGTGAAAGATTTCACTATACAACCCGTGGCAGAATGTGATAAGATAAGTGTGTAGAGAAAAACAACCTAAAAATTGACAGGAGGACGAGGGAGATGGCAGTTAAGAACGAAGTCGCCGCCCAAGTGAAACAAACCACCGCTGAAGAGTATATTCAGACTTTGGTGGATAAAGCAAAGAAAGCTCAAGAAGCTTACATGGAGCTGGATCAAGAGCAGGTTAACACAATCGTTCATGCAATGGCGTTGGCAGGACTCGACAAGCATATGTACTTGGCAAAGCTGGCTGTAGAAGAAACAGGCCGCGGCGTATATGAAGACAAAATCACGAAGAACATCTTCGCAACAGAATATATCTGGCACGGCATTAAGTATGACAAAACAGTAGGTGTAGTAGAAGACAATCAATACGAAAGTTTCCAGAAGATTGCTGAACCAGTCGGGATCGTTATGGGGATCACACCGGTAACCAACCCAACATCCACTACGATGTTTAAAGCATTGATCGCCGCTAAGACACGTAACCCTATTATATTCGGTTTCCATCCATCTGCGCAAGAGTGTAGCGCCGCAGCAGCCAAAATTCTCCATGACGCAGCTGTAAAAGCTGGTGCTCCTGAAAACTGCATTCAGTGGATTGAGCTTCCTACGATGGACAAAACAAACGCACTGATGAACAATCCGGACGTTGCACTGATCCTGGCAACAGGCGGTTCAGCAATGGTAAAAGCAGCTTACAGCTGCGGTAAACCAGCTCTTGGCGTAGGTCCTGGTAACGTGCCTGCCTTCATTGAAAAGAGTGCTGATATCGATCAGGCAGTAACCGACCTTATCCTTTCCAAAACATTCGACAATGGTATGATCTGCGCTTCCGAACAAGCAGTTATCATTGAAGAAGCAATCTTTGACCAAGTGAAGAAGAAAATGATCGCTAACGGTTGCTACTTTGTAAATAAAGAAGAAGCTGCCAAGCTGACAAGCGGCGCAATGAACGTAGAAAAGTGCGCAGTAAACCCTGCAATTGTAGGTCAATCCGCAGTGAAAATTGCTGAAATGTGCGGAATTCAAGTTCCTGCCGGCACGAAGATTCTGGTAGCTGAGCTTGAAGGCGTAGGCACCAAATATCCGCTGTCCGCTGAAAAATTGAGCCCGGTTCTTGCTTGCTACAAAGTTAAAAACGCAGACCAGGGTATCGAACGCGCAGCACAGATTGTTGAATTTGGCGGTATGGGCCACAGCTCGGCCATCCACTCCAACAACGAAGAAGTGATCATGAAGTTCTCGCACCGTCTGAAAACAGGACGTATTCTTGTCAATTCGCCTTCCACACATGGCGCAATCGGCGATATCTACAATACGAATATCCCTTCACTGACTCTGGGCTGCGGATCTTATGGCCGCAACTCTGTATCGCAGAACGTAACTGCCATCAATCTGATCAACGTGAAAAGGGTGAACCGTCGTACCGTGAATATGCAATGGTTTAAAGTACCTGACAAAATTTACTTCGAAAAGGGATCCACTCAATACCTGGCTAAAATGCCTGACATCACACGGGTAGCTATCATCACTGACCCAATGATGGTTAAACTGGGCTATGTAGAAAGAGTTGAGCACTACCTGCGTCAACGCCAGACTCCAGTAGCGATCGAAGTGTTCTCTGAAGTTGAACCAGATCCATCGACTACTACTGTAGAAAAAGGTACTGCAATGATGAACAGATTCCAACCGGACTGCATCATCGCACTCGGTGGCGGTTCCCCTATGGATGCTGCCAAAGGCATGTGGTTGTTCTACGAACACCCAGACGCTGACTTTAACGGCCTGAAACAGAAATTCATGGATATCCGGAAACGCGTATACAAATTCCCTAAGCTTGGAAACAAAGCGAAATTCGTAGCGATTCCAACTACATCGGGTACAGGTTCGGAAGTAACTTCTTTCGCGGTTATTACTGACAAAACAACTGCCAACAACACTAAATACCCATTGGCTGATTATGAGCTGACTCCAGACGTAGCTATCATCGATCCTGAGTTTGTATACAGCTTGCCAAAAACAGCTGTAGCTGATACAGGTATGGACGTATTGACTCATGCCATCGAAGCTTACGTTTCCGTAATGGCAAGTGACTACTCGGACGGTCTGGCTATCAAAGCTATCCAATTGGTATTCCAATACCTTGAAAAATCGGCATTGCAAGGCGACAAGCTTGCCCGCGAAAAAATGCACAACGCATCTACGCTGGCTGGTATGGCATTTGCCAACGCATTCTTGGGTATCAACCACAGCTTGGCGCACAAATGGGGCGGACAGTATCACACCGCTCACGGCCGCACCAATGCAATTCTGATGCCACACGTTATCCGCTACAACGCTAAAAAACCTACAAAGTTCGCTTCGTTCCCTAAATATTCGCACTTTGTAGCTGACGAACGTTATGCCGAAATCGCACGTATTCTGGGATTGCCAGCACGCACTACTGAAGAAGGCGTAACAAGCCTGATCAACGCGATCCGCGACATGAACAAAAAACTCGGTATTGAAGAATCGTTCCAAGCGCTTGGCTTCGATCCTAAGGATTTCGAATCCCGTGTAGATTACTTGGCTGACCGTGCATTTGAAGACCAATGCACAACTGCCAATCCTAAGCTGCCACTGGTTTCTGAACTTGCTGATGTATATCGGAATGCTTTCTATGGCAGATTCGATAACTAATTAACGGTTGTTTAGCAAAAAATGAGTTTATAGGTTAATATGGGACTGGATGGAAGTGACAAATATCACCGAAAGAGTGATATTTGTCACAGTCCTTTTTCAGAAAATAAACTAAAATGTTTATATAGACAACGGTCCCGTTTATGAAGATGCAATTGTGAATTTTATAACAACTAGATCTTTTTTGGGATCACGAGACACGGGATTAACCTTCAAGCCCGCGATCTCTACAAATATACTAAATATAAATGGAGGGATTTAGCATGTCGGTGATTGAAAAAGATGTACAAGAGGTTAAGTCTGGATGGCGCGGTTTTGCAAAAGGCAAATGGTCCAGAAAAGTAAACGTTAATGATTTTATTGAAAAGAACATCAAACCTTATCTTGGCAAGGAAGATTTCCTTGCAGGCCCTACTTACAATACTACTGAACTTTGGAAAATTGTATCTGAAATGACCAAGCAGGAAATTGCTAATGGCGGTGTGCTGGATGTGGACGTTAATACTGTATCCACTATCGTATCTCACAACCCTGGTTATATTGACAAAGACAAAGAACAAATTGTCGGCGTTCAAACAGATGCACCTTTCAAACGTTCCATTCAACCTTTCGGCGGAATCAAGATGATGATCGATGCTACCAAGGCTTACGGCTTCGAACTTCCGCAAAACATTGTTGAAATGTTCACGAACATCCGCAAAACGCATAACCAAGGCGTATTTGATGCATATACCTCTGAAATGAGAGCTGTTCGTAAAGCAGGTATTATCACTGGTCTTCCTGATGCTTACGGCCGTGGCCGTATTATCGGTGACTACCGTCGTGTAGCTCTTTACGGCATTGATTTCCTGATTAAAGAAAAGAAACAAGACCTTAACAACCTTGAAGTTGATTCCATGACCGAAAATGTTATTCGTCTCCGTGAAGAAATTTCCGAGCAGATTCGTGCACTTGGCGAATTGAAGAAAATGGCTGAAATGCATGGAATGGATATCTCCAAACCTGCAAATAATGCTAAAGAAGCTTTCCAATGGGTGTACTTCGGTTACCTGGCTGCTATCAAAGAACAGAACGGTGCTGCTATGTCCCTGGGACGCGTATCCTCTTTCCTTGATATCTATGTAGAACGTGACCTTGCAGAAGGAACACTGACCGAAGAACAAGCACAGGAACTGACAGATCATTTCATCATGAAACTGCGTATCGTTAAGTTCTTGCGTACTCCTGATTACAATGAACTGTTCAGTGGAGACCCAACTTGGGTTACTGAATCCATTGGCGGTATGTCTGTAGACGGAACTACACGCGTAACCAAGAATAGCTTCCGTTTCCTGCACACCCTTTACAATCTGGGACCAGCTCCAGAGCCGAACCTGACTGTACTGTGGTCTGAAAAATTGCCAGAAGGCTTCAAGAAATTCTGTGCTAAGGTTTCCATCGAAACCAGCTCGATTCAATATGAAAATGACGATTTGATGCGTCCAATCTACGGTGATGACTACGGTATTGCTTGCTGCGTATCCGCAATGCGTATCGGTAAGCAAATGCAGTTCTTTGGAGCTCGTGCCAACCTGGCAAAAGCTTTGCTGTATGCTATCAACGGTGGTGTGGATGAAAAGTCCGGCGTACAGGTAGGACCTGAACTGCCTCGCATCACTTCCGATGTATTGGATTATCAAGAAGTAATGAAACGCTTCAAACCAATGATGGAGTGGTTGGCTAAGACTTACATGAACACACTGAATGTCATCCACTACATGCATGATAAATATTCTTATGAACGTATTGAAATGGCTCTGCATGACCGCGATATCCTGCGGACTATGGCTTGTGGTATTGCTGGTCTGTCCGTTGCGACTGACTCCCTGAGCGCCATTAAATATGCTAAAGTTAAACCTATCCGCAATGAAGAAGGTATTGCCATCGACTTTGAAATCGAAGGTGAATTCCCTTGCTACGGTAACAACGACGATTCCGTTGATAACATTGCTGTAGAACTGGTTGAATCATTCATGACGATGATCCGCAAACACCACGCTTACCGTGATGCTCTGCCAACTCAATCGATCCTGACGATTACTTCCAACGTTGTGTATGGTAAGAAAACTGGTACTACTCCTGATGGACGTAAAAAAGGCGAACCATTCGCTCCAGGTGCCAACCCAATGCACGGACGTGATAAGAAAGGCGCTTTGGCTTCCCTGAGCTCCGTAGCTAAACTGCCGTACGAAGATAGCTTGGATGGTATCTCCAACACCTTCTCCATCGTGCCAAAAGCACTGGGTAAAGAAGAAGAAGGACGTAAATCCAATCTGGTATCGATGCTTGATGGATATTTCGCAAGCAAGGGTCATCACCTGAATGTTAACGTGTTTGCCCGCGAACAATTGCTGGATGCTATGGAGCACCCAGAGAACTACCCACAATTGACTATCCGCGTATCCGGCTATGCTGTTAACTTCATCAAGTTGACTCGCGAACAACAAATGGATGTTATCAACCGCACATTCCATGGTGCAATGTAATATACAATCATTTGCTTGAGTTTTAGGTATACAGTGAAATAGTTGCAAGGTGTACCGCCCTTGTCTCAAGGGCGGTACTATCTTGTTTAAGATTGATTAAAATTTTAAATTTTCGAAAGGATGACATCATATGGCTAATGGACATATACACTCCTTAGAAACCTTTGGAACCGTTGACGGGCCAGGTATTCGTTTTGTCTTGTTCATGCAGGGCTGCCTCTTGAAATGCCAATACTGCCATAATCCCGACACATGGGGTTTAAATGAAGGCAGAGAAATGAGTATTGATGAGGTACTGGCTGAAATTGAGCCTTACCTGAATTATTACCGCTCCTCCGGCGGCGGTTTGACCGTCTCGGGTGGCGAACCGACTTTACAGGCGCATTTTGTGAAACAGCTGTTCACCGAAGTGAAGAAGCGCTGGAATTTGCATACTACACTTGATACTAACGGTTACAATGAAGGTGATAAGATTAATGATCTGCTTGAACAAACGGATCTTGTCTTGCTTGATCTGAAGCACATTGATGATGAAGCACATATCAAACTTACCGGTAAGTCGAATGAACGTACCCTGAAGCTGGCTCGTTGGCTGTCTGACCATGACCGTAAGATGTGGATCCGCCATGTGTATGTGCCGGGTATTCATGACCGTGAAGAAGACTTAATCAATTTGGGACGCTTCATTGGAACATTGAATGGTGTCGAAAAATTCGAAATTCTCCCCTATCATCAAATGGGTATCTATAAATGGGAAGTACTTGGAAGACCTTATGAGCTTGAGGGAGTGCCTTCACCAACGGAAGAAGAAGTTCAGCGTGCCTACCGGTTAATTGAAGAAGGCCGCAAGCAAACCGCATTAGTATAATCATTCGCCACACCAAAGCCGATCCAATAGTGTAATTACTGTTGGGTGGCTTTTTTGTGTAGAATGGACTTGGGAATGTTCACTCGAAAAGTCAGTTTACATAACGTTGTTTGATAGATAATAAAAATGGTTTCGCTTACATAAGAGAATTTTATCCCTGGAGTGGATGAATCTTAACCTTACGGTTCCAAACCTTGTTTTCTATAATAAGAAATGTAAGGGAAATCAACATAGGGAGGGTCACCCATAATGAAGAAAAGTGTAACATTGCTATTGTCTCTGCTGTTTGTAAGCTCTGCCATCATGGCGGGCTGCGGTAACAACAACAATTCCGCTGGTAACCAAGGTGAGGCGGCAGCAACGAATGCTGCGAATGCTACGGAGTCACCTGCTACCAAGGAACCGGCCAGCAGCGAACCTTTTGAAATGACCATTCGTCATACGCAAGTAGGTGCCGACAAACAGAAACGCTTGGCTATCTTGGAGGATGTTGTAGGAAAAGTACAGGCAGAAGTGCCGGGTCTCACTTTTAAGCTGGATGGTGTGGACTCTGATGTGAACCGCAAGGAGAAGCTGCGGGGTGAAATGGCGGCGGGGAATCCGCCTGAGATTTTTGATCTCTTCGGCAGTCCTGACTCTAAAATATATGCCAAAGAAGGTAAATTGCTCGATCTCACACCGATTCTAGAAGAACTGGGCATCAAAGATAAATTCTCGAATCTCGATCCATTTACGTACGAAGGTAAGATATACGGGCTGCCGATCGGCGGCTCCGGTGAAGGTTTCTTCTATAATAAAGAATACTATGCGAGTAAGGGCTGGAAGGCTCCTACAACTTTCGCTGAACTAGAACAGCATCTGGCTGCCATCAAAGCCGACGGCAAAGTGCCGCTGGCGGGTGCTTCCAAAGCGGGTTGGGTTCCCCTAATGCTTGCGAACCATCTCTGGTCGCGGTATGCAGGACCGGATGTTACGGCTAAGTTCGCCACCGGTGAAGCCAAATGGAGTGATCCCAATGTAGTTAAGGGTTTTGCCAAGTATAAGGAATGGGAAGATAAAGGCTATTTCAAAAAAGGCGAGCTTGGTTTCGAATATGCTGAATATACTACCCAGTTCACCAGTGGTGAAGCGATTCTGATGTACGATGGTACATGGAAATCCTCCGTATTCAAGGCAGGGCAATCCGGTGAAGGCTTGATTGGTAAGGTTGGCTTCTTCAATATTCCAGCTGTGGAAGGTGGAGTTGGCGATCAGACAGCATTGATGCGTGATGTGAATAACGGTTATGGCTTTTCTGCTTCTGCGGCTAAGGACGAACGGCAGCTGGCAGCAGTGAAGTCTTTCATCAAAAATATGTACAATGAGGAAATGCAGCTGCGTGGATTGGTTGAAGACGGTGTACTGCCGGCCATGAAGATTGATCAGGCAGTGTTAACTAAAAATATCACGGATGATCTAATGAGTGAAATTGTAGCTGTTCTGAATAACTCCGAGTCCTCATTCCCGGCCTTCGACTCTCTGGTACAGGCAGATGTCACTACGGAAATCAGCAATATTCAAATTCAAAAGCTGATCGGCGGTCAGACAACACCTGAGAAAATGGGCGAGGCTCTACAAAAAATTCAAGAGGAAGCCAATGCAGCAGTCGAATAAGGTTCGGTGAACAGGATGTGCCCTGGTGCTTGCTCCAGGGTGCATTTTTATAAAAGTATAAGGCACAGTGCTCCTTGATTCTCATGCAATCGGAGGAAAATCATGAATAAATCACTCAAAAATCCGCTGGTGTTCACCTTGTTTATTTTACCTGCGTTAATTTTGTTTTTAATGTTCTTCATTTATCCGATATTCAGCTCACTTTACTACAGCCTTACCAGCTGGAACGGCGTTTCAGACACCGTAAAGTACACAGGAATGAGTAATTTTGAAAAAGCCCTGGGCGATGAGCGCTTCTGGGTATCTGTCAAAAACAACGGCTGGTTCATTTTGTTTTCTGTATTCATTCAGGTTCCTCTCATTATTCTGTTCTCCCTGCTAATTGCCAATGTCAAAAAGCTGAAGGGACTCTACAAGACGGCAGTGTTTATGCCTTCCATTATGTCTACGGCGGTTATTGGTATCCTGTGGGGGTTCATCTATGAGCCCAATATCGGGCTGTTCAACAAATTGCTGGGGGTTATCGGAATTGAACCATTATACTGGCTGTCGGATGAACGGTTCGCCATGCTGTCCATACTGATCACCAATGCTTGGCAGTGGACCGGATTCTACATTGTAATGGTGCTGGCAGCGATTCTATCCATTCCGGGAGAACTGGATGAGGCCGCGGCGATAGACGGTGCAACGGGCTTCCAGCGGGCTACACGCATAACCTTGCCGTTAATCGTTCCGATCATTTCCGTTGTTATCATGCTATCGATTGCGGGGGCCATGAAGGCAGCGGATATCGTCATCGTTATGACGAAAGGCGGACCGGCAGGTTCAACCGAGGTAATGGCTACCTACATGATCAAATATGCCATCACTAACTTCAAATATGGGTACGGGAACGCCATAGCCGTTCTGATCTTTATGTTCACGCTTGTGGTTACAGCACTTTATCAGCTGCTGTTCGCCCGGCGTAATGAAAGGATTGAATACTAATGGCGCGAACCTTGAAAAAGAGCATACCTCATATCGCATTGCTGGGTTATCTTGTAGTTGTTTTGTTTCCGTTTCTGTTTGTATTATTCTCTTCGGTGAAGAAGGATAATAATGCCATAGCGCTGAATCCTTTTGGAATTCCAAAGGAGTTTGTTTTTAACAATTATGTCGAGGCTTGGGTAAATGCCAAGATCAGCACGTATTTTTTTAACAGCTTATACATTTCTATATTGTCATCTGTAGTATCTATTCTGCTGGCTTCCATGTTCGCCTTTGCGGTTACGCGGATGCGCCAGGGCAAGTGGAACCAAATCCTGTTCTCGCTGGTGCTGATAGGGATGCTGATTCCGAATAATGCGCTGATGCTGCCGATTTATACGATTGTACGCAAGCTCCATATTCTGAACACCCACTGGGCACTGATTATTCCCTATATCGCCAACGCGATTCCATTCACGATTATTATTTTGGCGGCATTTATGCGCTCTTTGCCCAGTGAAATTGAGGAAGCTGCTGTTATGGACGGCTTGAAGGCCCCGGGTATCTTTGCTAGAATTATTGTACCTTTGACGGTTCCCGCCATGGTTACAGTATTCATTGTTAATTTCCTGGGAAATTGGAATGAGTTTTTGCTGGCCAACTATTTTCTTTCGAATGACGAGCTGCGCACACTTCCGGTGGGGATGGTCCAATTCCGTGATCAGTATCAGATGAACTATGCGCAGATGTCCGCAGGCATTGTCTATAGTGTGCTGCCGGTCGTAATTATTTACGCCATTTTGCAGGAGAAGATTATTGAAGGGGTTACAGCGGGCAGCGTAAAAGGATAATCCTATTCACAGTCAGGGGCACTAGCCGATGAATTTGCGCTACAAGTTGTTTACGGCGTTTTTGGGCCTGATTATCATTCCTCTGTTTATTCTTGGCATGATTATGTTTTTTGTGACTTATAATTCAATTGAGAAGAAGTACAGCCAGCAATCCGAGTATTCGCTCAAAGCCATCAGCTACAGCATATCCAGTGTCTTCAAGGACATGGACAACGTCACTGATAACGGAATTGCCACCTCGGTATTTCATATGGCACTTAGTGCAGAGGACCCGTCCACACAGGATTTGACCGATGCCGAGCAGCTTAGTCTGAATGCCAGCCAGCGCAACTTCCGCAGTCTTTTGTACAATCATCCATCGATCAGCTATGCTTTTCTCTACAATTTTAACGGGAAAGGCAGCTCGGAGATTGTCTCGATCTTCAACAAGGAGAATTTCCGTACACTCCCCTATGACAAGTTCAAGGGAAGTGAGCTGTATCAGGAGGTCATGAAGCTGAACGGAGTGCCCAAATGGATTGCACCTCACGAATATCCGGAACTGACCGGAACGGAGCCTGTATTTACGCAGATCCGGCTGGTGAAGGAACTAAGCTTTTTTCAGAATATTGGTATTCTGGTGGTGCAGATCAAGAATTGGGAGTTCGAATCGATCTTCCGCAATCTCAAAATCGGGGATAGTGACCAGAAAGTTTCCTTTATGCTTGTGAACGATGATGGCATGATTCTGTTTGATCCGGACCGCAAGCTGGATGGCCAGGATTTCCATTCCTTTACAGCGAAGAACTTCGCTTTTCAAAAAGGCTTTCAAAGCTTCAGAACAGAGTTCGATGGGGAGAAAAGCATACTCTCGGTCTATCATCTTAAGGATTATCCCTGGAGTCTTGTCTCCATTACCTCCTGGGATTCTCTGTCCCGAGAAGTAACAGTGTTCGCCCGATGGTTTGTGGTTGTAATCTTCTTGTGCCTGCTGGGTGCAGTCATTTTTAATCTGTTTTTCATGAACCGGATTACGGGCGGTATTGCTGTTATAGTCCGGTTTATGCGGCGGGTAGAGGATGGAGATCTCACTACACGTGTGGAGGAGAAGGGCAGCGATGAAATGACACTGCTTGCGCGTGGCTTCAATGATCTGATGGATAAAATTAATAGTTTATTCAATAGGGTGCATGTGGAGCAGCATCGGAAAAATCAGGCTGAAATGCGGGTACTTCAGGCACAGATCAAGCCACATTTTCTGTTCAATACGCTGGAATCCATCAATGTGCTCGCTGTTCAGAATGAAGGCCGGAAGGTCAGCGAGATGGTCTACAGGCTGGCCAGTATCCTTCGCATCAGCATTCAGGACAGGGATGAAATTACACTGGATGAGGAAGTCACGCACCTGCGCAATTATTTGGATATTCAGAAATTCCGCTTTGAGGATATCTTCGATTATGAAATTGATATTCCCCAGGAGCTGTTAGGCTGTGGCGTCCTCAAGCTTACCCTGCAGCCGCTTGTCGAGAACAGCATCCAGCACGGGTTCGAAGGGATCGAATACAAGGGGATGGTTAGTGTAAAAGGCTGGGAAGAGCGGGGGAATCTGATTCTGCAGATTAAGGATAACGGAATTGGGATGAGTTCAGCCCAGCTCTCCATGTTCCAGTATATGGTGAGTGAATCAGGAGAGGCTGCCGAATCCATCACCGGGAACAAGCCGGAGCATGGCATTCATCTGGAGCGGCGCGGGCTTGGTGTACGCAGTGTAGCTGACCGTATTCGTATTGAATATGGAGACAGATATGGGATATTTATCTGCGCAAGTCCGGGAGAAGGTACCATCATCCAATGCGTCATCCCAAAATACGGGCAGGGAGAAGATCATTATGCTAAAGGTATTATTGGTTGACGATGAAGCCCCTATACTTGGCAATCTGCGTCGTGTGCTGCCATGGCAGGAAATGGGGATGGAGATCACCGGCATGGCCCGCAGTGGAATGGAGGCGCTCCGCATTGCTGAGGAACAAGCCCCAGACCTTGTACTCTGCGACATCCGTATGCCCGTCATGGATGGATTAACGTTCATCGGCAAGCTGCGCGAGATGGGACTGGACAGCGAGGTTCTGCTGCTAAGCGGTTATCAGGAATTTGATTATGCGCGGGAAGCCATCCGGCTTGGGGTGAAGGAGTATATCTGCAAGCCGATTCATTATGAAGAGCTGGGCAACAAGGTGCGGGAAATGGGCACGCGAATCCGCAGCAAACAATACAAGGATAAGCTGTACAACAGTATTCCGCTGTTTCAGGAGCAACCTCCGGCAGAGGATTCTGCCAAAAAAACACCGGAACAGCTGATGAATCTAGCTGCCCAATATATTTCGGAGCGGCTGAATTATGATCTGGGTATTGAGGAAGTGGCGAATAAAATTGGCATCAGCAGCAGCTATTTTTGTCTTCTGTTCAAGAACCGCTTTGCCATGACCTTTGTGGAGTATGTAACGCAACAGCGTATGGAAGCAGCGAAGTTCATGCTGGCAAGCAGTGACAAGAGCATTACTGCGATCAGCGCAGGGGTAGGTTATCAGGAGCGCCGTTATTTTACAAAAGTGTTCCAGAAACAGACAGGAATGACCCCCAAGGAATACCGGGACCAGCATCGAATGCCGGAGACTCGGTAAGCATAGGATTGATACACCTGAAGAGGCGACGACCTTGTCCACAAGGTTAGCGTCTCTTTTTTGTAGTGCAAAGTGAAGCCTGTTAGAATGACAATGGGGTTCTGGTGATAATAAATGGTAATAATTTTTAATCTTTTCTTTACATTTAATGAAACTTTTTAAGGACTCCTGCGTCTAATACTATGTTTTGTAAATGAACGTGGCAAAAATCACAGTCTCGTCCCTTACGGACGATTGCGTTTTTGCAGGGATTATAAGGATTGCAGAGAGAGATTTACTTTCCTTATATACTACTAATAGGAGCAGAAGGAGTCATACCATGAATTTGAAAAAAATTTCGTTAGTTGCAGTCCTGGCTATATCTCAGGTTGCAGCGGCAGTGCCGGCGTTTGCCGTCCCTGTAAGCACCACCACCACAACTGGAACAGTAGTTCAAGCAGCCGAGGCTACCCCTACTCCTGTGATGGCGCCAGAGCCTGCTGCTACTGATCCGCTGCCTCCGCTGGTTTCACCGGGGACAGCAACACCAACAGCGACACCAACACCAACACCAACACCAATATCGACACCATCAGCGATGCCTTCTGCATCAGCCATTCCTGCTGCAACGGTAGTGCCTTTAGCCACACCCGTACCCGCACAATCAGCAATACCTACAGCTACACCTGGCACGATCACACCAAGTGGGACCACAGGGGGACAAATTATTCCGACTGCTGGAGCGAACCAACTCATTCTTATGATGAACAGTAATAAAATGTATAAGAATGGCACCCCGTATTTGGCCAATCAGCCAATGGCAGTTAAGTATGGCGTATCCTATGTATCGATTCGTGCCATGGTGGAAATGGTTGGCGTGAAATATACCTATGATACAAAAACAAAGGAAGTTATTGTAACCAAAGGCGACAGCATCATGCGTTTTAAAACAGACAGCAAGATCTATACGGTAAATGGCAACAAGGTGCCCATGAAAGGGCCTGCCTACCAGTTCAAGGGAACATTCATGATTCCTTTGACCTCGATTACAGGTGCTCTATCCATCCCTTATAGTGTTGATAACGTGGGGAAACGTGTCATTCTATCACTGAACATGAAGCCTACGGCTTCTTTTACTGTACAGCCGACTGTAATTTACGCCGGACAAACGACTGTAAATTATGTAACCAAGAATTCATCGCCCAATGGCACTGCAATTGTAACTGAACAGTGGGGCGGCAACAAAATGGATATTTATGATCAGCCGGGATTTTATACGGTAACCTATTCGGTAACGGACGCTTCCGGACAGACAAGTGATCCTTATTCAGTGACCTTTCAAGTCCTCCAGCCGAACCAGCCGCCTGTTGCCAATTTCTCTTCCGATAAAGAGGAATACAAAATGGGTGAGCCGGTGACCCTTACCGACCTGAGTTATGATCCTGAAGGTGAAGAACTGACGGTTGAGTGGACGAACCGCGCACTGGCCTTTTTTAATCCGGGACCTGTTTCGATCCAGCTCAAAGTAACTGACAAACACGGACTGAGCAGTACGTTCGAGAAAACCATTAATATTACAAGTGAGCAGTTGTATACCCAGGATGAAGTAGCCAAATTGTTCACAGTTCCTGGTGATATTATCTCGATGGACGGCGGTTCGATTCCAGGATTGCCAAACCTGCAGTACAATTTGTCTTCCGAGGGATATAAGCTGATTCGCAGCAACAGCCCGGAAACGGTCAATTCGGAGGGTGTGCTGTACCGCGAAACATCGGTTGGATTAACCCGTTTCCTGGTTCACCACATGAACAATATGTCCACTAGACAGAAGCTGTATGTAATCGCAACGAACAACAACTTGTACCCAACTACAATTACTACCCAATATTTGGGAATTGCGGGTCCGGCCACATCACCGGAATACACAGGTAAAATTTCGATCCAAAAGTATTACCAATCCATGCTTAACAACTCAAGTTATGGAACGATTACTCTTCAACCGGGGCAAAGTATGCCTATCATGACGGATATCAGTAAAGTCGCCATGAAACCTGGTGAAGTGCTCTCACTAAGTGCTGACCTGTCCAGTGATTTGGCAGTGCAGTATAACGTTGTAATGGTTGAGCAGACTAAAGATCCGGTAGCATTGTTGCCAACTCTGCCCCTTCTGGACCGTGATGGTGTACACAACCGGGGAACCTACGATGAGTCTACACGTATAATCAGTGTCTTTGATGAGGTTGGAGCCACACAGTCGAAGCTTGTGCTTGGTGATAACAGCAAAGACCTGAATCTGGTCGGTGTTGATCCGATGAGCGGAACAGCCGCTTCGAACTCAGGCAACTTCGGGGTTCTATACAAAATCAGACTCGAGAGTGTCGCCAAGAATACACTGATTACATTCAATCCGCGCGGAGGCAATTATCTGGGGTCTATAATGGTCAACGGATCGATTATTAATCTGCCGAACAAAGGGAACTTATCCAGCTCCGACATGAACGCTGTGCTCTATCGATCCGGCGAATATACAGGTCCGGTGGATATCGTATTCTCGGTGGCTTCCGGCAGCAATCTTCCGGTAAACCTGGTCTTTACACCCATTCTGGCCAAAAAATAAATCGGGCAGTTTCGTCAAAAGGCCTGTCAGCATTCCCATATGGGAACGGCTGACAGGCCTTTTGCTGCAGGAGCCGCGAGGCTTTATTGACGGGGCTTTTGTTTTGGGGCATTATTAAGAGAGTGCAAAACAAAGAACATGTTATGGGAGATGAGCAAATGCTGTCGACAGATCAAATACTGGAAGCCATGTCGGGGCAGGGACTGCGAATCACCGATCAGCGTAAAACGCTTGCCAAGCTATTCGGCGAGAATACGGGGTATTTATCTGCGAAGGATGTATATGAGCATATGGGCCGTAAATACAGCGGGCTCAGCTTCGATACGGTGTACCGCAATCTGCGGATCATGGAGGAGCTTGGGGTACTGGAGCAGGTGGTGTTTGAGGAGGGTGTCAAGTTCAAGGGCAGCTGCAATCAGGATCATCACCATCACCATATGATTTGCCTTCAATGCATGAAGACTTACCCGATCAATTTCTGCCCGATGAATCTAACGGATACACCTGACCAATTCCGGGTGGTCAAGCATAAATTTGAGGTGTTCGGATACTGCAAGGATTGTGAACAGAACCGTGAAGAAGAGACTGCCCTTGCGGCTCATGGCAAAGAAGGCCGCTGACATGGATATAGGACGCAAGACGATCCAGGCACCAATCCGTGTGTACCGCAAGTTCATCTCACCGATCAAACCGGCAACCTGCCGCTTCTATCCTACCTGCTCAGCCTATGCATTGGAAGCTATTGAAGTCCATGGTCCGGTGAAGGGATCGTGGCTGGCAGCTAAGCGGATTGCCAGATGTCATCCCTTCCATCCGGGAGGACTTGATCCTGTGCCTCCACGGGAAGAACGCCCCAACGGGGGGAGAATCGGCAAAGGCAACTTGACATAGTGGCCCGGCATGGGTATATTTTGGATAATACGATGAATTCCAAGGAACGGATAAGTAAATCGGGACAACCATGACAGAGAGCCGGGAATGTGCTGAAAGCCGGTATGGTGAGAAGGTTGAAGATGGTCCGGGAGGAACTGTGGGCGAGCGGCAGGCCGTGTTAGAAGGCTGCGTTAGGTCACGGCGTGTTCCAGCGTTAATGGACAGTTCCCACTTCGGGAACTGGCGAAGCCTGTGCTCTGCAAGGAGCCGGGGAATTTTGGGTGGTATCGCGTGAGTAATCCTCTCGCCCCATATTGGGGCGGGAGTTTTTTGTGTTTGAAATATAAGAATTTTCCACTTGCCAAGACGAAAGGATGACAAGAAATGAGCGACAAGAAAACATTTTATCTGACAACCCCGATCTATTATCCGAGTGACAAGCTGCATATCGGTCATGCATATTCGACAGTGGCCGGAGATGCAATGGCGCGCTACAAGCGGCTGCGCGGCTATGCGGTACGTTATCTGACCGGTACGGATGAGCATGGACAGAAGATTGAAGAGAAGGCTGCAAAGGCCGGTAAGACACCTCAGGAGTTCGTTGACGGGATCGTTGCTGGCATCAAAGACCTGTGGCGCAAGCTAGACATCTCGAATGATGATTTCATCCGTACAACTGAAGAGCGCCATAAAAAAGTGGTGGCGGATATTTTTGACCGGCTGCTGAAGCAAGGCGATATTTACAAAGGGGAATATGAGGGCTGGTACTGTATCTCGGATGAGACTTTTTACACCGAGACTCAACTGGTGGATATCGAACGTGATGCGGATGGCAATATAACGGGTGGCAAAAGCCCGGACAGCGGACATCCCGTTGAACTGGTCAAGGAAGAAAGTTATTTCTTCCGGATGAGTAAATATGTGGACCGGTTGTTGCAGTATTACGAGGAAAACCCGGATTTTATTCAGCCAGAATCGCGCAAGAATGAGATGATCAACAATTTTATCAAGCCTGGTCTGGAGGATCTTGCCGTATCACGTACCACTTTTGATTGGGGCGTTAAGGTCAAAGGCGACGAAAAGCATGTGGTCTATGTATGGATAGATGCGCTTACGAATTATATAACAGCTCTGGGATATGGCTCCGAGGACCGCAGTTTGTATGATCAATTCTGGCCGGCGGATGTTCATATCATGAGTAAGGAAATTGTGCGTTTCCATACGATCTATTGGCCAATCATTCTGATGGCGCTCGGCGAGCCGCTGCCGAAAAAGGTATTTGCGCATGGCTGGCTGCTGATGAAGGACGGTAAAATGTCCAAATCCAAGGGCAATGTAGTGGACCCTGTGACGCTGATTGACCGTTACGGTCTGGACGCGCTGCGCTACTATCTCCTGCGCGAGGTTCCTTTTGGCTCGGATGGGACCTTCACTCCAGAAAGCTTTGTGGACCGTATCAACTATGACCTGGCCAATGACCTCGGCAATCTGCTGAACCGTACGGGGGCAATGGTAGAAAAGTATTTTGCGGGTGTGCTTCCAGCCTATGCAGGCAATGTGACGGCGTTTGACAGTGAGCTTGAGACTGCAGCCCGGAACACTTATGCCAAAGTGGAAGAAGCAATGGAGAAAATGGAATTCTCTGTTGCACTCACCGCAATCGGAGCCTTCATCAGCCGGACGAATAAATACATTGACGAGACCCAGCCTTGGGTGCTCGCGAAGGATGAGAGCCGAAATGGTGAGCTGGCTTCCGTGATGAGACATCTTGTGGAAGGACTGCGGACAGCTTCAATCCTGTTGCAGCCGTTCCTGACAGAAGCACCAGCCAAGATCTGGCAGCAGCTAGGCATTGATAAGGGCGAGCTGACGACCTGGGACAGCGGCAAATCCTTTGGACTTATTCCAGCCGGAACCAAGCTGGCCAAGGGTGATCCCATTTTCCCGCGTCTGGATGTGGCACAGGAAGTGGCCTACATCGCCGAGGCGATGGGCTCAGGCAAACCGGCAGAAGCAGAAGCTGCCCCTGTTGCTGATGCGGGAGCTGTTTCAGCTGTAGCGGATGAGCCGGAAGAGGAGCACAAGGAAGAAATCGGTATTGATGATTTCGCCAAAGCTGAACTGCGTGTGGCGCAGGTTATTGCCGCTGAGCCGGTTAAGAAGGCGGACAAACTTCTGAAGCTGCAACTCGATCTAGGGTATGAGCAGCGCCAGGTCGTCTCCGGCATTGCCAAGTTCTATACACCGGAGGAACTGGTGGGATGCAAGGTAATCTGTATCGTTAACCTGAAGCCGGTGAAACTGCGGGGTGAGCTGTCTCAAGGCATGATCCTGGCAGCCTCCAAGGGCGACCAGCTGACCATTGCTACTGTGCCGGACAGCATGCCGAACGGCGCGATTGTGAAATAGGCTGGCTAATCCAGCCTGAATTTATGGTTTGAATCAAGGAATACCTGCCGCGGGTACCGGCAGGTGTTCCTTTTTTATAGATGTGTTTATGGATATGATCGTAGTGAACTTATTGACTTATCGTAACGATTACTATTATAATTCAAATAGCAAAATTTACGATTTGAGGAGTCGATCAATCAAATGTTATTCAAGAGCCTGCACAGGGGCGTGCTGCTTACGCTGACTTTGCTGGTATTTTTGCTGCTTGCAGCTTGTGGTCCGAAGAGCAGCGGAAGTATCGTCAAAGGTAAAGTGAATGTGATTACTACTTTTTATCCCATATATGAATTTGCCAGTGAGATTGGCGGGGATGATATTAATGCCATCAACCTGCTGCCAGTGGGCGTAGAGCCGCATGATTGGACACCGCGCAGCCAGGATATTATCAATACCTCCAAAGCTCAGCTCTTCCTGTATAATGGTGCCGGGCTGGAAGGCTGGGTGCCGAATTTCCTCAAGAGTCTGGACAGTGACAGCGAGGTCAAAGCAACCCAGGTCAGCAAGGGCGTTGATTATATTATGTCTGATGAGGAAGACGGGCATGATCATGGAGGAGAAGGTGAAGCAGAGGCAGAAGTAAGTGCGGATACACTGCATACGGACCCTCATACTTGGGTAAGTCCGAAGTCAGCGCTGATCATGGCAAAGAATATAAAAGAAAGTCTTCAGTCCGTGGACCCCTCACATAAGGATGGTTATGAAGAACGTTATAACAAGCTTGCCGAACGTTTAGAGACGCTGGATCGTAAATTCACCTTGGAGCTGACGAAGCTGCCCAATCATGAGATTGTGGTTTCCCATCAGGCCTTTGCTTATCTGGCCCGCGACTATGGTTTGAAGCAGCATGCCATTATGGGGCTGTCGGCTGATGCGGAGCCGCGAAGTCAGGACTTGCTTAAGCTTGCTGATTTGGTGAAGAAGAAGGGTATCCGCTACATTTTTTTCGAGGAGCTGGTGTCTGACAAACTGGCGAAAACCCTCGCAGGGGAAGCCGGGGTATCCACGATGGTGCTCAATCCGGTTGAGGGACTGACAGAGGCGCAAGAGAAGAATGGGGACAACTACTTTACATTGATGGAGAAAAATTTGCAAAATCTCATTCTGGCCTTACAATAAAAAGGAAAGTATAAGTGAAAGGCGGTACTCACATGCAATCGGTATCCCTGGACTGCCATCAGCATATGATCGAAATACAGGATTTATCCTTTTCCTATGGAGAGCAGAAGGTAATTACAGACCTCAATTATACCGTGAAGGAACGGGATTTCCTGGGCATTATTGGTTCGAACGGCGCCGGTAAAACCACGCTTCTGAAAATGATTGTCGGCCTGCTCCCTGCAACAAGCGGTGAAATTAAGTTGTTCGGACAGACGGTCAGAAAATTCAAGGATTGGGAACGGATCGGCTATGTGCCGCAGAAGAATGTATTCAATCCTCTGTTCCCTGCGACGGTGCGGGAGGTAGTGTTGTCCGGACTATATAATAACAAAAACCTGATCCGCAGAATATCCAAGGCGCAGCAGCAGAAATGCGACGATGCGCTGGAAGTGATGCGGATCCAGGACATCGCGGAGAAAAGAGTCGGTCAGTTGTCCGGCGGCCAGCAGCAGCGCGTCTTTTTAGCCCGGGCGCTGATTAATCATCCCGATCTGCTGATTCTGGACGAACCTACGGTCGGCATTGACGCCGAAACTCAGGCCGGATTCTTCGAATTGATTATGCATATGCATGCGCATCACCACATGACATTCCTGATGGTGTCGCATGACATAGACATGATCAAGAATTATCTGGGTAAGGACCCTGTGCAAAAAAACGGCAAAATCAATTTCTACTGCCGTCACTCTCATGACGCACAGGATTGCGCAGTAGATAACCTGCAGCATACACTTTCCTAGACTACTGCTTAGCTCAGGTCGTCCATAGTACAACATAGGACGACCTGGTCTTTGCTCTAGTCTTTTGGATTTACGTTCTTAATCTTTAATTCAAATCTTGAAGCTCTATCTTGAAGCTCTATCTTGAAGCTCTTAGTCTTTACTCGGACCTAGATCCCGTATGGGTATAGCGTGTCCCGTTCAGGGACGAAAAGCGATCCTTCCTCTCACGTCTCCAATCACAATCTAACTGTTCACTTACGCCTGTTGCACTTAGCCGGGTGTCCAGAGGGCAGAGCCCTTGGGGCCCTCCCTTGGAAGGGAGGGTTTGGGAGGGATCGAAAAGATTTTGAAATCGCTTTTTGAAATAAAGATTCGCTAAGTATTTGATACTCAGAGGAGATACTTATCTTGGACATTCTATTCAGTGATTTTTTTCAGCGGGCGCTTGCAGGCGGGCTCATGATTGGCATTACCGCCCCGCTCATTGGTGTGTTTCTGGTGCTGCGCCGCTTGTCCATGATCGGTGATACACTGGCACATGTGACGATCGCAGGGGTTGCGCTCGGGTTCTTGACAGGTTTCTACCCGCTGGGGGCGGGGCTGATCTTTGCGGTAATGGCGGCATTCGCCATCGAGAAGCTGCGCAAAGCATACAAAAGCTACGCCGAGCTATCGATCGCCATCATTATGTCAGGCGGTGTAGCGTTGGCTTCGCTTTTTTTCACCTTGGGCAAAGGGTATAATGCGGATGTGATGAGCTACTTGTTCGGCAGCATTTATACACTCGATAATACCGATCTCATAGTAGTGGGTATTGTGACCGTTGCGGTTGTGGTTGTGGTGACCCTGTTCTTCAAAGAATTTTTCCTGCTTAGCTTTGAAGAGGATGCGGCCAGCGTAAGCGGCCTGCCTGTAAAGCTGCTTAATATGCTGATTACAGTTCTAACAGCTCTTGTCATCAGTACGGCCATCAAAATTGTCGGCTCACTGCTGGTGTCCGCCTTGCTGACCATTCCCGTGGCAATCAGCCTATTGCTCTCGCGGAGCTTCAAGTCCTCGGTCATGCTGTCGGTTATCATTGCTGAAATTGCGGTTGTGGGAGGGCTGGTGGTTGCGGGAATTTGGAATCTTGCACCTGGTGCGACGATTGTCCTGCTGCTGATTGCGCTGCTGACCCTGACCCTGATCGGTAAAAAAGGGCTGCCAGCGTAAAACAGCCTGTGGGAGTATCCGTTCATACGAAGTGACCCCTAACCCGGAAGGAGAGAAGCCACTTTGTCCAACCTGAATGCCGGAATTGCTTTTGCCGCGGGGGTTGCGTCGTTTATATCTCCATGCTGTCTGCCGCTATACCCGTCATATCTGTCCTATATCACCGGTTTGTCCGTTCAGGAATTAAAAGCAGGCAGCAATACCCGAAAGGCCCGGTTTCGCACCTTAAGCCATACGTTGGCTTTTATTCTTGGATTGTCTGCGGTTTTCTATACGATCGGTTTTGGAGCCGGTTTGTTTGGAGAAGTATTCCAGGAACAGCGCGACCTGATCCGTCAATTATCGGCTATTCTTGTGATATTGATGGGGCTGTTCCTATTAGGCATCTTTCAGCCGAAGTTTCTCCTAAGGGAACATAAACTCAATATGAAGTGGAAACCTGCAGGATATTTAGGTTCATTCATTCTGGGAATTGGCTTCTCGGCAGGCTGGTCTCCGTGCATTGGGCCGATCCTGACGCCGATCATTGCGCTTTCAGCCAGCGATCAGGGGGCCTGGTTTACGCTGATTACTGCCTATTGCATCGGGTTTGCGCTTCCTTTCTTTGTACTGGCCTTCTTCCTCGGGGGAGCCCGGCGGATTCTTAAATATTCCAATCTGCTTATGAAGGCAGGCGGTGGACTCATGATTTTCATGGGACTATTGCTGTTCACAGATCAGATGTTCCGCATCACCATATGGCTGCAAGGAATCACACCTGACTGGTTAAAATTTTAGGTGAAATAATCGATCCCCGCTTCCGGAAAATGTTCGAAAATCCGCTCTGTGATAAATTCCCGCAGGGCGGTTTGCTGTTCATCGGGATAAACGTATTTATACTGGCCCCAGCGGCCCCATTTCTTTTTGCGTTTCTCGATGTCCATTTCCAGTTTCGATTTCGGATAACGCTTCTCGATGACGGTCTTAGCCGTCTTGGTGAACCGGTGCTGAATCATCTCAAAAGTGAGGCCTTTGCCCGTCTCCGGCGGCAGCGTCTTAGCCAGCTTCTCAAGCAGTTCGGCATAGCCTTCCTGCCAGCCCTCATGCCAAATGATCGGAGCGATGATGAAGCCAAGCGGATACCCTGCACGGGCGATTTTTCCGGCAGCTTCAATCCGTTCCTCGAAGCGTGAGGTCGCCGGCTCAAAATTTTTAATTACATAATCGGCGTTTACGCTGAAACGGACCCGGGTATGTCCGTTATGCTTCAAATGGAGCAGCGGCTCGACATGCTGGTATTTGGTAACAAAACGCAATCTTCCCAGCGGCTCTTCTGCCATGAAGTTGATTAGTTCTGCAAGAGAACCTGTGATATGCTCAAGCCCCAGTGGGTCAGAGGTACATGCTGCTTCAAAAGAAGTAATCTCTGGAGCGCGCTCCTCAATATACTTTTTGGCAGCGCCGATGATATCCTCTGTATTTACATAGACACGGATATACGGCTTGGCACCCAGCGTTGTCTGCAGGTAGCAGTAATGACAATGCCCCATACAACCGGTGGCAATAGGAATTGCATAGTCGGCAGAGGGCTTGGACTGGTCGAAGGTTAAGGTTTTGCGGATGCCCACTACGAGGGTCCGTTTGGCAATTTTATATTGCTCGACCTCCGTTTCTCCCGGAAGATTCGTGATCCGGTTGTGTGAGGTAGTCATGCGGTATGGGATATTCTGTGATTTGACCCATTCCATAATCCGCGCGCCTTTGGGGAACTTTAGTGCCTCCGGCTCAAAAAAAACAAGTTCTGGAATAAACAGTCCGGTGGGCTTTCTTGGTTTCTTGGCGGAAGGGCGTTCAGGCACTGCTAAAGTCATGAATTCACGCTCCTTATGAATGAGGATATGGTTATTGTGCCGAACAAAGGCCTGCGGAAACCGTGGTAAACATCGCTAATGGATGCGGGAACTGTGTCGCAGGACTTGCCAAGGAGCGGCAGAAACATGTATCATTGTTAGAGCAAGGTTGGCCCCCGCGCCACGCTCATTATAGAAAAGAGGTAAAGTTTAATGCCAACACCCAGCATGGAGGATTATTTGGAGCGCATATACAAGCTCATCGACGAGAAGGGTTATGCGCGGGTCTCGGATATTGCCGAGGGACTGGAAGTACACCCCTCCTCTGTGACCAAGATGATCCAAAAACTGGATAAGGACGAATATCTCATCTATGAGAAATATCGTGGGCTTGTCCTAACAAGCAAAGGGAAAAAAGTGGGAAAACGTCTCGTTGACCGTCACCAGCTGCTGGAGGAATTTCTCGGCCTCATCGGAGTGCAGCAGGAGCATATTTATAAGGATGTCGAAGGAATCGAGCATCATTTGAGCTGGGACTCCATTACGCGTATTGAGACGCTAGTGGAGTATTTTCGCCGTGATGAAGCGCGCCTGCAGACCTTATACGATATTCATCTTGAACTCGTCAGCGACTCATAAATGATGCAGTTTTTGTATGTATACCGCAACCTTTCCAGTTTTTTTACGTCATAACGGGTAACGTTCTTTTTTTGTTTTCAGGACTCCGTTTGACAAGTGAAACGGCCGTCTCCCTTTAACAAGGACGAGAGGGCCGTTTTCTTTTGTTTATACCACAATCTTATATTATACCGGGGAGGAAATATGAACTACCGTAAATGGATGCTAGGAGTGTTAGTGTTGTTGTTGTGCCTGCCTATAGGGATGACCGGCGTTAGAGCAGCGGCCCTGCAAATCACGATTGAGCTGGATGGTGAGACGCTAAGCCCTGATGTGCCGCCTTATATTACATCATCGAATGTAACTATGGTGCCTGCAGGTGTAGTCAGCAAGGGGCTGGGTGCAGCAGTAGAATGGGATCAGAACACCAGGACGGCGACGATCAGCAAAGGGGAGAACGTACTTAAACTGACCAGCGGCTTAAAGACTGCACTTGTCAATGATAACGCAGTAGGCCTGGATACCTCGGTACAAATTGTGCAAGGACGGGTGATGGTTCCTCTGCGCTTCGTGAGTGAACAGCTTGGGCTGCAGGTGGTATGGAATCAGGCAGCTAAACATATCGCGCTATATTCTAACGCCGAGATTGGCGGACCCTCCACACCGTCAGTGCCTGCAGTGCCAACACCAAGCGTACCAACTCCGACCATGCCGAAACCGACGGTACCACCAACACCGACGGTTCCTTCAATTCCTGGGGCGAAGACGTCCAAAGAAATGAAGGGTGCCTGGATCTCCACAGTGTTCAATCTGGACTGGCCGTCTACATCTTCAGCAGGCAATGAGACCAAGCAGAAGAAGGAGTTCGACACTTTGCTGGACAAGCTGCAAAGTGCCGGATTTAACGCTGTATTCGTACAGGTCAGACCCTCTGGCGACAGCCTGTATCCTTCTGTGCTCGTTCCCTGGTCCAAGGTGCTGACCGGGACGCAGGGTAAGAATCCGGGTTATGATCCACTGGAATATATGGTCAGTGCCACCCACAACCGAGGCATGCAGTTCCATGCCTGGTTCAATCCGTTCCGTGCGACTACAGATGCCAGCACGTCAGGCCTGGCCAGTAATCATGTGGCGAAAGCCCATCCGGAGTGGGTCGTCTCAGCAGAGAACAAGCTCTACATCAATCCAGGTATTCCTGAAGCGCGTCAGCATATCATCGATACCGTAATGGAAGTGGTAAAAGGATATGACATTGATGGCGTTCATCTGGATGATTATTTTTATCCATCCGGTGTATCTTTTGCCGACGACGAGGCATTCAAGGCCTATAATCCCAAAGCGATCAGCTCCAAAGGGGATTGGCGAAGGGATAATATCAACGATTTCATCAGCCGGCTGGGTCAAGCGATTCATGGAGTGAAGTCCAATGTCTCTTTTGGTGTCAGCCCGTTTGGGGTCTGGCGCAACAAGAAAGCCGACAGTACCGGTTCCGACACCACGGCAGGTGTATCTGCTTATGATGACATGTATGCAGATACGCGGACCTGGATACGCAGCGGCTGGATCGACTATATTGCACCGCAAATTTATTGGAGCCTGTCCTTCAGTGCCGCCCGTTATGATAAGCTGGTGGACTGGTGGGTGAATGAGGTGAAGGGTACGGGAGTCAAGCTGTACATAGGACAGGCCACCTACAAAGTAGGAACCGACAAAAGTGCCGAATGGCAAAGCGGAGAACAGATTATCAACCAGCTGAAATATAATGAGAAATATGATGAGGTAGCCGGCAGCATTATGTTCAGAGCGAATGATATTGTGACCCGTGATCCATTTGGATTAGCCAGTTTACTGACCTTTTATTTCAAGTCATGAAAATTCCCCCGTGCTCATAGATAAGCTATAGGATCTATGGAACGGGGGATTGCTGTCTATGGAGATCAATGCCGTGTTTGAAGGCGGGGGTGTCAAAGGGATCTCGCTCGCAGGAGCAGTTCAAGCTTCAGAGCGGGCGGGGGCGGTGTTTAAGCGGGTGGCGGGAACCTCTTCAGGCTCCATCATCGCCTCGCTGCTTGCGGCAGGTTATGACGGGGAGGCGATGAGCCGGATCATTAAGGGAACAAGCTTTTCCTCTTTTTTGAAACGGGGAGCGCTCTACAATACGGCTTATGTGGGCCCTGCAGTGCGCGTGTTGATCAAAAAAGGGCTGTATTCCGGAGAGGCACTGGAGTCGTGGATACGGGGGATTCTGAAGGAAAGGGGGCTTGTCACCTTTGGGGATTTGCCCCGCGGCAAGTTATCTATTATCGCTTCCGATATTACAAATGGGCGTCTTATTGTACTGCCTGATGACTTGGAACAGTATGGTATATCACCGGAAGGCTTCGAGGTATCCAAAGCTGTGCGGATGAGCTGCAGTATTCCGTATTTTTTTGATCCGGTGAGGCTGCGGCTGAGCGGAGAGGCAGCCAAGGGTAAGCCATTTGCCGACCAATTTGTCTATATGGTGGACGGGGGCCTGCTCAGTAACTTTCCGCTGTGGCTGTTCGATGAGAAAGAAGAAGGCTTCAAGAGCCCTGGACGCAGAGTTCCAACCGTAGGCTATCAGCTGATCGGCAGAACAGAACCGCAGCCCCATCGGATTACGGGACCATTCAGCATGCTGCAGGCGATGGTAGGCACCATGTTATCCGCCCATGATGAACGATACATTGAAACTGAGAAATTTGTGCGTACGGTCAAAATCCCCACCTTGGGCATCTCGATGACTCAATTTAATATCTCAACAGAGAAAAGTGACGAGCTTTATACCGCAGGGTACAAGGCTGGGGAGGATTTTTTCAAAAATTGGCGGCCGATTCCGAAGCCAACGATTTTCTAATAGGCTTATTAGTATAAAAAAAGGCCTTTCCACATTAGCTATAACGTGGAAAGGCCTTTTGAAATCTATCTTTTAGAGGACGGAGAAGCTTCTAATGATATTTGGGAAGCTGCTCGTCGTTCTTCCCCTTGCTGCCTTCAATCACCTGAAACGGATAGGTCTTGCGTTTCCCCGTTGTAACTGGCTGCGTCTTGCGAAGACCGGCGACCTTGGCCATGGTTTTTTGCGAAGGTTTTACTTTGGTTTTGGATCTGCCAGAACCCTGTCCATAGCCCGTCTTAGCTGACCGGTAAGCATAAAACACAATCCCTAAAAGCAGTAACGGTATAATCAAAGACGTCAGTGCCCGGAACCCAAACATCATAAACTGTGATACTAGACCCAATACCGCAAGTGATACTGTTATCCAAAAAATCAAAGCATGTTTGATCATAGACCACTCATCCTTTCGCAGGATCCAAAATTCCGCCTGACACACTTGCTTCCGAATAAGCCCCTGCTTCGATTGCGGCATCCAGCTCCCGCATCCGGTTGAACGAGGCGATGGAGACCTCTACCATTTCATCTTTGGGTTCTTTGGTAGTGAGCAACTGCAGCCACAGTCCGGGATAGCCCAGGTACTTCAGTCCCGGAATATCTCTCACGGCATTGGTCCCTTTCAGAACCTCAAAGGAGATGCCGATTACGACCGGCAGCAGTACAATACGCTGCACTACACGTTCCACCAGGCTATCCCAAGGGAACACCGAGTAGATGATGACACCCAGGATGATCGTCAGCATCATGAAGCTGCTTCCGCAGCGGTAATGCAGACGACTGTATTTCTGGACATTCGCTACAGTGAGCTCTTCACCGGCTTCAAAAGCGCTGATGACCTTGTGCTCGGCACCATGGTACTGGAACAACCGCTTGACCACAGGAGTCTGGGAAATAGCCCAGAGATAGACGAGCAATAGAATCAGCTTAATTCCGCCTTCTACGAGGTTGTGCAGAATGTAGTTATCAAATGCATCCTTAAACAAAAAAGTTTCTACAAAGACAGGAACAAGGGTGAAGATCAGCTTGCCGAAGAGGAATGATAAAATACCCATAACTGCTACGCCAAAAATCATCCCCAGGCTCCAGCCCTCTTCCTTCTTCTTGGCTTTCTCCTGCTGTTTGGCTAGATCTTCAGGCTCTGCAGAATCCTCTGCATAGGATTCTGCAGAGTAATTCAAGTGTTTGGAGCCTTTGGCGCTGGAATCTATAATACTGACAAGGCCGCGGAGAAGCGGAATCTTGCGCAGCTTGACAACCCAGCTCTTATCGCTTCTCGGCACCTCCAAAAATGTGATTTCCTGATTCTTCCTTCTTACGGCTGTTACGTTAATATGCTTGCCGCCGAACATAACGCCTTCAATGACGGCCTGCCCGCCGTAACTTGGAGTTTCTTGGGACAACCAATTCACCTTCCCGTGTATTAATGTGATTTATATAATACATTGTAACTAATTTATGCTGACATTGCTAGTTGGATTGCCTTTTGCTGTACATACTAGGAACAGGGAGCAGAGAGACAGCAAAAGCATTCCATCCATTGAAAGTGAGGCAGCAGAATGAGCAAACCCTATACACAAAAATCGGAGCATACCAACCTATGGACTTTCTCCTTGGAACTGGGTTATTTCGCCGGACTGATCTGGGGAGGAGCGCGCTGGCTGATGTATGCCATGCATTTTACAAAAGTGCTCCCCGGATTTTTGGCCGAGCCTTTTTTTAAACATGATTTTTTGAAGACTTCGGCGGGACATCTTATAGGATATCTATTTTTTATTGCCTGTTCGGTTATAGCCACCTTGCTCTATGTACTGCTCTTCCGCAAGCTGAAGGGGCCGTGGCCAGGAATGATATACGGGGTGCTGTGGTGGTCGGTGATCTTCCTTGCCGGATCATGGCTGTTCCTCCAACAGCGGCCATTTCGGCTGCCGTGGAACTCCGTAATCAGTGAGTTCTGCATCTTTTTACTCTGGGGATTATTTATTGGATATACGGCGGCAATCGAGTATACGGATGAACGAAAACGTGAACAGCAGACAAAGCTTGCCTGAACGCCCGAAAAAACTTCTCAAGGGCATGACCCTATGTTAAAATACAATGTGGCTATTTCGAGAGGAGAATGAAAATGGGCAACAAGCGTGTCTCCAAGCTGCGGAAGGTTTTGCAGGAACAGGGATTGGATGCAATCTTAATAACCAGCGGCATTAACCGCCGCTATTTGAGCGGATTCACCGGTTCTTCCGGTTATGTTCTGGTTACTGGCGATGACAGCTATCTGCTGACAGACTTCAGGTATATGACGCAGGCGGCGGAACAGGTAACAGGCATGAAGATTGTTCAGCATGGTTCGAAGTTTATTGACACTGTCCGCGAGCTGCTGCAGGGTGCGGATGTCCGTATCGGCTTCGAGCAGGATGATGTGACTTTCAGTGCCTATACAGCTTATGCGGCTGCATTGCAGCCGGCGGTGCTGGTGCCGGTCTCCAAGGCTGTAGAGAATCTGCGGGCGTTCAAGGATGAAGACGAACTGGCGGTTATGCAGCGTGCGGCCGATCTGGCGGATGCTACGTTCAGCCACATCCTGAATGTGATCAAGCCCGGCATGACTGAACGTGACGTGGATCTTGAAATGGAATTCTACATGCGCACCCACGGCGCAACCTGTTCTTCGTTCGATACGATTGTCGCTTCCGGTGAACGGTCGGCGATGCCGCATGGTGTGGCAAGCAGTAAGGTCATTCAGAACAATGAATTCGTAACCTTCGATTTCGGTGCACTGCTGGACGGCTACTGCTCGGACGTAACTCGTACCATAGCTTTGGGTTCTCCGGACCCCAAGCTGAAAGAAATTTACGATATTGTGCTTGAAGCTCAGCTCCATACGCTGGCAAATATCAAGCCGGGAATGACCGGACGGGAGTGCGATGCGTTGGCGCGTGATATTATCACCCGCTATGGCTATGGGGAATATTTCGGACACAGCACAGGGCATGGTTTGGGTATGGAGGTTCATGAATACCCTCGGTTGTCCAAGCTGGCTGATGAAATTATGCAACCGGGCATGGTCGTTACTGTGGAGCCGGGCATTTACTTGTCCGGACTTGGCGGTGTGCGGATCGAAGATGATATCGTAATCACCGAGAGCGGTATTTCGCTGCTGACTCATTCTTCAAAGGATTATTTGGTACTGTAAGACTGCTTTAATCAGGTAAATTATTGATTCCAGGAGGGATTTTTAGTGATTTCAGTTAACGATTTCAAAACAGGCTTGACCGTAGAAGTAGAGGGTGATATTTTTACTGTCATCGATTTCCAGCATGTGAAGCCAGGTAAAGGTGCCGCATTCGTGCGCTCCAAGCTTAAGAACCTGCGCAACGGCAACACCGTTGAGCGTACCTTCCGTGCAGGTGAAACCATTGGCCGCGCCATCATCGAAAACCGTGGAGTACAATATCTGTATGCAAGCGGATCGGAGCATGTATTCATGGACAATGAAACCTACGATCAATTCGAGCTGTCCGCCAAACAATTGGAATGGGAGCTTAACTTCCTCAAAGAAAATATGACCGTAAATATCGTCAGCTTCAAAGGTGAGATCCTAGGTATTAACCTGCCTACCAGCGTTGAACTGAAGGTTACCGAAACAGAACCGGGCGTTAAAGGGAACACGGCGCAAGGCGCAACCAAAGCGGCTGTACTGGAAACAGGCCATACGGTTCAGGTTCCGCTGTTCATCAATGAAAACGATGTTCTGCTGGTTGATACACGTGAAGGTAAATACATTTCCCGCGCGTAGGAACTTCCCAGAGCAGAGATGCCATTTTTTCTACACCAGCCTCCCCGCATATGCGGAGGGGCTTTTTTGGTACTATTCGGTTAGGCAGAAACTGTGTTGAGATTAGAATTTTTCTGAAACCATTAACGCATGAGGTGTTTTTCGTATTATACTGGTTTAAAGCACGAAATTAATTCTAGGCTGTTACATAGACCGAAATAGGGAGTGAAATGGACTTTGTCACTTTATGTCATGAAATTCGGAGGCAGCTCCGTCGGCGACATTGAACGAATGAAACGCGTTGCGGGGCGCATCGCAGCCAAGCAGGATGAGGGTCACCGCTGTGTTGTGGTTGTATCCGCTATGGGAGATACTACGGATGAATTGATCGATCAGGCCAAGCAGCTGAACGGGCAGCCGCCTGCACGCGAAATGGATATGCTAATGACCACCGGAGAACAAATCTCAGTGGCACTGCTCTCCATTGCCCTGCATGGGATTGGCCGCAGCGCTGTATCCTATACAGGATGGCAGGCAGGCTTTCGGACGGACGAGACACATGGCCGGGCACGGATCAATGAAATCGTTCCACGTCGCGTCCTAGAGTCACTGGAGCGTGAACAGATTGTAATTGTGGCCGGTTTTCAGGGGATGACCCTGGACGGTGAGATTACCACACTGGGCCGTGGAGGCTCGGATACCACAGCAGTAGCGTTGGCCGCTGCCATCAAAGCGGATGTCTGTGAAATCTACACGGATGTGGACGGCATTTATTCAACGGATCCGCGTATTGTAAAGACAGCGCGCAAGCTGAAGGAAATCTCTTACGATGAGATGCTGGAGCTGGCTAATCTGGGAGCAGCTGTGCTGCATCCACGGGCTGTAGAATATGCGAAGCGATATCAAGTGAAGCTGGTCGTCAGATCGAGCTTTAATCATAATGAAGGTACTGTTGTGAAGGAGGAAGCAAGCATGGAGCAGGGTGTAGTAGTTAGCGGAATTGCTTATGACAAGAATGTGGCGCGGATTAGTATTTTGGGCGTGCCCGATGAGCCGGGTGTGCTGGCCCAGGTCTTCGGCAAGCTTGCCGAAGAGGGGGTTGACGTCGATATTATCGTACAGAGCGGTGTTCAGAACGAGAAGGCTGACTTCTCCTTTACCGTCGCACTGAGCGAGCTGGCGCATGCCAAAGAAGTGATCGAGGGGCTCCATAGCGCGCTTCCTTACCGCGAAGTCACTTCCGAGGATAATCTGGTCAAGGTATCCATTGTCGGCGCGGGGATGGTCAGCCATCCTGGTGTAGCGGCTCAAATGTTCGAAGTGATCTCCAAGGAAGGTGTGAGCATCAAGATGGTCAGCACCTCCGAGATCAAAGTGTCGTGTGTCATTGAGTCCAGCAATCTGCAAAAGATCATCCAGGCGCTTCACACCGCCTACAATCTGGATACAGAAGAGCAGGCATTTGTGGGTGGACCCAAAGACCGCCGCTAGAAGCCTTACTCATATGAAATGCCCCGAAGCCTTAATTGGCCTCGGGGCATTTTTTTATCCCAATCTTCTGAACCGGCCAACAATCTCCACAGTCTCCAATACGTTGACGAACGATTTGGGGTCTGTCTCAAGGATTGTCTTGCGCAGCTCTGCCAGTTCGTAGCGGGTGGTTACGGTCATGAGCATGGTATTGCCCTCGTGGCTGTATCCGCCTTCCGCATTGACTACAGTGACGCCATGGGGCAGACAAGTAAGACGGCTCAGCATCTTTTCGCGCTCCTTGGTGACAATGAAGCAGGTCAGCTTGATATGACGGATATGGATCATATCGACTACACGGCTTTTGACGAAAATACAGAGCATGGCGTACAGGGCGGAGTCCCAGCTTTTGAAGAAGCCCAGGCTCAGTATGACCAGTCCATCCATTACAAACAGTACTGTGCCCATCGGAATATCGCGTTTGCGGGTAATGATGGAGCCCAGGATATCAAATCCCCCGGAAGATCCTCCGGCACGAAGTGAGAAGCCTACCCCCCCTGCGATGATAACTCCGCCAAAGATACTTGCCAGAATAGGGTCTTTGGTCAGCTTGATTAACGGAATAATGTTGAGAAACCATGTGGTCGACACGACCGACAGCAGACTATAGCAGATGTATTTTTTTCCCACAGCGACAAAACCCCAAATCAGGATGGGCAGATTGATGGCGAAATAATACAGTGAAATGTACTTTGGATGGGTTAGATAACCGATGACGGATGCCGTTCCCGCAACTCCGCCGCTCAGTAGCTGATGCGGAATGAGGAACAGGCGCAGCCCGCTCGCTAACAGAAAGGCCGAGAAAATAATGATAGCGACTTCTTTGACTTGTTTGGCTACGGGCCCTGAAACGAGCGGCACTACAACATTGCGAACTTGCATGACATGAATCCCCTCTTCTTCCGATGTCTAAATAGTCTGTCCAACAACGAACACTTATATTTTCCAAATCAACTTATTTGAAACGTGCAAAATTTATTTTATCATACTGATGATATTTTTTTATAGAGGGGGGCACTATGATTTCTTTCACACTTTGATTGGTATAATCGTTCATTTCTTCTTGTCTAAAGCGAGCCCGTCCCGCATATCTATGGATAACAGCACGAAATATCGTGAGAATCCTAGGATAAGATTTTTGGAAAGGAGTGAAAAGGATTGGACAAGTATGTGAGCTGGATGGCAGCGCTGCGGTTGCTCTCGGGCAGTGTGGAAATAGCGGCGGCCCTGATCATGTTGAAGCTGAACCAGGTGGACAAGGCACTGGCGGTTAATTCCGGACTGGCTCTCGTAGGACCGACTATTCTGATTTTGACTACGGCGGTCGGTCTGACGGGGATGGCGCAGGAGCTGTCATGGGGCAAGCTTGGCTGGATTGGCTGCGGGGTAGCCTTTCTCTTAATCGGAATTCTAAAAAAATGATAGATGATAGTCATAAAGCACGCGTACAAGCATAAGTATGGATTAAAGCTATTAAAGAAGAGGACAACTTGGGGGTACTCTGCATGGCTAATGAATGGCTGCTATTGTTTCCTGAAAAAGTTAGGGCGCTGCTGAGAGGCTTACCGGCTCCGCTGCTCGAAAAAGTGGAAGAGATCCGCGTCCGCGAAGGACGTCCGCTGGAAATTAATTATTCCGGGGGCAAATACCATTTTCTCGGCCCAAGTGGAAGTCTGACGCTGAACCCTGAAGAAGCGTACAAGCCGGACCGGGAAGATGCGCACCGGCTGCTGGACCTGATCAGCAATCATTCGCTCTATACAATGGAAGAGGAGCTTCGCAAGGGGTTCATTACGATCCCCGGGGGGCACCGGATTGGATTGGCCGGGCGGACTGTGCTGAGCGGCGGGGGCGTGGAGCATCTACGGGACATTACCGGTTTCAATGTGCGAATTGCACGGGAGGTGCCGGGCATTGCCGACGGCGTTCTGCCTTACCTGCTCGACAAGGGCCGGCAGCGGATCATGCATACGCTGATTCTCTCGCCGCCGCAGCATGGCAAAACCACTTTGCTGCGCGATCTTGCCAGACAGATCTCAGCAGGTGGAAAGAACGTGCGAGAGGGCAGCCGGCCCGGTCTGAAGGTCGGCATCGTTGACGAACGCTCTGAAATCGCCGGCAGCCGCCGCGGCATTCCCGCTTTTGATGTCGGACCCCGGACAGATATCCTCGACGGGTGCCCCAAAGCCGAAGGCATGATGATGATGATCCGTTCGCTCTCGCCCGATGTGCTGATCGCCGATGAGATCGGCCGCCTTGAGGATGCCGAAGCGGTGACCGAAGCGCTGCACGCGGGCATCTCGGTCGTAGCTTCGGCTCACGGCAAGGAAGTATCCGAGCTGGCCCGGCGGCCCGGCCTGGGCGCACTCTTGGAGCATCGGATGTTCGAGCGCTATGTCATCCTGCACCGGGCAGAAGCGGGATTGACCTTCCGGATATTGGACGGGCAGAAGCGCAGCCTGCTGCTGGTCTCGCCTGGGGAAGCGCTGGGCGGTGAACGCCATGCTTAAGCTCTTCGGAGCGGTGCTTATCGTCCTGGCAGGCACGCTGGCCGGCTTCAAGCGGGCTGCACAGTATGCAGACAGGCCGCGGCATATCAGAGGCCTGATTGCAGCCCTGCAGCGGCTGGAGACCGAGATTCAGTACGGCTATACCCCGCTGCCGGAAGCGCTGCGCCGCATCGGGATGCAGTCGAAGGAGCCGCTGAAAGCTTTTTTCACCACTGCGGCCGTGGAGATGAGCCCCCCGCTGGACCGGAGCGCCGAAGAAGCGATCTCGAAGGCGATGGAGGAGCACTGGAAGGCGGCTTCGTTGAAAGGCACGGAGAAGGAGATACTCCGTCAGCTCAGCTGCACGCTGGGCACAAGCGACAGATCGAATCAGAGCACTCACATCGCGCTGGCTTTGCAGCAGTTGAAACAGGAGGAGACAGTGGCCAGAGAAGATCAGGGCAAATATGAAAAAATGAGCAAAAGCCTGGGTCTGCTGCTTGGAGCATTGATCGTCATATTGATCTTTTAGCGAGGTGCCAGGAATGAATATTGAAGTCAACGCAATCTTCCAAATTGCCGGCATCGGCATCATTATCGCCATGATCCACACGGTGCTAAAGCAGATGGGCAAGGAAGACATCGCCCACTGGGTAACCATTGTCGGCTTTATCATCGTGTTGTTTATGGTCATCCGCATGCTGGACGGCCTGCTCCAGGAAATTAAAACGATTTTTCTTTTTCAATAGGCCAAGGCTATGGAAATCATTCAAGTGGTGGGAATTGGGCTCTTGTCGACGGTCCTGATACTCGTACTAAAGGAACAAAAGCCGATGTTCGCCTTCCTGCTGACCACTGCCGCAGGCATTCTGATCTTCCTGTTCCTGATCGGCAAGATCGGAACGATTCTGGGGACGCTGGAGCGGGTGGCGGAGTCCTCGGGAATGGAAATGATCTACATCAAAACCGTATTCAAAATTATCGGGATTTCCTACATCGCAGAGTTTGGAGCGCAGATTGTGCGCGATGCCGGGCAGGAATCCATTGCTTCCAAGATAGAGCTGGCCGGCAAGGTGCTGATTATGGTGCTGGCCGTGCCGATTATCAGCATTATTATCGAGACGGTGATGAAGCTTCTGCCGGCATGAGCTAGCCACTTGACGGCAGAAGAAGTTAGAAGCAGAGCGGGGGAAAGGGTATGTGCGTGCGCAATGTTTTTCGGCCACCAAAACTAAAAACAATCCTGCTCCTTCTGCCCTTCCTCTTGTTGCTGCTGTGGGGCTCAGGAACGGCCTTTGCAGCCCCCACTACACCACCTACACCTTCACCGCAGCCCTCAGCTCAGGGAGGTTCTTCCGCAGTAGACCACTGGGTGAAGGGGCAGGTGCAGAATCTGCCTACAGGCGAGGTAGAGTCATACTGGAATCAGCTGATGAAGGACTACGGGGGATTTTTTCCGGAAGGCAAAACACCTTCGCTGATGGATATGCTGCTTCCGGGAGACAACGGCCTAAGCTTCAAAAGCGTAATGTCCGGCCTGACCTCCTACATGTGGCATGAGGTGCTATTCAATGGCAAGCTGCTGGTAACGATCGTTATGATCAGTGTGCTCAGCATGATTCTTGAGACCCTGCAGACCGCTTTTGAACGCAAATCGGTTAGCAAAATCGCCTATATGCTCTGTTACATGGTTGTGCTGGTCATTGCCGTGAACAGTTTTAATGTAGCTATAGGATATGCAAAGGATGCCATCGACCATATGTCTGACTTCATGATGGCCATGATCCCGCTGCTGTTCGCGCTGCTGGCATCCATGGGGAATATCGTGACAGTCTCCGTCACCCATCCGCTGATTGTATTCATGATCCATACCGTGAGCACGCTCATTCATACCGTGATTTTCCCGCTGTTCTTCTTCTCGGCGGTGCTGCATCTGGTGAGCGCGATGTCGGAGAAATACAAGTTAACCCAGCTCGCCAATCTGCTGCGAAATGTCGGTGCCGGACTGCTGGGTGTACTGCTGACCGTGTTTCTTGGAGTCATCTCCGTCAGGGGAATTACCAGTTCGGTGACGGATGGAGTAACCCTCCGCGCCGCCAAATATATTACAGGAAACTTTGTGCCGGTCATCGGCAAAATGTTCGCGGATGCCACCGATACGGTGATTTCTGCATCGCTTCTGGTGAAGAACGCCATCGGGCTTTCAGGTGTCATTATCATTTTGTTCCTTTGCGCATTTCCGGCCATTAAAATACTCGTGCTCGCCCTCATCTACAACGTGGCTGCAGCCGTAATGCAGCCCTTGGGCGAGACGCCGATTGTTACTTGTCTGCAGACGATCGGCAAGAGCATGATCTACGTGTTCGCGGCACTGGCCGCCGTATCGCTCATGTTCTTCCTGGCCGTCACGATTATGCTGACCGCCGGAAATGTCACCGTCATGATGAGGTGAGGCACAAACTGTAGGGAGGAAAGACAATGACCTGGTTGGGCGGTTGGCTTAGGGAACTTATTCTGGTGGTGCTGCTGGCCGCTTTTGTGGAAATGCTGCTGCCTAGCAAATCCATGGAGCGGTATGCCAGGCTGGTGCTTAGCCTTCTGGTGCTGCTGACCCTGCTTAGCCCGATTGTGGCCCTGCTGAAGGGGGATGTCACCGGAGAGCTTAGCCTGGCTATGAATCAGCAGGAGAAGAAAGGCGGAGTGTTCTCGGGAGCAGGGAAAGGAGCCGGTTCTCTGGAGAAGATTCTGGCAGACGGCCGGGTGCTGGCGGCAGGAGCGCAGGAGCAGAGCCTGAAGCTAGCTGCTGAAGAGGTTGCCGGGCAGATGCGTAACCAGATTGCCGGGATCACTGGGGTGCAGGGTGCCAAGGTTACGGTGACACTGGGGATGGGAAAAGCCTCTGATACCACTCAGGGTGAAGCAGTGCCGGTGATAGCTTCGGTGAAGGTTTCTTTTCCACCAGCAGTCTCTGCCTCAGGCAGCGGCAGCGGGCCGGCGGCGGGCACAACAACAGGCTCCCCCTCAGAGTCAATTGGTATTACACCAGTAGAGCCGGTACAGGTTAATCTGGGCTCTGATACCGATGAGGATTCCGCTGCAGCATCCGCAACATCCTCACCTGACATACCGGAGGGCAGCAGTGCCACACCTGGAAAAGGGATGGACCAAGACCAAACCGAGTCGATCATCAAGCTGCTGGAGCAGAACTGGAATCTGAGCCGGGAAGTCATTCAGGTGCAGAAGAGCACTGCCGGAGAAGCAAAGCTGTAAACCTGACCAATCACGTAAATGCAGGGAGGATAAGAGATGGGCAACTGGCTGAAAAAACTGGAGCAATGGGCAGGAGGCGGCGGTTCCGGCAGTCCGAAGAGGAGTCATACCTTCCGCTGGCTGATCATTCTCGGGCTGCTCGGCGCTGCGATTATGCTGTTCAACTCCTTCGTGAATGTGAAGAAGCTGGACAGCGAGAATACGGGGCGTGAGCCACCGCCAATCGAAAGTTCACAGGCGACCCTGCAGCAGGGGGATGGAGCAGCCTCTAATTCTTTTGGCACCATTGAACAGGCGATGGAGAACCGCACCAAAGAGATTCTGGAGAAAATCGTCGGCGTCGGCACAGTGGACATCATGGTTACTGTGGATTCTACAGAGGAAATCGTAGTACAGCGCAATATGAACGATTCCCAGCAGCAGAGCGAAGAGACGGATGCCAGCGGCGGTAAACGTCATACCACACAGTACACAAGGGATGGCGAAATCGTCACCTACAGCCAGTCAGGCGATGAAACTCCGATTATTACCAAGCGGATCAAACCCCAGGTGCGCGGTGTACTGGTTGTCGCCAAAGGGGCAGAGAACAAAATTGTCAGGGGTCTGATTGAAGAGGCGATAGAGAAAGGCCTGAACGTGCCAAGCTACCGTATTTCCGTAGTTCCGCGCAAGCAGGAATAGCCGATTCATAAGTACTGAAGTGCATGCTAACAAAACTAAGCGAATGCTTCCGGAGTGAGTTTTGTACGAAGTGAATCCAGGGAGTAGATGCTAACAAAACTTTTAGGAGGAATTAAAAATGAAGGGCAAACGACAGACAATTTGGTTGGTTTCCATGCTCAGTTTGATGGTGGTTCTCTCCGCATACTATTTATTCACGGAAGACTCGGGCGTCTCTCTCCCCAAAGAAACGGCTGGCAGTATGCAGGTGGATAATATTAAAAGCGGAGCTGACGGAGCCCAGTCTCCTGCTCTGGACAGCGGACTGGTTATCAACGAAGTATCTACCCAAGGGGTTGCCGGGGATGCAGGCAATGCCACAGTGAAGAAAGACAGCAGCACAACTGCCGCTACAGATGACAGTAGTAAGGCGGCCACATCGAATGATAAAGACAAGGCTGCCAATGCAGTAACCGATGAGGCTAGCACAGCCGCTGATGCCGGCAATTCCGCAGAAAAAGCGATTACAGCAGAAGCCGATAAGACACCGGCTCCGACTTCAGACCCTACTGCAAGTCCCTCCAAAACAGACAAAAATAACACGAAAACAGGCAAAGACAGCGCAGCCGCCAATACGGAGAAGAATCCAGCTAAAGGCGACGCTGCAATCCTGGACGAAGTAGCTTCACAAAGTGTTTCAGCCAGCAGCCTATTTACCAACTATCTGTACGAACGCGAGCAGAAGAATCTGAAAGACCAGAACGATCTGCTCGCCACAATCAATAACATGGATAAGACCCCTGCCGAGAATGCGGCAGCCAATGAGCAACTGAATAAGCTGGAGGAAAAGGAATCCAAAATCACCAGCGTTGAGGATCAGCTGCAGCAGAAGTACGGTGAAGCCATTGTCAAAGAGGAATCCGGCGATACCTATACTGTTGTTGTCCTCAGCGACAAGCTCGATGTGAAGCAGGCGGTTGGAATTGTAGACCTCGTTATGAAGGAACTGAGTGTTCCACAGGATAAGATCAGAGTCCAATATGTATCCGAGCAATAATATCCATTTGAGAAAAATAACAGAAAATGCCGAAAGAGCTCGGGTTATCCCGGGCTCTTTCCATTTCTAGCGTTTGTGATATAATACATAAAGTTATCTTGGAATATAAGAAGAATAAGTGACACATTGTTTTTCTTTTTTATATTTCTTGCAAGAAGCGGGTATCTGAAAGCGTTTCGGGTAAAACTGCATGTCATTTGAAGCATACGCTTCCTGAGAAGAACGGAGAAGCCTTTTTTGCTTGTGGCTTCGAGAGAAAGCTGAAGGAGTGAACTATTGAATGTTCAAGTTAAGCGAAATTAAGGAATTGATTAAATTGCTGGACCAAACCTCCTCCGTACACGAACTGGAGATTGAAAGCGAAGGAATGAAGCTTGCTATCCGCAAACCGGATCGCTCTGAAGCGGATGCAATGGCGATTCAGGCGACTCCCTATGCCTATCCTTATACGCCAGCCCCTCAGCCGCAAAGCCAGCAGTATGCTGCACCTGCGGCAGTGACCGAAATTCCGGCAGCAGCTCAGCAGCCGGTCTCTACGGAAGGCACACTGCATAAAATTGTCTCGCCGATGGTAGGGACCTTTTATAGTGCCGCTTCTCCAGAAACCCCATCCTTTGTCAATGTGGGCGACCGGGTTAGTGAAAAGTCAACGGTCTGCATCATTGAAGCCATGAAGCTGATGAATGAGCTGGAGGCGGAAGTCAGAGGCGAAATCGTGTCCGTACTCGCGGAGAATGGCCAGCTTGTTGAATATGGCCAGCCGCTGTTCCTGGTCAAACCGGAATAACAGCCGCGAGAATCATGAGGAGCTAGCTAGCTTCGTTAAACTTTGGGAGGAAACGCATGAACATTCAAAAAGTGTTGATTGCCAACCGCGGTGAAATCGCGGTCCGCATTATCAGAGCTTGCCGTGAACTGGGCATATCCACCGTTGCGGTTTACTCGGAGCCTGACCGGGATTCATTGCACGTCCGGCTGGCTGATGAAGCGTACTGCATTGGCCCGATGCCAGCCAAGGACAGCTATCTGAACTTTACCAATATTATGAGTGTAGCTACATTGACGGAATGCGACGCCATTCATCCCGGTTACGGATTTTTGGCCGAGAATGCGGATTTCGCAGAGATTTGTGAATCCTGCAACATCACTTTTATCGGACCTTCGCCGGATGCCATCACCCGCATGGGTGACAAGGCTGTGGCCAAGGAAACGATGAAGCTGGCAGGTGTTCCGATTATTCCGGGCTCTGACGGGCTTGTGGGCGATGTGGAGGAGGCAGTCATGCTGGGCCGCGATATCGGCTACCCGATTATCGTCAAGGCTACTGCAGGCGGCGGAGGCAAGGGCATCCGCATAGCCGAGGATGAGGAATCCCTGGTGAAGCAGATCACAGCTGCCCAGCAGGAAGCGCAAAAGGCCTTCGGCAATGCCGGGGTTTACCTGGAGAAATTCCTGACGGGTATGAAGCATGTGGAGATTCAGATTATTGCCGACAACCATGGCAATGTGGTGCATCTGGGGGAACGGGACTGTTCTGTGCAGCGCCGGCGTCAGAAGCTGATTGAAGAAGCACCTTGCTCGGTTCTGACTCAGGATATCCGCGATGCCATGGGCCAGGCTGCCGTACGTGCGGCACAAGCCGTGAATTACTCGGGTGCGGGTACACTCGAATTCCTGCTTGGACCGGATGGCCAATTTTATTTCATGGAAATGAACACCCGGATTCAGGTTGAGCATCCGGTAACAGAAATGGTCACGGGTGTCGACCTGATCAAAGAGATGATTTCTGTTGCGGAAGGCAACCCTTTATCCTTTACCCAGGAAGACATTCATATTAATGGCTGGTCCATGGAATGCCGGATCAATGCGGAAGATCCGGAGAAGAACTTCATGCCTTCACCGGGCAAAATCGGCTTTTATCTGCCGCCGGGAGGTTTAGGTGTACGGGTGGACAGCGCAGCATATCCGGGGTATACGATCTCCCCTTTTTATGACTCGATGATTGCCAAGCTAATTGTATGGGCTCCGACCCGCCAGGAAGCCATCGCCAAGATGAAGCGGGCGCTCTCCGAATTTGCTGTGGAAGGCATACATACAACGATTTCATTCCACCAGAAATTGCTGGAGCATCCGGTGTTTTTGGACGGTAATTTTGATATTAAATTCCTGGAGGATTATGAAATTTAGGACGGCTTTGCTTTGTTTGTCATAAAGTTCGCCAAATGATATAGTATGTTTAATAAGAGACGTGCTTTGCGCTTGAAATATTGAACAACTTTTTCTTTGAAAGGTGTGAGTCCACAATGAGTACATTGCCGACAGAATACGAACGTACGGAAATCGGTGAAATCCAGATCGCTCCAGAAGTGATTGAGGTAATCGCAGGTTTGGCAACCGTGGAAGTTAAAGGCGTGGCAGGCATGAGCGGCGGTTTTGCCGGAGGCATTGTTGAGCTTCTTGGCCGTAAGAACCTCTCCAAAGGTGTAAAGGTAGAGGTTGGGCAACGCGAAGCTGCAGTGGATGTGTCCGTGATTATCGAGTACGGCAACCGTCTCCCGGAAGTGGCTGCTGAAATTCAGCGCAACGTGAAGCGTTCCATTGAGACCATGACTGGTCTGACCGTAGTTGAAGTGAATGTGCATATTCATGATGTTCAGTTCCGCAGCAATACCGCTGTAGACAAGAACGAAGAAACGGACGCGGTTCTCCGCGTGAAATAAAGCCAGCTTTCTTCCATAAACCCCCGACAGCACCGTCGAGGGTTTACTCTAATTTAAGGAGGTTATGAGACTCGTGGCAAAAATTTTGGACAGGCTCCTGCTGTTCCTCTACAGCTTATGCATCGGAATATTATCTGTAATTGCCATCCTCCTGTTAAGCGGTGCCATTCCGGACTCCTTTGAAATGCTGGACAGACCTGAGGCATATATAGCTGCCATAGCTGTTGCTGTGATTTTGTTCCTGCTGAGCATCCGTTTCTTCTACATTTCACTGCGGCGTGACCGGGCATCCTTGCCTTCGGTCGATCAGCGCACAGAGTATGGTGACATTCAAATCTCCATGGAAACGATTGAGAACCTGAGCCTGAAGGCTGCCGGCAAAGTCAAGGGCATCAGAGATCTGAAGTCGCGAATCCGGGTTTCGCAGGCGGGTCTTGAGATTATGATCCGCGCAGTGGTGGACGGGGAGCATTCCCTTCCGCTTCTGACTACCGAGGTTCAGCGTCAGGTGCATGATTTTGTGCAGGAAACGACCGGTATTCCGGTAGCGGACGTCTCGGTATACATTGCTAACCTCACACAGTCTCCAAGCTTCAAAAGTCGAGTGGAATAGAGGTGAGTTTCCCTTATGTTGTGGAAAGCAGTATGGGAAAGTCACGGGGGTAGAATTGCCGGAGTCACCTTCGGTGTCGTTCTCGGGTTGATTTATTTGATTAGCGGTTTTTGGGATATGCTGTTCTTTGCACTGGTTGTGTTCATAGGATATACGCTTGGCAAAAGAAAGGACACCGCTCAGCCCCCGCTGTTTCAGTGGCAGGAGCTGGTTGGGCGGTTGTCCGGACGCTGGCGTCCTTTCAAATGAACCGCGATAGTTTTTCTTCCGGAGCCTGGAACCCGTACGTATGAGTTGCCTGATGCCGGAGGAAGGGCTGCGCGGTTTTTTTTGCAGTTGGTGCTCTCTTAGAGGATAGAACCTGCTCCATTAAGCTTACAATAGTTGCAGGAAGAAACAATGATACACCCAATATAAGCAAACAAGATATGTTTGTAGGAGGAACACATGAAAAGACGTTTAGCAAGAGAAATTATTGTCCAAAGCCTGTATCAGATGGAAATGAATGAAGTGGAAAGTTCGGAAGCGGTGGAAATGCTGATAGCCGAAGCTTCGGAAGAAAATGAGACCGAGCGTGTAATTACAGACGAAATCGAGCTGAAAGCATATGTTGTAGCGCATGTGAACGGTGTGTGGGAACATAAGATGGCCATTGATGATATGCTGGAGCATTACCTGAAGGGCTGGCAGATGAGCCGGCTCTCACGGGTGGACCGCCAGATTCTCCGTCTCGCTACTTATGAGATGGTCTTTGCGAATGATGTGCCAGCCAAGGTTTCTGTCAATGAAGCCATTGATCTGGCCAAACATTTTGGCACTGATGATTCCGGAAAGTTCGTTAACGGTGTGCTTGGGAAGATGATTCAGGAGATTGATACGCTTAAGACGGATCTGTAAAAGCTGTTTTTTTCGAAATATAAGAATGTACAGGTTTCACGCTTCATCCAAACTTTCAAAGCAGATAAAAGGGGAGAGAATTACATGACAGCAGCAATTATCAGCGGTAAACAAGTATCTGACGAAATTCGTATCGACATTGCCCGGGAAGTTGCCTCATTAGCCGAACGGGGCGTAAAGCCTGGTCTTGCTGTTGTGCTCGTTGGCGAAGACGCTGCATCTCAGGTCTATGTGCGCAATAAAGAAAAATCCAGTACTGAACTGGGGTTCCATTCCGAAGTGCACAGACTGGATGCTGCGACAAGTCAGGAAGAGTTGCTGGCGCTTGTAGCTGAACTGAACCGCAGGGATGAAATTGACGGTATTCTGGTTCAGCTTCCGCTTCCAAATCACATTGACGAGAAGGCTGTAATTAATGCCATTGCTGTGGAAAAAGATGTGGACGGCTTCCATCCGATTAACGTCGGCAATCTGGTTATCGGGGATGACAGCCTCTTGCCCTGCACGCCTGCGGGTGTGATCGAGCTGATCAAACGCACAGGCACCGGAATGTCCGGCAAGCATGCAGTCGTAATCGGACGGAGCAACATTGTCGGCAAACCGGTATCCCTGCTGCTTCAGCGCGAGAATGCTACGGTAACGATGTGTCATTCGCGGACTGCGAACATGGCTGAACTTAGCCGTCAGGCAGATATTCTAGTTGTTGCTATTGGCCGGGCCAACTTCATTGACGGCTCTTTTGTGAAGCCGGGCGCGGTAGTTATCGATGTTGGAATGAACCGTCTGGATAACGGCAAGCTGGCTGGAGATGTGGACTATGAAAGCGCGAGGGAAGTTGCCGGATACATTACTCCGGTACCTGGTGGCGTAGGACCGATGACCATTACCATGCTGATGGCTAATACACTGACTGCAGCCAAACGCCGCCGCGGCCTGGATAAGGAATAGGTAGCGCCCATGGCGGCAGATCGGCAGGTTTATTCAATTAAAGAGCTTAACCGTTATATTCGCATGAAGCTCGATTCGGATATAGTACTCTCCGATGTATGGGTTCGCGGGGAAATCTCGAATTTCACCCACCATGGCAGCGGTCATATGTATTTTACCCTTAAGGATGAGAGCAGCCGGATCAAGTCCATCATGTTCGCTTCCCATAACCAGCGGTTGCCCTTTGTGCCGAAGGAAGGGACTAAGGTGATCGCAAGAGGCAATGTGACCGTTTACGAACGGGACGGGCAGTACCAGTTTTATGCCACGCATATGCAGCCCGATGGTATCGGGAGTTTGTACCTGGCCTATGAACAGCTGAAGAATAAGCTGGAGCTGGAAGGCCTGTTCGCGGCGGCACGCAAACGGCCGCTCCCTCGGTTTCCCCGCTGCATCGGGGTAGTCACTTCCCCGACAGGTGCGGCTGTGCGGGACATTATCATCACGCTGCAGCGGCGGTTTCCGCAGGTTGCAGTTGTGCTGTATCCAGTCCTGGTACAGGGGAAAGGTGCAGGGCCTTCCATTGTGAAGGCGATTGAGAATCTAAACGCTATGGGCGAAGCCGATGTACTCATTGTCGGACGAGGGGGCGGCTCCCTGGAAGAACTGTGGGCCTTCAATGAGGAGGTCGTAGCCCGCGCAATTGCGGCGTCCCGTATTCCGGTCATCTCGGCCGTAGGCCACGAGACCGACTTCACGATCGCCGACTTCGCCGCCGATCTTCGGGCGGCAACCCCGACGGCGGCGGCCGAGCTGGCCGTGCCGCATGCCGCGGAGTTGGCGGCGCAGCTCCGCACGGCGCAGCAGCGCCTGCGCCAGGGGCTGCTGCGCCGCTCGCAGCGTGGCGGCGAGCGCCTGGCCTCGCTGCAGCGCTCGCTGGCGCTGGTCGGCCCACGCCGCCAGCTGGCCCAGCACGCGCAGCGGCTGGACATGCTGCGCGGGGGGCTGCTCCGCGCAGCGAGAGACCGGCACGGCCGAGCGCGGGAGCGCCAGGCCGTGCTGCATCACAGCCTGCAGCGCTTCCACCCGCAGGCGAGTGTCAGCGCGGCGCGGCGGCGCACCGAGAGCATCACCCGCGAGCTTGCGGGTGCTATGCAGGTGCGCCTGCAGGAGAAGCGCTCGCGCTTTGCTGCCGAGCTGCGCCATCTCGATGCGCTCAGTCCGCTTAAGGTGATGTCGCGGGGGTACAGTCTCGTCTATGACGAGCAGGAAGAGCACTTAATCAAATCGCTGAACGAAGTAGAACTTGGCGATATGGTCAACATAAAGCTGAATGACGGACAGCTAAGCTGCCAGGTATGGGGAATGAAGGAGGATGGCATAACGAATGGCGAAGGAAGCTGAATTGGACTTTGAAGGAGCCATGGAGCGGCTGGAAGAAATCGTGCGTGAGCTGGAGCACGGCGACGTTCCCCTGGAAAAGGCAATCGATTTGTTTCAGCAGGGCATGAAGCTCTCGCAGCTGTGCGGAAGTAAGCTGGAGCAGGTGGAGCGCAAAATCGAAATGATCACCGAGATGGACGGAGAACTGCGTAAGAAACCATTCGGTGCCCGGCTGGAAGGTGACGGCGATGAGTCGCTTTGAGCCCAAACAGGCGGCAGAGCTTACGGGTAATCTGCAGCGTCAGCCGCTGAGTGAATATATTACGGAGATCAGCGGCCTGGTTGTGAAGGAGCTGGAGGCGGCCTTACCTGAGCATTGGAAGGTACCCGGCAGTCTGAAGGATGCGATGAACTATTCCCTGCAAGCCGGGGGCAAGCGTCTCCGCCCGCTGCTGGTGATCGCCGCCTGCGAGGCACTGGGAGGCAGCCGTGAAGCGGCTCTGCCGGTAGCAGCTGCAATCGAAATGGTACATACCTATTCGCTGATCCACGATGATCTGCCCGCTATGGATAATGATGATTACCGGCGCGGCAAACTGACGAATCACAAGGTGTTTGGCGAGGCTACGGCGATTCTGGCCGGAGATGCGCTGCTGACACATGCCTTTTACAGCGTTGTCCAGGCTTCACGGAGACATGGCATTTCAGCGGACAGGGCCCTTTCCGTTGTTGAGGATCTGGCAGAAATGGCAGGCCCGCGGGGCATGGTTGGAGGACAAATCGCCGATATGGAGGGCGAACAGGGGCTTACCGATCTCCAGCAGCTTCAGTACATCCACCAACATAAGACAGGGGATTTGATCATCTTCTCCCTTGTGGCAGGCGGACGAATTGCAGGGGCAGACAGCAGACAGCTTGAAGCATTGCGTGATTTCGGAACCCATATCGGACTGGCCTTTCAGATTCAGGATGATATTCTTGATCTGGTCGGGGACGAAGGCAAGCTCGGCAAAAAAACAGGCAGCGACGTTAAGCAGCAGAAGGTGACTTACCCGTACTTTATCGGGCTGGACGCCTCCCGCGAAGAAGTCCAGCGGCTGACAGCGGCCGCCCGCAGTGCAGTACTTGAAGGCGGTTTTCACGACAGTACCCGCCTCTTGGACATCGCGGAATACCTGATGAAGCGTGATCACTAGCATGAATTCCGGGACGGCTGTATTTCGACAGCCGTTTCGTTTGTGTTATAATGGGGTTTATATATATTTTACAACATCTAGGAAAGCGGGGAATACTCGTGCTGCTTCCACAAATAAATGATCCTCAGCAACTTAAATCTTTGTCAGTCGAGGAGCTGGCTACCCTTGCGGAGGAGATCCGCAGGTTTCTGATCGAGAAGCTTACTGCAACCGGCGGGCACCTCGGCTCCAATCTGGGGGTAGTGGAGCTCACGCTGGCCCTGCACTACTGTTATGATAGTCCCCGGGACAAAATGATATATGACGTAGGGCACCAGGCATATGTCCATAAGATATTGACCGGCCGCCAGGACCGTTTTGACACGCTGCGCAAAAAAGACGGATTGTGCGGCTTTGTTAAGCGTTCGGAGAGTGAACATGATGTCTGGGAAGCCGGGCACAGCAGTACTTCGCTGTCAGCGGCAATGGGTATGGCCATGGCCCGTGATCTGAAAGGCGAAGACAACAAGGTTATCGCTGTAATCGGGGACGGAGCGCTGACCGGCGGGATGGCGTTTGAAGCACTTAACCATATCGGCCACGAACGCCGCAAGCTGATGGTTATCCTCAATGACAACGAAATGTCGATTGCGCCGAATGTGGGGGCAATGCACAACTATTTGAGCAAAATCCGTTCGGACCGCCACTACCTGCGTGCAAAGGATGAAGTCGAAGGACTGCTGAAGAAGATTCCTGCCATCGGTGGAAGGCTGGCCAAGACCGCCCAGAATGTGAAAGACAGTCTTAAATATATGATGGTTCCCGGCGTGTTGTTCGAGGAGCTTGGCTTCACATACCTTGGACCGGTCGACGGTCATGACATGGAGAAGCTGATTGACACCTTCCATCAAGCCGATAATGTATCCGGTCCTGTACTGGTGCATGTTCTGACTACTAAGGGCAAGGGGTACAAACCTGCTGAAACCGATTTCTACAAATCACATGCGATTTCTCCTTATAAAATTGAGTCCGGACAGTCCTTAAAAGCTGTCGGGAATCCTATGTATACTGAAGTGTTTGGTCAGACATTAATTGAACTGGGCCGTCAAGACAAGCGGCTGATCGCAGTGACTCCGGCGATGCCTGGCGGCTCAGGACTGTTCCCTTTCGCCAAGGAATTTCCCGACCGGATGATTGATGTCGGTATTGCTGAGCAGCATGCGGCAACTTTATGCGCAGCCTTGGCGATGGAGGGGATGAAACCTGTGTATGCAGTGTATTCTACCTTTATGCAGCGGGCCTATGATCAGATTGTGCATGATATCTGTCGTCATAACGCCAATGTTATGTTCGCTATCGACCGTGCAGGCTTTGTCGGTGCTGACGGCGAGACACATCAAGGGGTATATGATATAGCCTTTATGCGCCATATTCCGAATATGGTGATGATGATGCCGAAGGATGAGAACGAGCTGCGCCATATGATGAAGACAGCTCTTGAATATAATGATGGTCCGATCGCTTACCGGTATCCGCGGATTGACGGCACCGGTGTTGACATGGATACCGAGCTGCAGGTACTTCCAATCGGTTCCTGGGAGCGGCTGCGTCCAGGCGATGACTACGCTGTACTCGCCTGCGGACCTATGGTTCAGGTGGCTGAAGAAGCGGCAGAGCAGCTGAAGCGGGAAGGCATTCAGTTGAGTGTTGTCAACGCCCGCTTCCTGAAGCCCCTTGACAGCTCCATGCTATTGGATCTGGCCCATGCGGGCACCGGCATGATTGTACTGGAAGAAGCCAGCCAGGCGGGAAGTCTAGGCAGCGCGGTGCTTGAATTTTATGCGGAGCATGAAATTTATGATGCCCGTGTTCATTTGATGGGCGTGCCGGATATCTTTGTAGAGCATGGCTCAATCAAAGAACAGCGCCAGCAAACCGGATTGACTGTTGAAGCAGTAGTCAGCCGGATCAAGGTGATGAAGGCATCGAGCTCATTTGCCTATAAGACGACTTCAACCTCCTGAACAGGACAGTTGAAGCGGCAAGCCTAAGAACAATCAGGAGATGACCATGGAACACCCTAAGGAACGGATCGACGTATTGTTAGTGGAACAAGGATTTTACGAGAGCCGTGAGAAGGCCAAGGCTGCTATCATGGCTGGGTTGGTACTTGCGAATGAGGAGCGGATTGAGAAGGCCGGGATGAAGGTGCTGCGTTCCTCCGTCCTACGGGTAAAAGGTGCAGTGCACCCTTATGTCAGCCGTGGCGGGTTGAAGCTGGAGAAGGCGCTGCGGCAGTTTGGCATTGACCTGAACGGGCGCACCATGCTGGATATCGGTTCTTCAACAGGAGGCTTTACCGATTGCGCACTCCAGAACGGAGCAAGCCATGTCTACGCTATTGATGTAGGCTATAATCAGCTGGACTGGAGTCTACGCAATGATGAACGGGTAAGTGTGATGGAGCAGACGAATTTCCGTTATATGACCCCACCCGACCTTCAAGGCCCTGTTCCCGATTTTGCCAGTATAGATGTATCATTTATTTCTTTGAAGATTATTTTACCGCCGCTGATGGCGCTTCTTGAACGCCCTGCAGATATTGCCGCACTGATTAAGCCGCAGTTCGAAGCCGGCCGGGAAAAGGTCGGGAAATCCGGTGTGGTCCGCGAACCGGCTGTCCACAAAGAGGTGCTCATGAACGTTCTGGGCATGGCTGCAGAACTGGGCTACCAGCTGAAAGGCTTAACCTTCTCCCCCATCACTGGCGGTGAAGGCAATATCGAGTTTTTGGCCCACTGGAAGCTCCTGCCTGAGGCAGTGGAGTCCGGCGATGAACAGCCTTCAGGAGAACTACAGCCGGACAATTTCGCAGCACTTGCTGAGGCCGTGATCAAGGAAGCGGCAGCAACCTTCAAAGTCAGCAAATCTGGAAACTCATCCAAGTGATGAGTTTCTTTTTGACTGTACCAAAGCTTTTTTGCAATATACAGAGGAATAAGGTAGTCTAGCCTTATCTTTCCTCTATGTGGAATTGCTACAATCACTTTCAACTACGATTTCGGCTGCCAAAGCAGGATTTTAGCGGGGTTCACGCGAATTAATCACCGAGGTGATGAAGGTGGCGGGCTCTGATAAAGCCGTAATGGTGCTAATTGGACTGGCAGTCGCAATATTTATCATTTATCGGATTTACATATGGCTGCAAAGCTCCCCGCGTTCGTTCATTAAGGACAGGCTGCCGCTGAATAAAGTCATTTTGCCTCATCCTTCCATTGATTTGCTGGAAGCAGCGGGCTACGAAGTGATTGGAGGCAAACTGAAGATTCCGCTGTCTTTTAATGTAGACGGGGCTTCCATGTACAGCAGACTGTTCATTGATTATGTTGCGAGCAAGGAAGAGGACTCCTACTATTTAGTCATTCTATCCCGCCCGCGCAAAACGCTCGACTTTACCGGCAGCAGCCTCCGGGATTCACTTTTGCCGTACCTGCTGATTTATCCGGACTGCAGCGGAGTGCTATATGTCAATACCGTCACTTCCGTGATCCATGAGATCAGGCTTGGTAAAGATGACGGCGAATCCACTTAGAAAGTTAACTTAACCATACAGGAGGCAATAATGAAGGGTCACAGGCACATTAAGATACGTGAAATCATTACACAACAGGAAATTGAGACGCAAGACGATTTGGTGGAAGCACTGCGCGAGGCCGGTTTTCAGGTTACCCAGGCTACGGTGTCGCGGGATATTAAGGAGCTTTTGCTGATAAAAGTCCCTATGGACGACGGGAGATACAAATATTCGCTGCCTACAGATCAGCGGTACAACCCGACACAGAAGCTGAAACGTGTGCTGGTGGACAATTTTGTGCATATTGATTCCTCCGGGAACCTGGTGGTGATGAAATGTCTCCCGGGAACGGCTAACTCAGTCGCAGCCTTGATCGATAATATTGATTGGCCGCAGATTATGGGCACCATTTCTGGTGACGATACGATCCTGATTATCTGCCGCCAGCCAGAGAACAGCAAAGACGTAATTTCGCAAATTATGGGATATATATCCTAGAATCATAGATGTCGCAATCATCTTTTCGGAGGTGCTGTATTCGTGTTAGACACATTATCGATCCGTAATCTTGCCGTTGTTGAAGCGGTAGATGTGCATTTTTATCCCGGTTTTCATGTACTTACAGGGGAGACCGGTGCAGGGAAATCAATCATTATCGATGCGCTTGGGCTTGTGGTCGGAGGCCGTGGCTCAGCGGATTCCATCCGTTACGGCACGGACAAGGCGGAGATGGAAGCGCTCTTCAGCCTGCCTACTTCGCATCCCGTATGGGAGACGCTGGAGCGTCTTGGTATCACGGCGGACCCGGAGGAGCATCTGATTATCCGCCGTGAGATTACCTCTCAAGGCAAAAGCACTTCGCGTGTCAACGGACAGATGGTGAATCTCAGCATGCTGCGGGAAATCGGTGAACAGCTGGTTAATATTCACGGACAGCATGAGCATCAGAATCTGCTGAAGGCAGAGCGCCATCTGGGCCTGCTGGATACTTACGGCGAAGCTGTTATTGGACCGCTCAAGGCCGACTATCAAGAGAAATATACCGCCTTTGCCAAGGTGGAAAAAGAACTCCGTGAGTTGCAGGAAACCAGCCAGAAGGCCTATCAGATGCTGGATTTATACCGTTTTCAGCTGGAGGAAATTTCTTCCGCAGGACTAAAACCTGGGGAAGATGAATTACTTGCCGAAGAAAGGGTCAAACTATCCCACAGCGAGAAAATGATGGATTCCGTATCTGGCGCATACGAGCTACTGTATGACAGGCAGGGGCTGGAATCCATCGGAAATGTGATTTCCCGGCTGGAGGATGCGGTTCGGTACGATGAGAAGGGTCTGAAGGGTGTCCTGGACCAGCTTCAATCCTCGTATTACCAGCTGGAGGATGCCGCCTTTCAGCTGCGGGATTACCGTGAGGATATTGAGTTCAACCCGGCACGGCTCGAGGATATTGAGAACCGGTTGGATCAGATCTCTGGACTTCGGCGCAAATATGGAGATAGTGTAGAGCAGATTCTGGCTTATTATGAACAAATTAGCCGGGAGACCGATTTGCTGGAGAATAAGGACGAATATATTGAGAAGCTGACCGTAAAGCGCAACGGACTCCTGAACACACTAATGGAAGCAGCGGAAGCGCTCAGTGAAGCACGCCGGCAGTGTGCAGCAGATTTGGCTACCCAAGTTGAAAGTGAACTGAAGGACCTGCAGATGGAACGGACCTCGCTTCAGGTAAAAATGGATATTCTGGAAGACCCCCGCGGTGTGGAATACCAGGACCGCCGCTACCGGCTGACCCGCCAAGGCATCGACAGTGCAGAGTTCATGATCTCTCCAAATCCAGGTGAGCCGCTCCGCCCGTTGGGCAAAATCGCTTCAGGCGGTGAGCTGTCGCGGATTATGCTGGCGATGAAGAGTATTTTTGCCCGGCATGATGCGATCCCTGTACTCATTTTTGACGAAGTGGACACCGGGGTCAGCGGAAGGGCAGCCCAGTCGATCGCTGACAAGCTGTACAAGCTTTCAGCCACCTGTCAGGTGTTCTCCATTACCCATCTGCCTCAGGTAGCGTGCATGGCTGATCATCAGTATCTAATCCGCAAAAAAGTGGAAGACGGACGAACGATGACCGAAGTGGAGTCGCTGCCCTTGGAAGGCCGCGTCATGGAGCTGGCCCGAATGCTGGGCGGTGTGGAAATTACCGAAAAAACCTTGCACCACGCACAGGAAATGCTCGGTCTGGCTGAGGCCAGCAAGGCGGCTGCAGGGTAAGCGGGACAATGATTGACAGTAATAAAAGCCTGGGGGCAAGGTTATCTTATAGGTACGCAATTGGCGACCACCTTTTTCGTCAAGCGAAAGAAGCAAAAGGGAGCGTGACAGCCATTGAAGCCAAACCTCAGGAAGTTAATGCCCGGCCTTTTATTTGCCTTCTTTCTCAGCTTATCAGGAATAACGGGTCCTCATCAGAGCTATGCCGCAGCTCAGGATACCCAGCCTGGCAAGACCGTATTGGGGGAAACCCGTGACCTCAGGGTAATCCCGGGAGGGCAAACGATTGGTGTGAAAGTAAAGTCTGCAGGCGTGCTTGTTGTAGGACATCATTTAATTGAAGTGTCAAAGCAGTCCAAGCTTTCCCCTGGAGAGAACAGCGGTTTACTGCCCGGGGATTTGATGATCTCCATCAATGGGGTGAAGCTGGACGAGGTGTCCAAGGTTTCCAGGCTGGTGGAGCATGCAGGCAAATCCCATCAACCCCTTACCATTGTGTACAAACGTGCTGGCAAAGAGCATACAGCTCAGCTGACACCAGCGTATGACCGCAATGACAAGGTATGGCGCCTGGGCCTCTATATCCGCGATTCTGCGGCGGGTGTCGGGACTTTGACCTTTTATGCGCCGGAGCAGGGAGTGTATGGTGCACTGGGACATGTTATTACCGATATGAACACCGGGACGCCCATTGTCGTCGGCAGCGGACACATTGTGCAATCCAGCGTGACCTCCATTTCCAAGAGCCAGGATGGCGATCCAGGTGAGAAACGGGCACATTTTCTTAAGGAGAGTCAGGTCCTCGGGAATGTGGAGAGTAATACGGATTTCGGAATCTTCGGTAAAATGACCCGTAATCCGGAGCATAGCCTATACGAGAAACCGATCCCGGTGGCTATGAGCAATGAGGTGAAGGAAGGTCCGGCGCAAATTCTGACGGTTGTGGATGGACAGCAGGTGGAACGATTTAATGTAGAGATCATTCATGTAGCACGTCAGGATACACCAGCAACCAAAGGCATGGTGCTGCGTATTACCGATCCCCGTCTGATTGATAAGACTGGTGGCATAGTCCAAGGCATGAGCGGCAGTCCTATTGTACAGAATGGGCGTTTGGTCGGTGCGGTAACCCATGTATTCGTCAATGATCCGAAATCAGGCTATGGCTGTTTTATCGAATGGATGCTTCAGGATTCCGGTGCAGCCCTGCAAAAACATACTTTTCCCTATGATCTTAAGGCGGTTTAGCCTTAAGATTTTTTTGTCGAAGGCCAGCGAACAAGATCGAACCATGAAATAAAATAATTAATTATAATCCAACTCTAAAAAAAAATAAAGAAAAATAATTTTCGACAGAAGGATATTGAATCAGTATGTCGAAACTGTAAGGGAGCGAAGATAAATGATTATTTTCGAATAGCAGATATAAATAAGGAGGAAGCAGCCAGTGCAGAACATTGAAGTGTTGTTGGCCGATGACAACAGGGAGTTTACGAATTTGCTTGCCGAGTACATTACGGAACAAGAAGATATGACCGTGACGGGCATCGCCTATAATGGGGAAGAAGTACTTCAAATGCTGAGCGAAGCACGCAAAATTCCCGATGTCCTTATTCTTGATATCATCATGCCTCATTTGGACGGATTGGGTGTCCTGGAGCGCCTGCGCGATATGGATCTGAAGCCGGAACCAAAGGTCATTATGCTGACCGCCTTCGGTCAGGAGAACATCACTCAGCGTGCTGTGCAGTTAGGCGCATCTTATTATATTTTGAAGCCATTCGATATGGAGGTTCTCGCCAACCGTGTGCGGCAACTCGCCGGTACACAGGGCAGCATGAGCACTTCATCCAGCATGTCCAATTATTCGGGCTCCAGAGGAAGCAACGTAGTGCCGCTCTCCAAGGGCAAGAACCTGGATGCCAACATTACCTCGATCATTCATGAAATCGGCGTACCTGCGCATATCAAGGGTTATCAGTATCTGCGTGAAGCCATTACCATGGTCTATAATAACATTGAGATCCTGGGCGCCATCACCAAGACCTTGTACCCGGCAATAGCCGAAAAATTCAAGACAACGCCGTCTCGTGTAGAACGCGCCATCCGCCACGCCATCGAAGTGGCCTGGACCCGTGGTAACATCGACAGCATCTCCCACCTGTTCGGCTATACCATTAATATCTCCAAATCCAAGCCGACTAACTCGGAATTTATTGCCATGGTAGCCGACAAGCTACGGATTGAGCATAAGGTGTCTTGAAAGGGTAAGGATTAGGATATGTGAGGGGTTTTGAAATCTGATTATTTTTCATGACACACCCGATAAACCAAAAAGTTTATCGGGTTATTATTCGACCACGTCGACCGGTGATGTATTGATAGGTCGCATATAAAATCTAAGGAGGACAGAACGGAGAGAAACGTAACATACAACAAAAGGAGGTTGTGGATTTTCACCCACAACCTCCTTTTGTTAACACTCCCCATGTAGAGCCAGTCCTTCTGTTCTATACAAAATAAGGATCTGGTTTAAATAAAAGAATGAAGAAATCAACTAAAGCTCCGATTCCCATCAACCCTCCAGTAAATAGATAAAGGATCCCAGTCCCAATTTTGCCTTCATAAAATCTATGTACTCCAAAGACACCAAGGAAGAAACAGAGAAGAACGGAAACCCATTTGCTTTTTCTTCTACCAGACCCTGCATTGTTGTTTACATTAGTGTTCATATTAGAATTATTAATAACAATATGGGGTTGAGAGGCAGCTCCTTTCAACTCTTCTACTTGCAGTCCGCACTTATTACACACGACTGCTCTTAGAGGTATTTTCTCCCCGCAGTGTAAGCAAAATTTCATTTGAGTTGAATTCGTTGGTTGTGCTGTTCTTAGGTTAGAACCAGACATTTTATATTCCTCCAGCAAATAATAATATAGGTAATTTCACCTAGGAATATTCTATCATATATTGTTGAAATAGAGGGAAATTTATTAATAAATGGAATTATATTTAATTTAAAAATATTCAAATTTAAATATATGTATTTATTTTCCTAGTCCTAAGAGCCTAAACCCGAATATCGATCGACGGTGATCCAGAGGATTTATCATTTTGCTGACCCGATACGCCGGTGGCTGGGGCCTCAGCGGTGCCTGTTTTCTTTTGGCTTGCCGAAGAATGGTCCTGATCGTCTTTCTCTGCACCTTCGGGATGTAAAAGTGATCTGGGGAGATCTTTTCTTGTTGCTGCGGTGTTGTCGTTGTCTTTCAGTTCGGATACTACATCTCCAATCTTGCTGTCGATGCCGCGAACAGTAGATTTAATATCCTGCACCCTGTCTCTTTTGGCTTGAAGGACTGTGCGTTCCGCATTTTCCAGCATAGTGGCTCTTCCGGCATCATGGGTTGGGTTGTTGGATAATCGGACTTCCTCCAGCTTCACCTCACCCTCCAAAGGCTTGATTTCACCTTCCACCTTCTTGCTAAGGCCAACCAGCTTACCCAGACGGTCATAAGTGGTATGATTCTGCAGTAGGACATGCATGGATTCAGCGGTAATATCCGTTGCGGGGTCCGTTTCAGGCTTTTTAGTTTCGGTCTTATTGGGCTTGCTGTTCTCTATTTTTTCCTGCATTTCCTCGGCTTTAATCTGGGCGATCTGTGCATCAATTTCCTGTATGGATGTTTTCAGGGCCTGTACCCGTTCCTGCTTTAGTTTTTTATCCATGTTCTCATTGGATTTTACGGCTTCAATTTGCTCGTTGAGTCTGGATTTCTGGTCCATCAGGCCTTGAATTTCTTTGTCTCTGGAATTTGAAATGGCTTGATGGCTGGTATTTTGAATAGGACTGGTGTTATTAGATATAGATGAGATCAATGCCACGAGGATTTCCTCCTAAATGAAAGAATTATTTTCCATATAAAAGCTATATCGGTAATAGGACAAGGGAAAATAAGTAAACCCGGCTTCTCCGGCTAAAGTTTTTTAGGTATTAATTGTTATAATGAAACACAAAGTGTTATGTTGTGTTATGATATAGGTAGAGGTGACTCCTATGAACGATTTCGATAACTATCCCGATGAGCTGGGGAACTTCATCCGGCACTTCAGAAAAACCCGTGGGTTGACCTTAAGAGGGCTTGAGGAGAAGAGCGGTATCAGCTACTCCCAGCTCAGCAAGATTGAACGGGGCGAGAGTATTCCGCTAAAAGATAATCTGGATAAGATTATTGAGGCGCTTGGAGCAGATCTCAAGAACCGGATGTACCATCTGGCGGATTATATGCCTGACCTTGAATATATCAAGACCCTCAAGCAGGGATATAAGCACCCGCAGCACAATCAGTCGCAGGATTACATCTATGAGACAGCTTTCAACAAGCTGAAGGAATTCCGGGCGAAGGAAGGCAAGGAAACCTCCTATGTTTCGTTTGACTCGAACGAGGTGATCGTTTATGAAACGGAATATGGGGCAGGAATGGTAATAGAAAAAATTGAGAAATATAATCTTAACGATGTACTGAACGATAAATTTGAAGGCAGTCTGGACTCTCTGCGCAAGCAGCCCCGTAAAGGCAGACAGGCGTACATGTTCGGAGAGTGGCTTCGGGAATGTATCTACGAGCTGAAGGAAGACGAGCAGGATCAGGTCATTCAAGCCCTTAAGGAATTTACTCAATTTAAAGTGCAGCAGGTTAACGGAGCCTTCAAATAACAGCTGACCTCATCCGTTTTCAATAATGAATAATGTTGCCCTTTCTTGCAGCCATCTATTCATCTTGAACCATATAGCAACCAACAAAAAATGGTATGACAGAAAAGGGGAAATCCTAATGAGAGTTAATATGAAATTTACCAGCAAGGGAAAAGCCGCGATTGAGAATTTCAACAATGAAGAGCTGCTTGAGATCTTTGCCAGATATATCAAAACATTGACCAAGAAGTATGACATTGAAGTGGATGTACCTCTTGAAGTGAACCAGAATATTGTGAGTGATGGAACGGTTATAGCCATGGCACAGAACGTGAAGTGTGATGTGGATACTTTCTTCAAGGAGCTGGGCCGGGATATTAAGGTTCCCCTGAAAAAAAGACTGGGCGGTAAGCTGGAGAACGTCTTCAAAACGGAGTTTATTGAGTAGTCTTTTGCCATTGTTCCTCATAAAGAAGCCAGCTCCACTGAATAGTGAGGCTGGCTTCTTTGCTGTCTGTTGCAGATCATACATCATGTGTTCATAAGATATATGTAGGAGTGCTGAGAAATTAACGGTCAATCTTCGGAACGGTCAAAGTCACCCATGTTTCTCCCGGTCAGAACAGTTTCGATGATCTCAATGAAATCAAGTGAGGCTTTGGCCTCCACTGCCAATTCGTAGATGTTCAAAAGTTGTTCGTCAGATAATAGCTCCAGGGATGAGGGGCGCGGAGAAGGATGAAAATAATAATCCATTAGATTCCTCCATCGGTTATTTTGGTAGATTGAGAAAATACTGCGAATCTATTTAAATGGTACCATTTGGAAGGTAACCCGTCTCCTGTCATTCGCCCTGTGAATAGTTCTTTACAACTGATGCATCTTATGGGATAATATATAACTTTTTTCGGTGGAATTAAAAAACCATCTCGAAACCAGTGGTTGTCGGGATGGCTGATGATGCCTTATTGAGTATGATGTTATGATTCAGAGGTATCTTTGCGTGAGGCTAAAAATCGTTTGAGCCTTGTTTCATTTGGTTCTGATACTGTAGCGAATTGTTCTCCCTCTTGAAACGTAACAATTTTACGTTCCGAATCATAACTTTCAATATTACTTAGACTAACTACATTGCTGCGGTCAAGACGCTCGAAACCTTTGCCCTTATAAGCAGCCAAGAGATCGGAAAGTGTGGTAGGGAGAACAAACTCGCCTTCTTTCGTATGGACGAATATTGTATTCTTATAGCTGGAGAAATACAATATATCTTCTTCCCGGATATCCCGGGAGAACCCGTCATTTAACAAGACCCGCATGTTCTCCCCATCCTTGTAAATTACTTCCGCAATTCTTTAGGTGCTTCTGGACTGTGAAATCCAAGCTTCATAATAGATACAAAGAAACGGGCGGAAGCTTCAAGCGCTATAGAAGCGTGCTTGGCCACTGTTGCCTTCATAATTCTCCCCTACCTTTCCTCGAAATTACTGTTAAGGATTGGAGTAAAAAGGCCAATCCGATGACAGAAGAATTAATGAAAAAATTACAGCCAACTAATCCCATTGAAATCAATTTCAAAGCTGGAAACCATCTAAGAGGAATTTGCGCGTTTTGATCTGGATTAGGAGCGAAAAAAATCATTATAATTAAGCAAACAGCGTTAATTATCCAAAGATAATTTCCCGGAAAGCTAAGGAAATATGGAATGAGGGAGCAGGATAAAAATGTAACGATGTTGCAGGCTGCTGCGGTCTTTAAGTGCTTTCCGCCCGAACAGACACGCAGCAACGAAAAAGAAATATAGAATATTAGAGTGTCTGTCAAATTATTTAAAGTCCAGCCAATGATAAGGGTAGCTATAAAAGTGAAAAATGTATTGAGAAGAATATTCAAAGCGTATTGCATCACTTCAATAGAACAGGTTTCCTCAGGATTAGCGCGTTTAATAGCGAGAGATATTTTAATTGCTAAGCTGTTCAGAATTCCTCACCACGGTTCTTTTTATCAGATTGATATAAATATCCATATAAAAAAACGGCATAGATTAAAGGGATTATGAAGAAAAATCGATATAAATGTTCTGCAAAATATAGCATTAACATAATAAACAATATGGAGGGAAGGGTTAAAGCGAGCATGATTTTCTCGCGTTTAGAAATGATAACCTTTGCATCAGGCTTATCTGGTATGAAGTCAAATCCTTTTCGCTTCTTGCCGGTATAATGACCAACTATGAATGTAATTGTTGATGTAACGATCTGTAAGATATAGATACCTGTAGATGTGAATGGATACTGAAGATTATAGATACCCGTTGTATTCATAATAAAATATATAGCAGACTGAATTAATAAATAGGACTGATATGCCATAGCGGTCATAATAAAAGAATAAAAAATATGTATTCGAAAGAGAAGCCAAAGAAAGCAAATAATAAGTGTATACTGAACAAGGATATCAATCTCTGGCAACTGGTAATCATTACGAAGGATATAAGAAAAAAACGCCATTATTAGTCCCGCAAAGATGATTTCTTTCGGATATAGATCGATCTTAAATAATTTGAATCCCAGATAAAATAAAGCGGAGCTTTCCAGTACCGAAAACACCATATACAGCAAAAATTCCAGCATGCTTACACTCCCGGAGATCAGGTTCACTCAACTTCTATTCTTGCAAATATTATACATAATGTACTAAAATACAACAACAGCATTTGACACTTTTCGGTAAATATTTCTTCATGAGAGAGGGTTAATTATGAACCAGCGTCCTGAACAAAAGGAATACAGCGAATTTCCGGCCCGATACATTGCATTGGTGCCTCCAGAAGGGGATCTTGTGGCTATCTTAAGAGAACAATCCGGTTTGATCTATGAACTGCTGGAAGGGCTGAGCGAGGAGCAGGGGAACTACCGTTATGCAGAAGGAAAATGGAGCATCAAGCAGCTGCTTGGGCATCTGACCGACAACGACCGCATCATGTCCTACCGTCTGCTTGCTATTGCCAGGGGAGAAAAGGCTCCGCTGCCTGGGTATGAGGAGAATGATTATGCGGCGGCAGGGGAATTTGACCGGTTCACGTTGAGTGAAATGGTACAGCACTACAAGCTGGTTCGCATGTCTACCATTGCTCTGCTGGAGAGTCTGCCTGAGGAAGCCTGGACCCGGATAGGGACAGCCAGTAATCATCCGATTTCCGTCAGAGCAATAGCTTGTGTCATCATTGGGCATGAGCTTCATCATCTGAATGTTCTGAACGAACGCTACTTGAAGTAAGGCATAAGGTGCAACGAAGACCGTGTGAAAAGGGAGGAGGAAGCTGCGGGTGGGCTTATTTAAAGGTATACTGCATTTCTTCATTCCAAGAGAACGCACGCTGGTGTTCACGACTTTTGATCAGGCTCAATATTTTAGAGCCAAAGGCCGCCTTACTGAGGCTGGCATTCCCCATCGTTCCAAAATCAATGGAGGAATGCAGGCTACGGTCCAGCGCGTCCTATATGGCGGCAAAGCTTCCGTTCAGCATGATCTCTATGTCCGCAAGGAAGATGAGTACCTTGCAGCACAGGCAATCCATTAACACAAGGCTTCCGCTATCCATACAAAAAGCACACACTATGCGAAAGGTCGGCCATTGCCGCAGAGTGTGTGCTTTTTCGTTTCTTTTAGAGCGGCGGATTCTTGTGGCATTTACGGCATACCGGGTAGTAGGCTTCATTGCCGCCGATCTGGATTTGCTTGCCGCTGTATACAGGCTTGCCGTTCTCGACGCGCAGCGCCATCGTGGCTTTGCGTTCGCAGAACCAGCAGATTGTTTTCATTTCTTCGATTTTGTCTGCATAGATCAGCATGTATTTGCTGCCTTCGAACAAATTGTTCTGGAAATCATTTTTAAGCCCAAAAGCCATGACCGGAATATTCAGCTCGTCGACAATCCGTACCAGCTGGAGGATGCAATCCTTCGTCAAAAATTGGCATTCATCGATCAGTACACAATGGGGTTTGGGCAAATTGCTGCTGACAATGCTGTATATATCCGTATTCTCGTCGATCGCGATCGCTTGCTTGCGCAACCCGATACGGGAGGATATATATCCGACTTCGTCCCGGTCGTCAAGGGATGGAGTGAAAATGAGCACCGACTTGCCCTGCTCCTCGTAATTATGCGCAACCTTGAGTATCTCAATGGATTTGCCGCTGTTCATTGCTCCATACTTGAAAAACAACTGTGCCACTTCCATCTATCCTTTCGTTAATCAGCCTGATGAATCCTCATCTATAAAAATGCGACTTTATTAGATTAGCATATTCTCAGTAAATGTAGCCAGTGAAAACATTTACGGGTAATGGTTAAAGAATGTTATAATGATCGCGGTTATGTGTATTTATTCAGAAGAACGTTTATAGAAAGAAGGCTTACCATTGACGGACCATATGGAAGGTTACAAAGAGAAGATAGCCGCTTTGCAAGAAAACGGGGAGCTGTCACAGGAAACGTTAAGCTTGCTGACAGAGATGCTAGGCGAGCTGGTTGAAATGAACCGAAGCAACAAGGCGCTGCGCCGGGTAATTTTGAAGGGACAATCTTCATCGATGTCCACCCGCCTGCGTGAAGCGCTCTACGAATAGACAAATGGGGTAACGCTGATGAACATCATTTTTTCCTATCTCAACAAATACAGGGTAGCTGCAATCGCCGCGCTGGTGATGATGGTGATCGAACTGGCGGTGGAGCTGTCCCAGCCCCTGCTGATCTCCAAAATTATTGATGACGGAATCAGGGAACAGGACAACCGGGTCGTCTGGCTATGGGGCGGTGTGCTGGTAGTAAGCGCAGTTTTGGCGTTTATTGCGGGCGTGCTCAGCTCTTTTTTTGCGTCTCATGCCAGCCAGGGGTTTGCCTTTGATCTGCGGGATAAGTTATATGAGAAGGTTCAGTCCTTTGCCTATGCCGTATTCAGCCGTTTCCCCACTTCATCTCTAATCACCCGTCTTACGGCGGATGTTTCACAGCTGCAGGATACGATTTTTATGGGACTCCGCTTCATGACTCGTGTGCCGCTCGTTGTTGTGGGCAGTGTGGTGATGGCGTTAGTCGTACATGTGAAGCTGGGGCTGCTGCTGGCAGTTACCCTTCCGGTACTCATTGTGTTTCTGTTCTGGGTGATGAGAAAGGCGGCGGTATTGTTCCGTAGCGTGCAGATCCGGCTGGATGGAGTCAACAGTGTAATTCAGGAGAACCTTACCGGTATCCGGTTGATTCGGGTGTTTGTGCGTATGAGCCATGAGACTTACCGTTTTGCATCATTCAGCAGGGAACTGATGAACTCCACTATAGCTGCGCTGCGGCTGACGGAGACCTCGGCTCCACTTATTATGCTGATTGTGAATGCGGGTATTATGCTGGTGCTGTGGTTCGGACGTATCGAGATTTCCGCCGGAGACGCAACGCTTGGACAGACTGTAGCAGTAATTAACTATTCCCTGCGTACGATCGGAGCCTTGTCAGCGCTATCCTGGATTATGGCGACGTTTTCCCGGGCCAAGGCTTCTTCGCAGCGGATTCAGGAAGTTATGTCGGCAGATCACCTGGAAGCTAAGAATGAAGTGGCGGGAACTATAAGAAAGACAGCACCTATTCAGGGTGAAGTTGAGTTCCAGCATGTTAGCTTCCGTTATCCGGAGAGTGATATTGCTGTGCTGGAGGATATTTCGTTTACGGTGCAGCCGGGAGAACGGGTGGCAATTATGGGAGCTACCGGCTCAGGCAAATCATCTCTGGTAGGCTTGATTCCCCGTTTGTATGAGCAGAACAGCGGTGTCATCCGGATCGACGGGGCAGCAAGTTCAGAGATGGAAATGTCCAGACTGCGCGGCGCCATCGGATATGTTCCCCAGGAGGTCCTGCTGTTTACCGGATCGGTGCGGGAGAACATTATCTGGGGCAAGCCGGATGCCACCCAGGAGGAGATTGAACGGGCAGCTGCAGCCGCGCAAATACATGATACGGTAAAAGAATTGCCGCATGGCTATGACACCATGCTGGGACAGCGGGGAGTCAATCTCTCCGGGGGGCAGAAGCAGCGGCTGACGATTGCCAGAGTGCTGGTTAGAAAACCCGCGGTTCTAATTCTGGATGACAGCACCAGTGCACTGGATGCGGTTACCGAAGGCCGGCTGCTGGCAGAACTGAAAAACATGTCCTGTACCACATTTCTTATTACGCAAAAAATCAGCTCGACCGTCTCTGCTGACCTTATCTTACTGCTGGATGAAGGCCGACTGATTGCGAAGGGGACGCATGATGAGCTGATGAAGGATTCGGAGCTGTACCGGAAGATCAATGAATCCCAAGACAGGGAGGTGGCGCAGCATGTTCAAAGCTTTACTTGACCCTTTTCGCCACCCGAAGCTGAGTGTCGGACTTGGTGATGCTGCAAGCTTCGGTTCGCCGGGAGGACGTAAACCAAAGGCAAAAGCCAAGAACTGGTCGGCCACACTACAGAGAATCTGGAGCTACCTGGCGAAACGCAAGGCCAAGCTCGCGCTTGTACTGGTGATGGTGTTTCTCAGCTCCGGTCTTGCTCTGCTCGGACCTTATTTGATCAGCAGAGCGGTGGACCACTATCTGGAAGGAAATGGAGGCAGAACCTGGGGATTCTTCCTAATCACGCTTGCCGCCGTATATCTGTTCAATTCCCTGACCTCCTGGCTGCAGAACATCTGGATGATCGAGATTGCCCAGGAGACCGTATTCCGGATGCGTACCGATCTGTTCGCCCATCTGCACCGGTTACCGATTCCGTTCTTCAACCGCAGGCAGCAGGGTGAAATTATGAGCCGTCTGACCAATGATATTGAGAATATTAGTTCCACGCTGAACAGCTCGGCGATTCAGATTTTCTCAAGCGTGCTGACACTGCTCGGCACGGTGGGTGTGATGCTGTGGCTAAGCCCGTTGCTCACGTTGCTGACCTTCATCGTAGTACCGCTGATGATCCTCGGCATGCGCTGGATTACACGGCGGACCGGTCCGCTGTTCAAGGAACGCCAGCGCAATATGGGCGAGCTTAACGGATTTATTGAGGAGACGTTGTCCGGGCAGAGAATCATCAAGGCTTTTTCGCAGGAGGAGCGGGTTATTGCGGGCTTTCGTGAGCGCAATACGCGGATTATGCTGTCGGGCTACTGGGCTCAGGCGATTTCGGGCTTTATTCCCAAGCTGATGAACGGCCTGAACAATCTGAGCTTTGCCATTGTAGCCGGAGTCGGCGGTCTGCTGGCTATCCGGGATTTAGTTACCGTAGGCGTTATTATCGCATTCGTGGAATACACGCGCCAATTCACGCGGCCGCTGAATGATCTGGCGAACCAGTGGAACACGCTGCTGTCGGCGATTGCCGGTGCAGAACGGGTATTTGAGGTGCTGGATGAAGGAGCCGAAGCCAAGGATGAAGGAACAGCGGGAGCGCTGGATCATGTGGAGGGTGCGGTGAAATTCTCCGGAGTGTCCTTCTCGTATGATGACGGAACCGATACGCTGCAGGATATCAGCTTCGAGGCCAAGCCCGGCGAGATGATTGCACTAGTTGGGCCAACCGGGGCAGGCAAAACCACGTTGATCGGCTTGCTGTCTCGCTTCTATGATCCTGACAAGGGCAGCATTACGCTGGATGGCAGGGACCTGTCTTCGATCCGCCGTGAGAGCTTGCGCAGCCACATGGCCTTTGTGCTGCAGGATTCTTTCTTGTTCAAGGGAACGATCCGTGACAATATCCGCTACGGCCGGCTGGATGCCAGTGACGAGGAAGTGGAGGAAGCGGCGAAGCTGGCGAATGCCCATTCTTTTATTATGCGGATGAAAGGCGGCTACGAACGGATGCTGTCTGTGGACGGCACAGGGATCAGCCAGGGACAAAAGCAGCTGCTGGCTATAGCCCGAGCGATTCTTGCCAATCCGTCCATGCTGGTGCTGGATGAAGCGACAAGCAGCATCGACACTGTAACGGAGATCAAGATCCAGGAGGGACTGCAGGCGCTGATGAAAGGCCGGACCAGCTTCGTGATCGCCCACCGTCTGGGGACGATCCGTGCGGCAGACCGTATTCTGGTGCTTCAGGGCGGACGGATTCTGCAGCAGGGGGCGCATAAAGAACTGCTGCAGGAGGGCGGATTGTACAGTGAGTTGGTACGGGGGACTTCGGATTCAGCGACGGGGTAGGTTATAAAAAAAAGGCAGTCCGAAATTCTTCGGAACTGCCTTTGCTGTCTATAAGGGGAACGGCTATGCTAGTCTCGCCTGTGATTACTATCGCTTAGCTGGAGGCATCCGGTGAGGGAGGCTGCTGGGTCTTTTGCTTCTCCTTGAAACGGGGACCGACGTAATTGCGCTTCCGGTCACGGGTCAGAATCCAGCCCCCGAGGAAGCTCATTCCGGCCAGGAACAGCAGCAGCCCTCCGCCAAAATGCAGCCAGGCAAAAACAGGAGTTGCGTTATCGTCGCCATGCATGGAAATATAGTTGAAAATATCGTCTTTCATCATCAGGAAGCCTGTCATCGCGAGGAGGCCGGGAATCACCAGAATCAGGATGGCAATGAAGCGTGTGGTGAGCAGTTTCATGATTTCCTCCTTTTCCACTTGTATCCCATTGAATTCACCCATATGATAACGCTTCAACGGGTAAAAGTCCATGTATATATGACGTTTGTAAGCTTTGTTATGGGGATAAAAGAGAGTACAATGTAATAGGTTAATTTAGAACTTACGAGTGATGAATGGAGGATACATATATGACGATTTCATGTGACGTGGCCATTCTTGGCGGAGGTACCGGAGGTTATGTGGCGGCGATCCGCGCAGCTCAGCTCGGAAAATCTGTCGTTGTCATTGAAATGGACAAACTGGGCGGAACCTGTCTGCACCGCGGCTGCATTCCAAGCAAATCGCTGCTGCGCAGTGCCGAGGTATACGCTGAAATACAAGAGAGTGAGAGTTATGGCATCGAGACTGCGGGGGTGCAGCTGGTATTCCCGAAGGTGCAGGCCCGCAAGGAAGCTGTGGTCGAGCAGTTGCATCAGGGTGTGCAGTTTCTGATGCGTAAAAATAAAATCCAGGTGCTGAAGGGAAAAGGACGCATTATTGGCCCTTCGATTTTCTCTCCGCGCAGCGGGGCCGTGGCAGTGGAGCTGGAGAATGGCGAGATGGAGACTGTGGTTTCCGGCAATCTCATTGTGGCAACCGGCTCGCGTCCACGCGTGCTGCCCGGTCTGAAGCCGGACGGCAAGGTTATACTGAGCAGCGAAGAAGCGTTGACACTGGAAGAACTGCCAGCCTCGATCATTATTGTGGGCGGCGGAGTCATCGGTGTGGAATGGGCTTCGATGCTGGCTGATTTTGGCGTGCAGGTCACTGTGGTCGAAGCGGCAGGACAATTACTGCCTCTCGAAGACGAGGAGATCGCCCGCGAACTGCTGCGGCTGTTGAAGAAACGCGGCGTGAAGGTGCTAACCGGGACAACTGTAGATGCTGAGACCTGTGTAATTTCAGAATCGGGAGTTACTATTGAAGCCCGTAAGGGTGAACAGGTCCAGACCCTGACGGCGGAGAAGCTTCTGGTATCTGTAGGCAGAGTGGCCAATATTGAGAATATTGGTATGGAGAATACTGATATTCATTTTGATAAAGGTGTAATTGAAGTTAATGGCAACATGCAGACTAATGAACCGCATATCTATGCGATCGGCGATTGCATCGGCGGACTCCAGCTGGCCCATGCTGCAAGTCATGAGGGAATACGTGCAGTGAACCATTTGGCGGGGGAGAAGCTTCATCCCTATCACCCGCACCTGGTTCCGCGCTGTGTCTACACGCGTCCTGAAGTGGCGAGCGTAGGGTATACGGAAAAAGAGGCCAAGGCGATTGGAGCGGATGTGGTCACTGGTAAGTTCCCGTTTTCGGCCATCGGAAAAGCGATTGTCTACGGAATGAAGGATGGCTTCGTCAAAGTCGTTGCCGACCGGAGCAGCGGAGATATTCTCGGTGTGCAGATGATCGGTCCCCATGTTACGGATCTAATCGGGGAAGCGGCACTGGCACAGCTGCTGGATGCCACACCTTGGGAAGTCGGGGAAGCGATTCATGCCCATCCTACACTTTCCGAGATCATTGGCGAAGCTATGCTCGCTGTGGATGGAAGAGCAATCGGATTCTAAGAAACGATGAATGCCCCCACGGGAATGCCGGGCGGAGCTGAAGGCGCCATATGCGTCAAAACAGCTCCAAACCGGCTTTTCGTGGCTTTTCTTTTTAGAGGAAAAGGGATTATAATGGACTGGAGTACGATTTAGTACCTGGTTTTAAGATCAGGCACAGATTAGCTTGAGTGTATGCCGCTTGATGCAAGTTGTACGAAGAAAATCAAGGAAGCATCGCTTAACAAACTTTTAGGAGGTACCTCATATGGAATCCCAAGGTACTGTAGAAACCGTTAACAGACATAAGCCGCTTGGACTCAGTGACGGCCAGGTCATCGATATGTACAGATATATGCAGCTCGGGCGGAAGTACGATGAACGCAGCCTGCTGCTTCAGCGCGCCGGGAAGATCAACTTTCATGTCTCCGGGATCGGCCAGGAGGCGGCCCAGGTAGCAGCAGCTTTTGCGCTGGACCGGGAAAATGACTATTTTTTACCTTATTACCGTGACTATGCCTTTGTGCTGACTGTGGGTATGACAACGCGTGAACTGATGCTGTCTGTGTTCGCCAAAGCCGAAGACCCTAATAGCGGAGGCCGGCAGATGCCGGGCCATTTCGGAAGTAAACGCCTGCGGATTGTGACCGGGTCAAGTCCGGTGACCACACAGGTGCCGCATGCCGTGGGCTTTGCCCTGGCAGCCAAAATGCAGAAGAAGAAATTCGTTTCATTTGTCACCTTCGGGGAAGGCTCCAGCAACCAGGGGGATTTCCATGAAGCGTGCAATTTCGCCGGGGTGAATAAGCTGCCGGTCATCATTTTTTGCCAGAACAACCAGTATGCAATTTCGGTTCCGGCCCACAAGCAGCTTGGGGGTAAAGTCAGCGACCGTGCACTGGGCTACGGCTTCCCGGGTATCCAGGTAGACGGCAATGATCCGCTGGAGGTGTACCGCGTGGTGAAGGAAGCGCGTGAGCGTGCGCTAGCCGGTGAAGGCCCGACCCTGATTGAGGCGATGATGTACCGCTTATCTCCGCACTCCACCTCGGATAATGATCTGGCTTACCGGACGAAGGAGGAAGTGGATGCCAACTGGAAAAAAGACGGCATTGCCGCCTTCCGCACCTACTTGATTGAACTTGGACTCTGGAGTGACGAGCAGGAACGTGATCTGGCTGCAGAATACAATCTGGAGCTGAAGGCAGCCATTGAATACGCTGAAAATGCGCCGTTTCCGAAACCGGAAGATACGCTGCTGCATGTATACAGTGAATCTGACCTCAAGGGAGGAGCCTAACCCATGGCGATTATGGAATATATCGATGCCATCCGGCTGGCAATGAAGGAAGAACTGGAGCGCGATGAATCGGTGTTCGTGCTCGGCGAGGATGTCGGCGTTAAGGGTGGAGTCTTTACCACCACCAAAGGGCTGCAGGAGCAGTTCGGGGAAGAACGCGTCATGGATACGCCGCTGGCAGAATCCGCCATAGCCGGCGTGGCTATCGGTGCAGCGATGTACGGGATGAAGCCGATTGCTGAAATGCAGTATTCTGACTTCATGCTTCCGGCGACTAACCAGATCATCAGCGAAGCTGCCAAAATCCGCTACCGCTCCAATAACGACTGGAGCTGTCCGGTGGTGATCCGTGCTCCTATTGGCGGGGGGATCTTCGGCGGACTGTACCATTCGCAATGCCCGGAATCGATTTTCTTCGGGACGCCAGGGCTTAAGATAGTAGCACCGTACTCGGCTTATGACGCCAAAGGGCTGTTGAAGGCAGCTGTGCGTGATCCTGATCCGGTCCTCTTCTTCGAGAACAAAAAGTGCTATAAGCTGATTAAGGAAGATGTGCCTGAAGGGGATTACACCGTTCCGATCGGTGAAGCAAATCTGCTACGTGAAGGCAGCGATATTACAGTAATCGGGTACAGTCTGCCGCTGCATTTTGCCATGCAGGCTGCGGAAGAGCTGGAGCGCGAGGAAGGCATTACTGCACATATCCTTGATCTGCGCACCTTGCAGCCGCTGGACCGCGAGGCCATTATTGCCGCTGCCCGCCAGACCGGGAAGGTCCTGATTGTTCACGAGGACAACAAGACCGGTGGCATCGGCGGAGAAGTGGCGGCAATTATCGCAGAACACTGCCTGTTCGAGCTGGATGCGCCGATCTTCCGTCTCTGCGGACCGGACGTGCCGGCGATGCCCATCAGCCCGCCGATGGAGAAGTTCTTCATGCTGAGCAAGGATAAAGTGAAAGCGGAAATGCTGCGCCTTGCACAGTACTAAGTTTCATACCAGTTGGACCGAACTTGAAAAAACAAAAGGCAGTCATCGTTAGTGGAAAAAGTATCATGAATTGGACTCATTCAGCTTGTGGAGTAACCAAGTGGGAAAAAGTACCACTAATCCGGCTGAAAAACCCAGTATGTAATGAATAGGCATGAATTAGATGTACAAAATCCCACTAAAACCTTATCTAGCCAGGATTACAGCAAATTAGTTTTACTTTTTCCACTTAATATAGAGTGAACTTAAGAATCTAACCTGATTTCTTGTTGAATCTTATAGCTCTCAGAGAATTCGCCGAGTTTTGTACGAAGAACTATCTGTAAGCATATGCTTACAAAACTTAAGCGAATGCTTCCGAAGTGAGTTTTGTACGAAGTACTATCTGTAAGCATATGCTTACAAAACTTTAAGGAGTGACATTATGTCTGACAACACAATGCTGACCGATGTGATTATGCCGCAGCTGGCGGAGTCGCTGGTGTCGGCGACGATCGGTAAATGGCTGAAGCAGCCAGGGGATTCCATCGAGCAGTACGAACCGCTCTGTGATCTGATTACGGATAAAGTCAATGCGGAGTTGCCTGCCACCGTAGATGGCACACTGGTGGAGCTGCTGGCGGAAGAAGGACAGACCGTGAGCGTAGGAGAGGTGATTGCACGCATAGCCGTAGCTGCACCTGCCGCATCAAGCGCACCGGCTGCTCCAGCGGCCGCTCCTACTGCGAATGCTGCGCCGCAAGCGCAATCCGTGACCCGTCCGGCGCCCAATCAAGCGCCAGCAGCGGGCAGACCACCGGTGCCGGCTGCTGCGTTTGACGCATCCGCACCGATGCGCTCCCGGTATTCACCGGCGGTGCAGACCCTTGCCGCGGAGCACGGCATTGATCTCACGGCGGTGCCGGGGACCGGCCTTGGCGGGCGCATTACGCGCAAGGACGTGCTGACGTTCCTTGATAACGGCGGCGCATCCGCCGCTGGCTTGTCTGTTACCCCAGCAGCCTCTGCTGGACAGCAGGCACCGGAAGTTTCGCAGCAGCCTGCGATCCAGGGGATTCAGGAAGAAGTACAGGATGCAATGGTACCAGTCCGCCATTCAGGGCTTCATCTAAGTGAAACACCGCGTATTCCTACAATTGAGGTAGAGGGGGGACGGGGCAGCAGTTCGGAGTATCTGATCGACGTAACCCCAATCCGCAACACGATTGCAACAAGAATGCGTCAGAGTGTCTCCGAGATTCCGCATGCCTGGACGATGATCGAAGTGGATGTGACCAATCTGGTCATGCTGCGTAACAAGCTGAAGGATGAGTTCAAACGCAAAGAAGGTATTAACCTGACTTATCTGGCCTTCTTGATGAAAGCTGTCGTAAGTGCCATTAAGGATTACCCGATCATGAACTCGGTATGGGCTGTTGATAAAATTATCGTCAAACGCGACATCAACATCTCGCTGGCTGTCGGTACTGAGGATTCAGTGATGACGCCGGTTATCAAAAAAGCCGATCAGAAGAATGTTGCGGGACTTGCCCGCGAAATCGACGAGCTGGCTATGAAGACCCGTGAAGGCAAGCTGCGTCTGGAGGATATGCAGGGCGGCACATTTACAGTGAACAATACCGGTTCATTCGGCTCGATTCTGTCCTATCCGATCATCAATTACCCGCAGGCAGCTATACTTACCTTCGAATCCATTGTGAAAAAACCTGTTGTGATCAACGATATGATCGCCGTACGTTCCATGGCTAATATCTGTCTGTCACTGGATCACCGGATTCTGGACGGCGTTATTTCTGGACGGTTCCTGCAGCGTGTCAAGGAGAATGTGGAGGGTTATACACCGGATACGAAGGTGTATTAATTAATGAATGAATGGTATAACCCTGTAACAGGAGACTGTAATACAAAGGGGACCTGAGAGCATGAGCAGCACGGATCTAAGTTTACTGGAAGTTTCATATCTTCCGCTGATGGAATACGGGGCGGCCTGGGAGCTGCAAAAGGAGGCTGTTCAGGCAATTGATGCCGGTACAGGGCCGGAGCGGCTGATTCTTTTGCAGCATCCGCCAACCTATACCATCGGCTCCCAGCATCATCCTGAACATCTTCTCCTCAGTGCCGAACAGCTTAAGCAAAAAGGCATTTCGCTGTTTGAAATCGACCGGGGAGGAGATATTACATATCATGGTCCCGGCCAGCTGGTTGGATACCCGCTGCTGAAGCTTGGGGTGGATGGCAAGGTGGATTTGCACGGCTATCTGCGCCGTCTGGAGTCTGTAATTATTGATTTTTTGGCTTCTTACGGCATTGAAGGCAGCCGCAAACCGGAATATACGGGTGTGTGGGTTGGCGATGAGAAAATCTGTGCCATTGGAGTCAAATTCAATAAAAGTAAATTCCGCAAAGGCTTTATCACCAGCCACGGGTTCGCGTTCAATATTACAGCGGGAATCGGGGAACAGGGATTTCAGGGGATCATTCCTTGCGGGATTACCGAGTATGGAGTCACCTCACTGGAGGAATGCGCCGGGCGTCCGTTTGAACTCCGGGAGGTAGCCGGAGAATTGATTCCCTATTTCCTGAAGTATTTTCCTTATGAGATGTCTGATGCTGTACTTCAGGCGGATTCGCTGCAGACCGATTAAGCCGACGAGCATTCTCAGGTACGCTCAAGTCAAATAGCGCCCGGAGCATCCGGACGCTATTATTAACGGGCCAAGGGGATGATCAGCCGGCCAGGAAGGGCTCAAGGACGAAGAGTACGGTAGAGGCGATCATGGCGATCAGCATAACATAGATAACGATGCGGAACCATTTTTGACGTTGCATGAGTGACTCCTTTGAAATTAGTTTAAGTTAGAAGCGTATGGAAGGTTTAGCACAATACTGTTATTGTAACGTATCCGTGAAAGAGAGGGAAGTCCAATGATCTCACAAGACCGCTTGATTCAGGAATTCATGGAGCTTGTCCGTGTAGATAGTGAAACAGGAAACGAACGGCAGATTGCCGATGTGCTCACAGAAAAATTCAGCGCCCTGGGCCTTACCGCCATTGAAGATGATTCCAAAGAACGCACGGGTCATGGAGCAGGCAATTTATTCGTGACCTGGCCAGCCGAGGAGGGGACTTCTGCCCCTAAGATGCTGTTCACCTGCCATATGGATACCGTGGTTCCGGGTAAAAATATTAAGCCTTCCTTGGGCGCAGACGGCTGGATTACCAGCGATGGCAGCACAATTCTTGGCTCGGATGACAAGGCTGGACTCGCTGCTGTGTTCGAAGCCATTCGCGTGATTCAGGAGCAAAAACTGCCTCATGGACAGATTCAGTTTGTCATTACCGCAGGTGAAGAGTCAGGGCTGCTGGGTGCCCGGAACATGGACCCGAGCCATTTGGATGCCGAGTTCGGCTTTGCCCTGGACTCCAACGGTGAAGTGGGAGCGATAGCAGTCGCTGCACCGACCCAGGCGAAGGTGACCATGCAGATTTTTGGCAAATCCGCTCATGCTGGCGTGAATCCGGAGGATGGAATCAGCGCGATTCAAGTCGCCAGCAAAGCTATCTCGGCGATGAAGCTTGGACGCATCGACAAGGAGACAACAGCCAATATCGGCAAATTTGCCGGAGGCGGCCCAACAAATGTGGTCTGTGACCATGTGCAGCTGGATGCCGAAGCGCGCAGTATTGTGCAGGAAAAGGTAGAGCGGCAGATTGCTTCCATGCGTGAAGCGCTGGAGACTACGGCCCGCGAATACGGTGCGGAAAGTGAGTTCCGCAGTGAAATTATCTATCCGGCATTCAGCTTCAATGAGCATGATCCGGTAGTGAAGCTGGCGGAACGTGCGATTACATCACTTGGGCTGTCCCCAAGATTGTTCGCGTCGGGCGGCGGCAGCGATGCCAATGTGTTCAACGGATTGAAGGTTCCAACGGTAAACCTGGCGGTCGGCTATCAAAATATCCATACGACCAAAGAGCGGATCAAAGCCGAGGATATCGCGAAGGTGGCCGAACTCGTTGTTGCTATTGTGAAGGAAAGTGTAAAAGGCTGATCCAGCCACGGGCAGCTTAGGTTGCTGCGTGACATACATGAAGGAGCTGTCTCCGGTCCATCCCCGGGAACAGCTCCTTATGTTTACTCACCCTGATGAACACCAAGAGATTATCCGGCCTTGTTCGCATTATGGTTCCGTTCTTCAGAATGCAGCAGCAGGATATAGGCCAGCGGCATATCACGTCCATATTGCTGTATCCACCCGGCTATCACAGCCTTAATTTGCTCCGGTCTGCCTACCATTGCGACGGCGGATGAGCTTGTATGGACAAGGATATCATTCATGCCTGCATTCCTTCTTCCCTCTTAAGTTTGCTATAATACACCCTATGCAGATTGAAGCCAAAGGAGACCATTAACCTATGAAAAATGATGAAATCAAACGCAATCCCGCACTGGACGAAGAAACTTTATCCACACAGCCGATTTTTGAAGGTAAAATCATTTCGCTGCAGGTGGATACTGTCAAACTGCCTGATGGCAATACCGCAACGCGCGAGGTCGTGAAGCATCCGGGGGCTGTAGCCGTACTGGCGCTGAACAAGGGTAAAATGCTGGTGGTTGAGCAGTACCGTCAGCCGATGCACCGCACCGAAGTGGAAATTCCAGCAGGCAAGCTGGATATAGGTGAAGATCCGCTGGTGGCAGCCGAGCGGGAGCTTCAGGAAGAAACGGGTTTTCATAGCGGTGAGCTAAAGCTGCTGAAGTCGTTCTATACTTCTCCCGGTTTTGCGGATGAAATCATCCACTTGTATGTCACGGACAATGCCCAGACGGGAGATATGTCGCTGGATGATGATGAGTTTCTGGAGGTCTCGGAGCTGACACTGGAGGAAGCGTATCAATACATCGCGGATGGGCGAATTGCCGACGCCAAAACCATGATGGCCGTCTACGCCTGGCATTTATATACGCTTACAGGCCAATGGCACTAGGAGCTAAGCTTCAAGGCTTTTATTGCGACCTTCATGTGCATATCGGGCGGACATCGGAAGGGCAAGCTGTCAAAATCAGCGGAAGCAGCAGCCTTACTTTTGCTAACATCGCCAAAGAGGCGGCGCAGCGCAAAGGAATGGAGCTGATCGGCATTATCGACAGCCATGCGCCGGGAGTTCAGGCGGATATCCGTACACTGCTGGCCTCAGGTGAGATGAGCGAAGCAGAAGGAGGCGGGATCGCTTACCAGGGAACGACGATTGTACTGGGAACGGAAATCGAAATCCGTGAGCCCGGGCGTAAAGAGTGTCATGTCCTGGCTTTCCTGCCGGATCTTACGGCGATGGAGGCATTCAGCAACTGGATGAGCAAGCATATGCGCAACATTAACCTGAGCTCCCAGCGGCTGTATGTTCCGGCCCGGCAGCTGCAGGATGAGATCTGCGGGCGGGGCGGGATACTCATTCCGGCACATATTTTCACCCCCCATAAAGGACTGTATGGGTGTGCCGCTGAACGAATGGCCGAACTATTTGACCTGGAGAGGATTGCTGCGGTGGAGCTAGGGCTGAGCGCCGATTCGGGAATGGCAGGTTATATATCCGAGCTTGACCCTTACACCTTCCTGACCAACTCCGATGCCCATTCACTTGGTAAAATCGGCCGCGAGTATAATGTGATTGAGATGGAAAAGCCCTCTTTCGCTGAGTTGCGGCTCGCGCTGGCGCGTCAGGAAGGGCGCAGGGTCAGCGCCAACTATGGGTTGAATCCGCGGCTCGGCAAGTATCACCGTACCTATTGTGCGGGCTGTGGCAGTATCGTTGACGAGGCATATGCCACTTCGGAGCGTTGTCCGTATTGCGGTAGCCCAAAGCTGGTGCAAGGTGTGTTAGACCGGATTCTGGCGATTGCAGACCGCGAAGAGCCTTTAATTCCTCCACATCGGCCAGCGTACCATTATCAGGTGCCGCTGGAGTTTATTCCGGGGCTGGGCAAGCGCAAGCTGGAGCTGTTGCTGCAGGCTTTTGGCACCGAGATGAGAATCCTGCACTCTGCCGGTGAGGCGGAATTGGCCGCTGTTGCCGGAGCAGATCTGGCATCGCAGATTGTGAGAGCCCGTTCCGGCACGCTTGCGCTGTCGTCGGGCGGCGGAGGGACCTACGGCAAGGTAGTGAAAAGCTAACGGCAGCGGACAAGTCATAGAGTGGGACGTTTCTTCATATGGTGTAACATATGACCGGAAAGGAGAACGTCCCGATGCGCAGTTTACGGCTGATGATGAAGGAACAGACGCCTCTTTATATTTTTGTCGCGGTATTGTTTTTGGTTGGGGTCGTTTTCGGGGCTTTGATTGTGAGTGCACTGACGCTGGATCAGCAGCAGGAGCTTGGGGATTACCTGGGGAATTTCTTCGTCACCGTTGATCAGCAGGGGCTTCCTACAGCACCGGATTCTTACTGGGACATTGCTGCGCTGAATCTGAAGTGGATCGGTCTGATTTGGATTCTGGGGTTGTCTGTGATCGGACTGCCCGGCATTCTGATTCTTGATTTTCTCAAAGGTGTGCTTATCGGCTTTACCGTCGGCACTCTGGTCAGCGAGTATTCCTGGCATGGCATGCTGTTCGCGCTGGTCTCGGTTGCGCCGCATAATCTCGTGCTGATTCCGGTACTGCTGGTAGGCAGCGCGGCAGCGATTGCTTTTTCCCTGCTGATGATCCGCAGCCGGGTGCTGGGTCAGCGGCGCTCTCCGGTAACCCGGCCATTCGCCATGTACACCCTGCTTTCCCTTGGACTGGCGGTGCTGGTGCTGGGCGTCTCCGGTTTTGAAGCCTGGGTGACGCCATCGATGATGCGCTGGGTGACGCCGATGCTTGTTAGTAATGCCTGAAAACACTGGCGTATTGCGAGTTGAGGTGTTTATCTGATTAACAAAAATCACGCAAAAATCACATTTCCGGCGATTTCTTAGGATTAATGATGTTATCAAAGTGTATCTTCACTTTATTCGATGCATCACTGGTTATGACAGCTGTAACGTGCGTATAAATTTTTAACGTGGTTTTTGAATCATCGTGTCCTACCCGCTGCATGATAACCGCTAGGTCAACCTTTGCCTCAGCGAGCATACTGATGTGTGTGTGTCGAAATATATAGGGTGTAGCATGTTTAGTAATAGTTGTCCGTTTCAGTAATCGATCCATACGATTTAACAAAAACTTTTGGTTTAAGGGTCTGCCGTTTGGACGAGAAAACATATATTTTTCATCATAGAAATCGTCGTTCACTTGCTTATAGCGCTTTTGGCGTTCTTCTTGGTCTGCTTTATATGCCTTTAGCATCTTAATAATTACATCATCCAAATCAAAATTTCGTATTGCAGCATTTGTTTTGGGTGGTGTGATTTCAATCTTGTACATATTGCTTTCGGGACTGTATAGCGTTTTGCTAATACGTAACATCCCTGTGCTAAAATTGAGGTCTGACCACTTCAATGCACACAACTCACCAGACGAAGGCCGAGTAAATTAGCAAATAGAAGGCTTCTAAATCACCGTACAATCCTCTTTTACGTACCTCTGCTAAAAACTCCTGGATTTCATTCTTCTCCAGAAATTTCTCGGTGATCAAACTATTTTCAATATCATCCACTGTCTGTACACGTTGTGGTATTTTTGCGCCTTTACACGGATTATCATCTCGTAGATTATTTAGGATTGCCCATTCGAAGATCATATTCGCACAAACGTGTATGCTTTTCAAATAAGATTTTGAGTATCCTTCATCAAACAGATCGTTTAGTATTTTTTTATATTGCCGATGTGTAACTTGATCAATGTTGATCTTAGAAATATGTTTTTCCAGCACTTTCAATGTTTTTGTTCTTAGACGAATGGAGCTTGACTTAACTTCGGTTCTGGAGTAGTCTGCAAGCCATTCCTGGGCAGCATCACTGAAAGATGTCTGTTTGCCTTCCCGCGTTGCCTGGCGGCATGGCAAAGGCGTGACACGGCTGATTCTGCCTATGGAGGCGGTTGACGATGCTATTAATTTTTAAATGTCGCCTCATACAAAATCACAAAACTACCCGCCACTGTTCATCTCACAAGATTCTCCGAATTCGGCGAGGTCCTTTCCCTGGAACTCCTGTTCTTCTTGGTGCTCTGCCGCTTCAATGTCAGCAAACAGAGCGTGTACCTTCTCCTGTAATTTCGCTTTGTGTTTGCTGACCGCTTTGCCCCAAACAAAGGTGTAGCGATTGGCATTCGCCTCGATCTTAGTGCCGTCCACAAAATAATGCTCCAGAGACACGTATTTTTCGTCAGCCAGAAACTGAAGCACGGCGGTAAATACCGTTTCGAGGACATTCCTCATCCGCTGGGAACGGAAGCGATTAAGAGTTCGAAAGTTGGGGCGCTGCCGTCCGGCCAGCCACATGAAAGGAATATTCTCTCGCACGGCT
>NZ_LVYY01000011.1:0-181580 GCF_001909085.1 Paenibacillus sp. P32E | reverse complement strand
AGACTACTTATACCATGATTCAACTGAAAAACGGTTAGTAATTACCAAAGCTCAAAATATATCCAACTGTGTTTTATACGAGGTTATAAAAGTCATGATACAAAATATTGATATAAGAAATAAGCAAGCTTATCTTAACTCTAATCTTTTAGATCGTTATGTAGTAAGTCTATTTAAATTAATTGATATAACTTATGAAAAAACTTTTAGAGAAACTGAATTAACACGAGAAGATAGCGCACTTACACGAAAAGCCATAGATATTTTATTAAATTGGTATTACCAAAATTATGAAAATATAGAATACCCTAAACCTGGGTGAAAATATTATTGATTTTACGAATGTCCTTTAATATAGAGATAATACAGTCAATCAATTTATCTGCATCTTTTTCTGAAGATAAAATATTTATATATTTTTTAAGATAAGGAAAATCCTCGATTCTTTCCTTTAAAATATTAAATATTTCCTCGGAAGCATATCCTGTCGAACCAATGGGAATAATATACTTTTTATATTCTAGAGCCATTTGAAATTCTTCTAGAACACCAGTTGAATTAACGATATGTCCATCAACAAGTTTGTTTCCAAAAATAAATACACTTACACCAGCTGAATTCACCATTTCATTATGATAGTGTAATTTCAATTGATGGTCAGTTTCAGTAGTAACAGTTCCAAAAGGTGACGGTCGCATAGTTAAATATTTATCAACATTCATTTTTTTGGAATTCATAATTTCGTTTAAAGCTCCATTTATTATGTGACTCCCAACACCATTCCCAAAACCTGATATGACACGAAAATTATTTTTTATTAATGACTGAGAAAGCTTATTCATAAGATAAGATGGATTGGTCCACTCTCCATACTCATAAGCACTACCTGAGATGAAGATGCTTTCCAACATATATTTTCTTTTTATTTCTGAAAGAATAAGTGTAATATCGTCATAACTTTTTAGTAAAACAGCATTAATTGAATACCTTTGAAGATCTTTTATTCTTAGTTCTTGTTTTACTTTTGCATAATTATATTCTTCAATTGTTTTAAAATGACTAGGATTAACTTCTTCGAAAAAACAATAATGACTTCTCTGATTCGTTGATAGTAATGTTCGAATATGACTTAATATATGGGCTAAATTTGGATCCTCAAAACTAAAGCCTATAAACAAAAATGTCTTTGAAATTAGGTCTCCTTGTAATGAAGTTGTAAATAATGATCTTTTTTCGTTATAGGACTCGTAATCATCTTTAGTAAGGATTGCTTTAGATGGATCCGAAATGTCTCCATGCATTTTGTAAACTACTACATTTCTTTCAGGCATAGTAGTAGCTAAGTTCTCTTGAATGATTTTTGTATCAACTACCTTACCGAATTTTTTAAGCTGTGTTTCGATAAGTTGATCATAGTTAGTCGTCCAATAAGTGTCTATTGGTAATGATGCCAGTATTTCAATATTTTTATTGGGGGCTGCTGCCCTTGTGAATTGATCAATAATAATTTGATTTAAATTAGATCTTCCGCCTCTTTCGTTTCGATAATACTGTGCAACTGCTACTAAATCTGTTTCTTTATCTATATCTAAATTAATATCCTCTGCTAAATCTCTAAGTAGTTCTTTCCAGTTGACAAAGCCCACGGAAGCAGAAAGACCAGAACCTGCAAAAATAGCGGCATGCCCCTCATCAACTGCTTTATGGTACTCTCTTATAAATTCTTTAATCGAAACGCTCATAAAACTACCCCCAAATAATTCGTAGTTATTAGGCCATAAACCCACTGATTTGTGGCCGCCCTTTCCTTTTAACAACCTGTACCTTAGGCATAAAAAAAGCTCAAACTACTATCCCAAAGTACTGAATTTAGTTCTTTTTTCATCCCACGAAAATATATATTCGTCCTTAAATACCATAATCCTCCTGTAACCGAGCTTGAATTTCATGAAATTCTACAAATGTAGACAAAAAAAGACAGCCCGATTAGGCCGTCCTTCATACCTCTAGATATTCCTCTTGAAAGCCTAAGGTCTATAGATCTCTTCCAGCAATACGACCTTCTCCCCAACGATGCAACCCGGAACAGCATTTCTTTTACCTCGGAGGCAATAAAGTCATTAAGCGGAACGAATTTCAGCCTAGCCCCGTCCAATTAGGCAATGAGTACCTCTGGTTTAAGGTTGACACTCCCAATAGATTCACTTGAGTTACTGAAATAAATTCCATTCGTCAGGGAGCCTGCATCCGGTTTGCCGTCCTCTTGGGCAGCTGCCTCGGCCTCATCGCCGGAGAACCATTTCAACTCATCGAGGTCAAGTATCACAGAGCCTCCGCTGTTGCTCAGGTTTTTGACAAAAGCAAGCTTATCCTCCACTTCAGGCAGCTTCAGAATGTTCATCCGCAGCTTGTAGATCTGCCCGGCATCCACTTCTCCACTTGCTCTCCTGGTCAACATGCTCCCTCCGCTACTTGGGAACTTCCCAAGTCTGCGCAAGCTTCAGTAATTCTTGTTCAGCGGCATCCTCGTCACCGGTCACTTGAGCTTCAATATAATAGGTATCCGTTCCGTCTTTGAGGTCTTTGCTGGGCCGCTGAATACAGAGCCAATACTGCGTGATATCCGGGACGGACAGGACAGCCGGACCGCCATGCAGGAACTTGATCAGGATTCCTTCTCCTGCGGGAAGCTGTAGTGTGCGCCGCCATAGCTCTTCTGAATGATTCGGTATGCTGATATAATTCTGCGGGTTTGTCTGATGGCCGAGGGAAATCTCCATATTTTCCAGCGCTATCTGTTTGTCTTCCACTATATATTTTGCTGGTTCTTCGTGCCCCAGACGAATCCTGTTGACTGTGGGTTGAGAGGTAGCCCAAGACTGGGAATAGATCCATATTGCAGCAGAAAGGCAGAGCATACTAATAAGCAAGAGATAACTCCATTTTGTCCTCATAGGCACTCAGCCTTTCAACGGTTTGTTATTTGCCATATTCTAAGAGCTCAGCACCTTCATCACCGCCGCATAACAGGATTCTTTGAACACGGCATGAAGCTCGTCGTTGTTCGTCATTAGCCACTGGATCAGACAGCCGTCGATGATTGCACGAATGACTGGGGCCGTTGTCTCCGGGGACAGCTCCTTGGCAAAAATCCCTTCCTCCTGCCCCAGCGTCAGCACCTCTGTGCTTATCCGAGCGCAATTGTCATAGAAACGCTGATTAATCTCCCTGTATACCGGTATCCGGCTGGCCCTCGCCAGGAAATCCAGATACACACGGTAAAAGGAACGGTTCTTCGCCGCATCGGGGAACGCAGAGTCGATGTAAGCCTTAAGCTTGCCGGTCGCTGTCTGCTGTTCTTGCACCGCTGCCTGCTCTTTGGCGGATATTTTGCCGGTCAGCCATTCCAGCAGCTCCACAAGCACTGCTTCCTTGTTGTCAAAATAATAATGCACAACCCCTTTACTGACTTCGGCATGATCAGCGATCGTCTGCAAGGTCACGGAATCATACCCCAGCTCGGACAACGCCTGAAAGGCGGCGAACAAAATCTGTTTGCGTTTCACTTCGGATTTCTTGTAGCGTACCATACGACCTCCGCAAATTAGGGAATAATGTACATTATATCATAGATAATAAAAAGTTGACCGGTCAGAATAAATAATATATAACATACTTACCATTACAATTCGTCTAAGGAGAGACTTACATGACAGAAACGTTTCAAGCTTTGGTTGTGGACAAAACGGAGACTTTATCCGTGGCGGTACAGCCGCTGACTATGGAGAAATTGCCTGCCGGAGAAGTACTGATCCGAGTTGCATATTCCAGTGTTAACTATAAAGATGGCCTCGCGAGTATCCCGAACGGGAACATTGTCCGCAATTATCCTTTTATCCCGGGCGTCGATTTGTCGGGAACAGTTGTTTCCTCCGCAGACCCGCGTTTTCAGGAAGGGCAATCCGTCATTGCCACCGGGTACGGCATTGGGGTATCCCATTTCGGCGGCTTCAGCGAGTATGCGCGTATTCCTTCTGAATGGGTCATGCCACTGCCTAAAGGCATTACGCTGCGGGAAGCAATGATCTATGGCACTGCCGGTTATACCGCTGCCATGTCCATTCTGGCAATCGAAGCTCATGGCGCTGCGCCGGATAAGGGCAAAGTGCTGGTCACCGGCGCAACCGGTGGTGTCGGCGGCTCGGCCGTTGCCATGCTTGCCAAGAAAGGCTACCAGGTCACAGCCAGCACCGGCAAAGCAGATGCAGCTGATTATTTAAAGGCCCTGGGTGCTGCCGAAGTCCTCTCGCGCGAGGAGGTCAGCGGCGGTTCAGGCAAACCGCTGGACAAGCAGCTGTGGCAGGCCGCCGTTGATGCCGTCGGTGGTGCTCCACTTGCTGCAGTTCTCAGCAAAATTGCTTACGGCGGCTCCGTTGCCGCAAGCGGATTAACCGCCGGAACATCGGTTCCAACGACAGTTCTTCCTTTTATCTTACGGGGTGTTAGCTTACTTGGAATCGATTCGGTTGCTTGTCCGATGGAGCAGCGCATTCAGATTTGGGACCGGATGGGCTCCGATCTGAAGCCGGAACTGCTGGACGCGCTTGTGGACCGCGAGGTCACCTTAACCGATCTGCCCGCTGCCCTGGAAGATATCTTGAAATCCAACACACGGGGCCGCGTATTGGTCCGCTTGTCTTAATCAATGAAGCCACCCGCAGGGAGCAATCCCGGGGTGGCTTTTGTTTTATCTGATTATGAAGGATTTCACTTCAACCGCTTGTTATACATTCCCCCCAATATCAACCGCATTCTGTATACCCGGATAAATCTGGACATAGGGCTGCTGGCGGTACTCCTGAACATACGGCTGGCCGTAGTATCCATGCGCAGGGGTTGGCTGGTAACCGAAGGGCTGAAGCATATGCGGAGCTTGGGCTTCCATGTATGGAGCCATATTATTGGCGTATGCCGTGTTTGCTACCGCGGACTTGCCGGGTTCACAGCAATCTGCAGGCGGTCCGATGAAGGTTCCAGGTTTCACCGGTGCCAGCACTTCCTTGAGTTCGGCTTCATTCATGCAATACGTGTGAGCAAGCACTTTTGGCGGTGTAAGCGTCAGCAGATCGGAGCCCAGTATGACTTCTGGTACCGGGGCATTGAAGATCGCCAGCAAATGAGTGCAATCGGTGGTAGCCACCTCATAATGCCACCAGCCTTGCGGCACATTCGCCACCTGGCCCGGTGTGATGGGGAAATGCAGCAACTCATTCGTAAATGGATTGATCAGGGAGACGACTGCAGCACCGGAGATACAATAGACCAGTTCAGCGGCATTCTGGTGGTAATGGGGTTCCACTACGTTGGACTTGCTGAGAAAAATGTCTAGAAGGGAGGTATTCTCCAGCGTATTAAGCTCTTTGATTGACAGCGTATTGATATAATTACAGTCATCCTTCTTAAACGTTGTGTTACAGTTCACATCAAAGCTAAATTGTGTATTGGGTGATTTGTAATCCATGTATGAAGTCACCTGGCTATCCTTCCCTTCCGCAAACCGGTTTTTATTGTTCTTACGATAGGATATGTACCCGCCCAGGCCCAGGTGAATAATTATCTCCGGCTGCAGCAAGAAGAAACGGCACCCCCTTTTTAAGGGGCATGCCGCTTCAACATTTATTCATCTGCTATAATCGTCCGGTTCCTGCCCTGGCCCTTCGCCGAATACATCGCACGGTCCGCCTGCTCCAGCAGCTCCTCAAGGGAGTCCCCATGGCTCGGATAATGAGCGATCCCCTGTGAGGAGGTTACCTTCATCGCCAGCGGAACTTCACTGGCCTCGAGCGTTTTACGGATTCGTTCCGCAACGATATAGGCGTCGGCAGCCTTGGTTCGCGGAAGAAGCACTACAAATTCCTCCCCGCCATAGCGGCAACAGACATCCCCCGGACGAATACTTGCTTTCAGTATACCCGCAACCTGCTTCAGGACCTCATCCCCTGCCAGATGACCATAGGTGTCATTCACAAATTTGAATTTGTCGACATCCAGCACAATCACGGAAAAGGAAAATTGCGCGGCAATCCACTGATTCATTGTAATATCAAGAGATCGGCGGTTGGCAAGTCCCGTCAAAAGATCAGTCATCGCTTCCTGGGTGAGCTGATCTGTCTGTTTCTGAATATCACTCCAAGCAATGGCCACCGCTTTGGTCAAGAGGTCTGCTTCCCGGTTCCAATGCGGTTTCAGCACAGGGAGTTCAGTCTTTTCCTTCCCCACCTTGTTCATCAGATCAGCAAGCATGACAAACGGCTTGGCCAATTGATGGGCTATTACAAGGGCCAGCAGCAGCATAATCACAAAAGGGATCAAAGTATAGGCAAGTGTTTTGCGGATATGGCCCCATAGCTCATCCTGAATTTTGCTCACGGGTGAAACTACAGCAACTCCCCAGCCATTGGCCGGAACACTTGAATAGCCAGCCAGCATAGGGATACCTCTTACATTAACTGCTTCCCTTTGCCCGCTGTGTCCTTTCATTAATTCCTGCACGATCTCACTTTTGCTGATGTCCTCATTGAGCCGTTCCTTATCAGGATGAAACAAGAGATGCCCGTCCGCACTGACGATGTAATAATAGGAGCCCGATGAATCAATTTCATTATCGTTACCAAAAATCATACTCAGAATATTGCTATCCTGCAGATAAATGGTTCCGCCCAGCTGACCAAGATAATGCTTATCCCGGTCATACATCGGTTCACTCATAAAAACAATCATTCTGCCGGTTGAAGCAGTGGTAAAAGGCTCTGAGAGATATGGAAGTCTAAGACGAAGCGCTTCCACAGCCCAAGGGGACTTAATCGATTTGCCTGCCATTCCAAGCGTTGCCGGTGAAGCATTACGGATGACACCGTCAGCACCAACCAGGAGAATTGAATTGAAATAGGTGCTGCTCTTGCGCATCAATTCCAGGTAATCGTCAACTTGTTCCGGTTGTACCTCATTGATCTGGGACAGTTTGTCTGCACTATACACCATACTGCTGCGCATAGACCGGAAGAGTGAATCCACTGTCTTGCTCATGCGTTCAGCATTGGAGAGATTTAAATTCAGGGTCGTCTCGATCAGAGACTTTTTTTTCGATTGATATGAAGCGGTAAGCAGGATCGTTGAAGTCAGCAGAACCACCAATGTGACCAGACCAATCAGCAATAGGGTAAGACTGAGTTTCTTTTTCGGTTGTCCTGCTTCTCCCAGTCCAGGCATTGCTCAACCTCCTTATGTTACTGGGCGGCCGTTGCCGACAGGTCCATCTGATATTAATTATATACGATTGGGAAACAGAGTCTACACACAGTTTATATTTCCAAAACCACCGACAGGCTACGCAAAAAAGGGGTTTTACAGTAAGGATATCTTCATTATTGAAATCTCGGCCTATACCAGCCTTAACTGAAGATTTGCCAAGACAGCAAATAAACAGAGGAAAGAGCAAGCGGCGGGAACTGTTCCCGAATCCGCTTGCTCTTTTCAATTCTCTGGGGTTACCAGCCGCTTCGTTCAATAAGTGAGGTGATCTGTGCAAGATGATGGCGGTTATGCCAGTTGTACCGCTGAATCGCTGTATCCAAAGTCATCGTACCCAGCATAAGGCTTATAAAGGTTCTATTAAATTGTTCTTCTTCCAGGGAAACCAGCAGGCCAGCGAATCGCCGGTTCAGGCTATCAAGCAGCGCAAGCGAGGTTTCAATGGGCTCCTCATGATAATCACTTAGCTCTGCCCAAAGCTCCTCCCGGTAGGAAGGAATCTCCGGCGCCTCTTCGGTGAGTCCCCGCTTAAAGCGCAGATAGGCATTCATATTGTTGTCGGCAAGATGGTGAACCACCTGCTTCACACTCCAGCCTCCTGGGCGGTAAGGCGTATTCAGTTGCTCTGGCGTGAGAGACTGGACGGTCGCTCTCCACAGTGCCGTTATATTGCGGATTTCGTCAATGGATTCTTTGCGCTGTGCCGACGTCGGCTGACCCGGGCTTACAAAAGGTCCAATGGGGTAACGCAATTGTTCTATATTGGGTAGATTAGAATTCACTGGGCTCCAGCCCCCTTTCTGCATGCAATGCCGCGCCCGTCTCAAGAATGGTAGAGAGTTCTTCAAGATTACCCACGGTTACATCCGGCTGCACCTCATGCTTCCAGGCTGATCCGGTCCGGTTGATCCAGCAGGTTCGGATTCCCGCTCTTGCGGCACCCAGCACATCCGAGGGTGAATCTCCAATATGCAGGATTTCACCGGGTTGTACGCCGTAGAATGCGATGACCTCACTGAACATCCGGTTCAGCCCGTCATTTTTGTAGGATCGATACTCTTCTGAAGTAAACAGCTTAATGGGATAATCCTTATAGAAATCCGGCAGCATCAGAGTATCCGTGTCGCTCACAATGCAGACCTGATACGCTTCAATGATCTTTTGCAGGAACGGCTCCGTGTCTTCATACAAATCGGAAAGCCGGTGCTCGGCAAAAAGAATGTCCACTGCCTTAAGGGAATCAAAGCTCAACTTGTGCTCCATGAAGACTTTCTCAAAGCCGCTGCGGAATATTTCCTTGCTGGTGTAAAAACCTCCGGCATCACGAATCGCAGCCGACTGTTCAAAATAATGTCTTAACAGCAGTTGACCGAGCTCTAAAGCCCGTTCCTTGCTAAAATCCTGCTGCAGGATCGGTCTCCAGATGTGATTCCTCCGGTCTTCAATGTTCACCAGGGTCTGGAACATGTCCAGGCTGATGATTTGGTAAGGGTTCATTGGGATTGACTCCTTAGCAGAATTTTCTCTACATATTAAACCGGGCCGTCACGAACACAGCCGGAGAGTTCCAGTAAATCGTTACCTCATTTGTGGAATAGCTTAGATCATGATCGGCAAAGCACTGGGCAGCAGGCTTGCCTTGAAGATGCTCTGCAACATATTCATCGTGCAGCCCGCGGTCGGGTCCGCCGGATACTAGGCCGGGTACCGGATCGGCTACACCGTCACCAACCGATGGCCGGTGATGAGGATGCATAACCGGACGGTCGCCGAAACCAGTCACATAGCTGATGTCCAGCACATTGCGTCCCATCAGGTAGTGCAGATGATCCAGCGCGCAAGCGGCATAGGCGGTCTCTCCACTGAAATGCTCGGCCGCCAGCAGCAGCATCGCGTTGTTCAAGACCAGCATATTGCTACCCCAGATATAATCCTCTTCCAGCAAGGAAATACGGTAGCCATCCGCCCGGCTCTGCCGCACCAGTCGATCGGCTTCTGCCAGAAGCCCCTGCTTCAGCGAAGTATACAAACCCTTCTCTGTGGCTGATTCCCCGGTCAAAAGGTACGTAAGTGTCCCGTATCCGCCCATATCCGCCCAACCCAGGCTGTATTTTGGAAATGACAGCTGTGCCAATGCCTGAACCGCCTCATGATAGACCGCTTCACCTGTGGTACGGTACAGTTCTGCCGCTGCCCAGTACTGTTCGTCCTGATCCGTATCGTCACCATATTCACCGGTGCTAATTCCCGGCGGATTCGTGAAGCCAGGCGCCTCAGGGTGCTGCTGCAGCCAACTCCAGGCCGCTTCAGCCGCAGTGAGACATTGGCGGGCATAACCTTGGTCATAAGGCTCATAGACCCTTGCCGCCATCGCCATCACACCGGCAAAGTCCCCAGTCGCTGTTGCCGATACCGGTGAAAAATACAGTTCTGCGTTATCCTCCTCCGGCATTACATCAAGACCAGGAAAGTTCAAAGTAGTCAGCTTGTGGTACACTCCGCCTGTACCAGGTTCCTGCATCTTGAACAGCCAATCCAGCTCCACCTTGCATTCCAACAACACATCCGGTGTCTTACCATCGCTCTCAGGAAGCGGAATTGAAACCGCAAATGCTGTGGGATATAGTTCATAGGCAAGCAGCAAATCGGCTATGGACTTTGCTCCAGGAACGGAGTACTTCCCGTAATCTCCGGCATCATGCCAGCCGCCGCAGCTATCCAGCGTCAGCTCCGGTTGTCCGTATACGATGCCTTCTGCCGTATGGCACGCTCCGTGGGCCCATGGACCGGCAAATTCTCCGGTCAGCTCTACACCGCAGCGGTAATAATAAAAAGCTTTCAAAAGTCCCTGCTGCAGCTCCCCATAGGGCTTGTCCCCGATCACAAAGGAGGCAGATACATGACCATCGTCTCCTTCAAGATGATACCGGCCGGCCGTTCTGACCCCGGAGAAATCTGCCACATGAACGATAGCACCGCTGGGTTTATCCACGATTGCTTTTCCGGACTTACCGGTATACACCATGGCCCCTGTCTCTTCATTGATTACCCGGAAGCCATGCCCTTCTCCGCTGAATATGGCAATTTTTGCTCCTTCTGTGGCATAACCGATTTGATTCACAGCAATGTGACGATGATCAGGCGTACTCAAAGTGTTCATATCTCCTCTATACATATGACTTTATAGAAAATAATCATCCTCTATGTAAAATCTATGCTGCCTCCTGAAACCGCTCCTCACCAGCCCATGTAAAACCCTTTTATTCGCCTAACAGCTTAATGAAACTGGCCGGCAGGTTAAACTGCTGGTTGTTGATCATGATCTGGCGCAGCTCTGCATCGGAATCGTCGCCTTGCGCATCCTTGATTTCCTTAATTTCACGGTGGAGACGCTCCATCTGCAGATCCAGCTCATATGCCTTATCGGCTGCATTCTTCAGTTCACGGGTCAGATGCTCGGGAACAGCTTGGCTGTACTTGTAAAAAATCTTGTGCTCCAGGCTGGCCCAGAAATCCATAGCAATCGTGCGGATCTGCACCTCTACACATACATGCTCCTGGCAGTCTGACAAAAAGACCGGAACCTCCACCAGCAAATGCAGGCTCTGATATCCATTCGGCTTGGGGTTCTTGATATAATCCTTCACGCCAAGCACCTTTAGATCATCCTGCTTCTGCAGCATGGCACTGACCTGATAGATATCGGAGATAAAGGAGCAGGTAATCCGTAGCCCGGCGATATCCTTAATGCTGGATTTAATCGCATCCAGCGACAACTCGCTGTTTTTGCGCAGCATTTTGTTCATAATGCTCTCTGGGGATTTAATCCGCGATTTCGTATGCTCGATCGGGCTATAGTCATGGAGCATCTGAAATTCCTGTTTTAGGATATCGATTTTGGTCTCAATTTCCTCCAGTGCAAACTTGTAAATCATCATAAAACGGGTCAATTCATATTTAATCTGTTTGAATTTCTCGATCTGATCTTGGGTGTTCATCCTCAGTTCTCCTATCTTAATCTTTCATTCATCATAGCTAATCTGCTAGCTGAATTCAAATTCCCGGCAATCAAAAAGGCCATCCCGAACTTCCGCTGTGAAACGGATGGGATAACCTTTTGTCATGTCTCGTTATTGCTCAGGCTATAAAATGATTTCTTCAACCGACAGGCTGCGTTCGCGTGACAAATCCTTGAATACATTATCCACTTTAACAAGCGGCTTGAACATGTCAAGCGGGTTATTCATCACGATCGTCCCGATTTCCCCATTGGAAAGCTGAACATTTTTGCCGACAAAACCTGGAAGGAGATGTCCTGTAAGCGCCTGGACCACCGTTCCGTTCAGCTTGCCGAAGCCCATTTCATGAACTTTGCGCAAGACGGCAACGAGCCCTTGCTTCGGCTGATTCAGCCTGGAGGTAGTCAGCCCCATATAAATATTCGCCACAGTAACAATTTCAGTGTACGGATGAATCTCATTCTTAAGAATCTGGTTCGGATACCCTGTTCCATCCTCAAATTCATGATGCTGAAGGGCCACGAGTGCTGTCTTCTCATCCATCTTGGAGCCGCGGATAATATCATATCCATAGGTGGTATGGCGTTTCAGCTCTTCCTCCTCGGCAGGAGTAAGGACTCCGGCTTTGTTCAATATGGACAGAGGCACTTGGCTCTTGCCGATATCATGCAGGTAACCTGCACGGCTGATCTCATAACGCTCCTCTTTGGAGTGGCCGAGCCAAGCAGCGATATAATACGACAGCAGGCCAACTTGCAGCGAGTGATGATATGTATCAATGTCGTCGCGCTCCAGCAATAATAGCAAGGAAACGACATCTTTCTGCGCATCCAGCGTTTCGAGCAGCGGCTGCAGCGTGTCGTCCACCATGGTTTGAGTGAAGGAGCCTTGGGCCAAAGCTTCCAGGAAAATCGATTCATAATTCTGGATGGTATGGTCGAAATTGTCATTCAGGTTGTGACTGAGTCCGTTTCCGCTCTCAGCATGGCTTATCGTGCGCGGCTCAATATCAACATACTCTATTTTGTGCCGGATCAGGATGGTGATTTCCTCACGCTGAACAACTGTTCTCTTGGGGAGAACGTGCAGGCCTACACTATTGAAAGTGTCTGTCAGAAGACAGTCGCCGTGTTTAAGATCCGTGACATGAACTTTCAAGTCTCAGCACCCCTTTTTATGTATAGGAATATTTCCCTCAATCTTTACTTGATCATAGCCCAAAAGCTGGCAAAGTAACAATATGGTTAAAGTCACGTTCCCTGTACCAGAGTAGGTATATTGAATCCCCGACTTTAGCCTCTTCTACATCCATTTCACGAATCTTTTATAGGTCAGCTTGACCCCGTTCGCTTCTGCCCAGCGGGTCAATTCTTTCATCGACTGGGCGCGGTCATCTATAAAACGAAAGGTTAGACGCATAGGAGCAATCCATTTGCCAACCGGTTGGATGCCCACTACTGGTCCGTCAATTTGGATGGCTTGGATCCTCTGTGCGTAGATGGTTTCACCACGGATTTGCAGCGAATCGGTACCCCATTTGATTTCTGCAGCTGGCCGAAGGGCATTCACAATCGACAGCACAAGGAGAACAATAAGCATAACAAGCAAGACTACTATAATATAATCCACAGTAGAATAAGGACGATATGGATTGTGTGAATTCAACGTCCAAGATTCTATTGTAATAAGTAATATAAATGACAGCATTGTACGCAAACTCAACGGAGTTTTGATTCTGGATACAGGTAATTTGTCCTGCATAATATTTTTCCTTTCACGAATCGGAATGATGGAACCCTATCCTTGAGCAGGTTATACAGCTATAATCGAAATAAAAACCTCGGGAGGACACAAAATGATGTATGAGCATCTTGTTGTTTTTAAATTTAATGAGCAATATACGTCCGAAACCGGAGAACATCTCGTACAGACGCTTATGGCGCTGAAGAATTCGATTCCCGGGATTGTGGAGCTTACGGCAGGTGTGAACAAAACGGAAGAAACGGAGAATATCCATGGATATACGCTGGGGCTTCGTGTGACCTTCAGAGATCAGGAAGCCCTGCGCAAATATGGACCCCATCCTGCACATCAGCATTTTGTGGGGCTGCTTGAGGGGATCATTGAGAATGTCGTAGTGGTGGATTACCCAATTTATTAGAAAAGATTATTAACATCCACCAGAACTTTGCCGATCAGCTTATCTTTGGCTACAAAAGGTGTGCTCCACAGATGGGCATCATAGCTCGTATTCCGGTTGTCGCCCAGAAAAAAATAGTGGTCTGCAGGAACTGTGACCGGCCCGAACGCGTAGTTCATCTTTTCCTGAAGATAAGGCTCTTCGACCCTGTCGCCGTTTCTGTACAAAGCCCCGTCCTTGATCTCAATCGTATCTCCCGGCAGCCCCATGAGGCGTTTGACATACTTTTTCTGTTCATCGCCGGGCACTGGCGGGTTAAATACGACAATATCACCATGCTTCAGTGTGGTTAACCAGAGCATTTTCTCCACCACCAGCCGGTCGTTGATCTGTATCGTCGGAATCATCGAACCGGTTGGGACTTTCATGGCTTCAGCTACATATGTACGGATAAACAATGACAAAATAATCCCGATGGCTATGCTCGGCACCCATTGCTTGAGAAATTTCTTCATATTATATCTTCCTTTCAGTTCACGAATTATATATCAAAACGTTCAAGAATCAGGGCCATTTCGGCCTCAACGTCAACTTCAGAGTACTTGGAAATATGGATCACCAGCAGACCGCCAAAGATTTGCTCCCATTTGCCCTCATATGTTGTAATCCGGTGCTTGAACTCATGGATCTCCCGCGATTCTGCAGCCTCCTTGCTCAGCAGCCAGGCATATCTGGCATAGCCCGATTTCTGCACCGTTTCCACATAGTACGCAATCCCCTGCTTCTCCTCGACCCGAATGATGTCCCCAAGGGCGATGCACGGGTTGAAAATCGGCGTTTCTTCAATACGGTATTTGCCACGCGCCACCGGCGTCACATCCAGAATCTCAATATCCCGGCCAAGCTCATCAAAGCAAATATGCAGTCCCACCTTATCCGGCATTAGGCACACCTCCATTCTTGTCAGACATCATCCTGCCTGTAATTCACTTCATGTTCTTAAGAGATTTGGCGATAATCCCTTCGAACACTTTCCAGGGCAGCAGTGTTTTACCAATCACCAGCAGACGGGAGCCCTTGCCGACTGGGTACCGCAGCCTTGGGGCCTGCATTGCTGTGATCCGTGCTATCAGTTCGGCAACCTGATCCGGTTCGGGTGCGGTCTCGGCGCTCTGCCGGGAATAACGCAGCACATCGGCAAGCTGCTTCTGATAGGGAGAATTCTCGTGGGTATGCATCCCCTCCAACCCTTTGCCCCAGATCGGTGTACGGAATGAAGCAGGCTCCACCAGTACAACCCGAATCCCAAATGGAAGCAGTTCCTGGCGCAGGCTTTCACTGAAGCCCTCCACGGCGTATTTGGAGGCGGCATAAGGGGCATATCCGGGAAATCCGGTCAAACCGCTGACGCTGCTGACATTGACAATCAGGCCCGCCCGCTGACTCCGCATCATAGGCAGAACAGTCTTAGTAACTTCAATTAGACCAAAAAAGTTCGTGTCCATCTGCCGCCGCCATTCATCCATGCCCACCTCTTCCACAAAGCCGCCGACGGCAAAACCTGCATTGTTGACCAATACATCAATTCTTCCGAATATCTCCATAGCCGCTGCTACTGCGAACTTAATGGATGCTGAGTCCGTAACATCCAGGGCCAGTACATGTATCCGCTCTGATACCCCGGCTTCTTCAGCCTGCTGCAACAACTCTCCTTGGCGGCCCAGGTCCCGCATGGTGGCTGCGACTTGGTAGCCTTTGCGGGCCAGCGCCAGGGCAGTCAGCAGACCGAAGCCGGAGGAGGCACCGGTGATGAGGGCGATTTTATTTGCATTCCGCCCGTTTTCGCTGTTCATAATTGCACCTCTTAAAAGTTTTGTAGCTTCGCTTCTTAGATTTCACTTCGTACAAAACTTGCTTCGAAAGCATACACTTTTGTTTTGTGAGCTTCGCTTCTTAGATTTCACTTCGTACAAAACTTGCTGTGACAGCTTAAGCGTAAAACAAATCCGTTACAGCTTCAACTTTTGGATCAAGGGTATGCCCACCCGCCGGAGCAGCAGCCCCAGAAAGGCCCAACCGGAACGGTTCAGCCAGGATGTGCCTTTGTCATACACTGCCGAGAACTCTGTGGCGGCCACAGCTCCGCGGTTGCGTTTGAATTGACCTACCCCGGAGCTCTCATGCAGCAGTTCTCCCCGGCTGGCAGCAAGATCAATCAGCACAGCAGACAGCATCCGGTACAGTCCGGTCGACTGCGGCAGCGAAGTATCATAGCCGAACAGCGGCGCCGTCATCGCACCCTCCCGGCTGTAGAAGCCGAGTACGGCGTCTAGCCTGCCGTTTTTGCGCAGACCGTGTACATGGAGTGTGCGCTTCTCCAGGGCAAGGCGGATGTAGGCTGCGGTGAACTTCGGATTATGTTCTGAATATTTATGGATATACAGCAGCTCATAGAGCTCCACTATGCGGGGGATGTCTTCCTCCGTAATCTGATCGGGTCCTTCAACCGTATAGCCATGCTTGTCCAGCAATGCCCGATCACGCTTGACCAGCCATTTGGCCTTCGACCCCGCAGGATGCTGCAGCAGATAAATCTGGCGGCTCGGCACCCATTTACAGCCATAGCTGCTAAGTGCGTCCATTATCGGCCCGGATGTTTCCTGGCTTAGGGAGCGAAAGAGAAGCGTATAGCCGGGATACTCGCAGCGGAGAAAGTCCAGCACCTTCAGTAACTGGTCCGGATTCACCGGAGGATACAGGTTGGTGGACAGCAGCCAGTTATTGACCTGAACCACCCGGTTGAACCTGGCAGTCCTCAGCAGATGGCCCATTCCCCGCAGAAGAGCAGCCAAGGTTCCCTCCAACAGCTGGTTATTCAGCAAAGCAAGCTCTTCACGGGCATAGCTGACATAATGCGTGTACGGAGAGCAAACATAGGAGTTAGCATACTCGGCTTCATTTACGCTGATCGGTATGGGCAAGCCGTCAACCGCAACCACCTTGACCGCAGTACGCACATTGGCAATAAAATGTTCTACCGAATGCTCCAGCAGGGCTGAAACGTATTGCTGCGCATAGCGGCCATATTCCGTATCCGGCCAGTTCAGTTCCCTAATGCTATCCCTGTCATATTGAAACACTCCATCCTTCAAAGCTTCCAGCTCCTCTCCACCCGCCGCAGCTTCACCGGTCCAGGCGAGAAGCTATATTCGGTGAACTGAAGCTGCGGAGGAATACAGCAGAGCCGGGTGAATAACCGCGAGAATTCCCTGGTTAACAGTGATTCAATATCCTCTGTGCTTCCCTCGCGTGAGCGGTACGAAATCTCCAGATCCAGCGGACTGCGCTGAATAACCCGGTAATGCTCGATCTCCGGTGAAGCTGCCATTACAGCTCGGGTGATAAAATCGGGGAACAGCGTAACCAGCTGGCCGTTCTCCAAATGGGGCAGATACAGAATATCGTCGCATCGGCCTTCAATACGTTCTATCCCCGTAAACAATGAACCGCAGGGACAAGGTGTAGCCAGTTCGGTCAGTATATCATTCAGCCGGTAGCGGATAATAGGCTGGACCTTTCTTGAAAAGTCCGTTACCACCGGCACGAAGCGTCTGGATTCGCGGTCCAGATATTCTTTTTCAATATGAACAATATCTTCATTAAGGTGCAGCGTGCCGTACTCACAGGTATATCCGAGAAATCCCTCCGTACACTGGTAAGCCTGATGCACCTTCTGCCCGAAGGTCCGTTCAATATGCTCCCGGTCCAGCGGGTCCAGAACTTCCGCTACGGAAATCAGGCGGCGCGGCTGAACGCTCAGGCTGCCCGACAGATACGCTTCAGCGAGCAGACGAAGCATGGACGGGGGTGCGATCCAGATGTCCGGACTATACTGCTCCAGCCTGTCGACCAGCTGTACGACTGGCTCCAGCAGATCAAAATACTGAAATTGCAGCCGCCCTTGTCTGACAGATTCATAGAGATTGCTGTTGGCCCGCAGAAAAAAGGCGATCTTCGCCCGTTGCCACAGCCCTCCCGGCAGCAGCTTGGCCAATACGGTTCCTGTCCATGCAGCCTGTTCTTCTTCACTGACAAGAAAGATCCCCCGGCTTCCTGACGTTCCCGACGACAAACCAACCGTAATTCCATGGAGTGTCGGCTTAAAATGACGGCTATTCTCTGCTTCATAAGCCTCGGTGAAAGCTATGTCTTTGGTGATCCCCACTGTATTCAGCGTATCAAAATTATCCATCATGAGCTGCTTCTCAATGATCGGAAATCGGTGCCACTCTGCCGCGGGGATATTGGCCCACAGATCACGGTAATAAGGGGATGCCTGGCGGATCTGTTCCACATGGTGCCGAATCCGCTTTTCCTGCCACAGCTCCAGAGCTTCCCGGTTCTTCCAGCGATGCCGCCGCCTTGTAAGGCCGTAATACCGGAGTGTGCGCAGCAGCCGTCTCATTTCACACCGCCTGTTCCCCAGCGTGCGAGTGCCTCGCGGCAGTGGCTGGGTACAATCCGCAGGTCGGGAAAGTTCTCGTGGATCTGCCGTAAACGGTCGAAATTCAGCCGGTATTCTCTGCGGTCAGACATAATGAGACTGGCTGCGGGATGTGGCCTGCGGTTCTCGCGGAAAGCCCGGCTCGACCATACGGTATCCGCGCAGAGCAGGTAGTCACATCCGCCGTCAGAGACGAACAAGCCGATCATCCCGGCAGCATGGCCTGACATTTCCACTGCCAGCAGACTTCCGTCGCCAAGCAGATCATATGCATCCCTGAAGGGAAGTCCAAAGTCCAGCGGGCGTTTGGGCGAGTGCTCGCCGATAGGCAAAGAACGGGCTGCAAAGTCTTCTGGAAGCAGTCCTGGAAGAAATCCGGCCCTAAGCGCCTTAATGGTCCCAAGCCTGCGAACGGCCTCATATGCCTTCTGTAAATAGATGAACTTCGCCCGGGGGAAGTCCCGGACACCGCCGATGTGGTCCGCATGAAAATGCGACAGCACCATGTAACGGATCTCTTCGGGTGGAATACCAGCTTCCCGGAGACGCTCCACTGCACTTTCTCCTTCCTTGAAAACTACCGGTGTAATATGGCGGTACAGTGAAGCCGGAAGCTTCGCTGTCTCCTGGAAGAATCGGGCACTGTAGCCTGTATCGAACAGGATTGGTCCATGCTGTGGATGTCTCAGCAGCACATATCCTGCCGGAAAAGCCACAGGTCTGACCGTACCGCCCTTCAGCGTCAGTATTTCGGGGTGAACGCAGTATCCTGCGGACAAAATGGACACCGATACAGGAATTGAAGTCATCATTTTTGTTCTCTCCACCATTCCGCGAAGGACTGAAGACCTTCGTCTATAGTTACACGGGGATGATAACCAAGCCGGGCCCGCGCCAGTGAAATATCGAGCGTCTGAGAGACACCGAGGGCCGAAGCCGAATAGCGGGTAAGCATCGGTTCGCCCAGGAATGGAAGCAGCTTATGTACACCTTCCAACATTCCCGCAACAGCATAAGCGGTACGATATGGAATCTGTCTGCTATGCAGTGGCATCTCTAACCGGGCAAACAGCCGCTCAAGGAGCTCCCTGAACATGACCGGCTCGCCGTTGGTGATATTGTAGGCTCGCCCGGCCGCTGACAGCGGAGCGCTGCAGCAGAGCAGCATGGCATCGATGACATTCTCCACGCAAGTTACATCGATTATTGCGCCTCCCCCATCAAGCAACGGCACCCCTTTACCTTCATTAGCCTCCAGCAGCCGCGGAAACAAGGCATTGTCCATTGGGCCGAAGATTGCTCTCGGACGCAGTATAAATGCCGTCAGCCCCTCACTTACGGCCTGCTCAACTACCTGCTCCGCTATTCGTTTGGTTGCCGTATAGCTGTTAGCCGGTTTCGGCGGAAGCGGATCTGCTTCCCGAATGCCGAACCGGCTGTTGCGGCTGGAGTATAGGCTTGGGGTCGATATATGAATCAGCCGCTGGACCCTATGCCGCTTGCAGCCCTCAACCATGTTCCGTGTAGCTGCTACATTACATGTGTAAAAGTCACTATATTTGCCCCAGGGCGAAGAGAGTGCCGCACAATGGAAGACTATATCCATACCCGTACACGCCCGGACCGCAGCTTCGCGCTCCCGCAAATCCTCACATAGAAACACAGCACCAGCCTGTTCAATCTGTTCGCCGGCCTCCCGGTTTCGCCCGAGACCGTATACTTCCCAGCCCAGTTCTACAAGCCTCTGTACCGTATGACGGCCAAGAAAACCGGTCGCGCCTGTTACAAGTGCTCTAGCCATTACTCACCGTTCCATTCTATATCTTCTGTCAGGGCTTCAGTCACCGAAATCTTATTCTGCCTGGCAAGACGATAGGCATGGTAGACGACGCGAAACTGCTCGCGGAAAGGACGCATGTCTTCCTTGCGGAAAATCACATCCTCAGCAGCACGAAATGCCCTGTTCCACCTATTCAGGCCTCCCGGTCCAGGCCGCAGGCCGCAGGCGAGCATGGGAAGTGCGAGCATGGCTTTTTTGCCTGAACGAGGTATGCTGATGCTTCCGTGCTGCGCAAGCAGCTCAGGACCCAGCAAAGCCTGCACCAGCCCATCCTCAGGAGCAAACAGATGAATTCCGCTGGTCGCGCGCGGGTTGCATTCGATCGGGTACAAAACATTGTCCTCCGCCTGGATGAAATCGAAGCCGATCTGGCCGCTGAATCCGGTGGCACGGACAAAACGCTGTATCCACTCAAAAGCTCCCGGATGCTCCAATGGTTCAAAATACACGCTTGCCCCCGCCTTGCCGGTCCGGTACCCGCTGCCATAAGCGGCATGCGCAGCCAGCTCACCTTGATGCACAACACTGTAAGTGCATATGGCCGCTCCCTTGATAAATTGCTGCGCCACCCAGGGAGCGGCGGGACAAAGACCGGGAGGAGCAGCAAGCCTGCGTGATCCGGCAAGGCCTCCCTGCCCTCCGGTGAACTTACCGGGCAAAATGACTTTGGAAGCAAACCTTGAATATGCCGGCTTGTATACCCAGGCCTCGCCCATACGCGCAGCTTCATCCGTCTGGTTATTCCATTCCTCAGGGCTGCTGAGCAGCCGTGTCACAGGGACAGTAAATCCCAGTTCCCGGGCCCAGATCATGAAGTCAGCCTTGTGATGCAAGCGGGCCAGCATCTCCGGCCCCGCACAGAGCACGCGGCAGCCAATGATGCGGTCAAGACTGGCCGAGATATAAAAAATCTCCTCGCACAGCGGAATCAGCACATCAATGTCCAGTTCCTCGACCAGCCTTGCCAGCTCATCAATATACGCCGCCGTACTATGCCTTGGCGGGGGTACACGATAGCTGCGTTCCACGGCCGAAGAAACCCTGCATAGATGATGTCTGGCGCTTTCAGCAACATATACCCGGTGTCCAGCATCCCGCAGCAGCCGGGACAGCTCCAGTGCCACAGGTGCCCTTCCCCCGGTAATGAGCACATTCAACACAGCCGGATTGCCAGTGGGATCAGTAGTCAATAATCATGCCTCCCAGTGACAGGCCTGCCGCAGTGCCAACGAACAATATGCGGTCCCCGCGCTGCACCCGTCCTTGAACGATTGCTTCATGCAGCCCCATGGGGATCGAAGCTGCGATGGTATTCCCGTGTCCAGGAGTATTGTCAAGGAATCTTTCCTCGGCAATACCCAGCTTTTTGCGGAGCAGCCGCATCGCCATTGCACTTCCCTGATGGGGGATAACCAGACGAAAATCATTCATTTGCGTATCTGTCTGCGTCAGCATTTCACTGATAAATTCCGGAAGAAGCTTGGAAGCTTTTCGAAAAATGGCTTGCCCGTCCATATGAAATAAATAAGGCAAGATATTCTCCTTGGTGTATTTTTGGGCATGCAGCCTGGTGCCTCCGCCGGCAATCTCCGAGTAACGCGCACCGCTGCTGTAAGTTTTGAGCGAGGCATGAAGAATCTTCGAAGGATCTCCGGCTGCACTAGGACCGATGACCACCACAGCCGCCCCGTCGCCAAATAGCGCCGCACTTTCCTTGTCCTCATAATTAAGTCCAGCCGAGGCAATCTCTGTAGCTACCAGAAGCACGTTCCGGTATCTGCCTGCTTCCACCATATAAGACATGACGTCCAGACCCACTAGAAAGCTGAGGCACGTTGAGTCAATATCAAATGCCGGGACACCGGAGTCCCCCTGTCCCATCGCCTGCTGGATAAATACTGCCGTACTGGGCAGGGGCTGCTCTTTAGTTCCGCTCGTGCAGACCAGGCAATCGATATCAGAAAAGCTCAAGCCGGCTGCCGCAAGCGCAGCTTCAGCGGCCTTGGCACCCATACTAGAGGCCGTTTCACCCTCTCCGGCATAATGCCGTACGCCTACACCCGTTATTTTGCCGACCCAGCCAGCAGGTGTGCCGAGCATCATGTCCAATTCCTCGTCCATCACCTTCCTTGCGGGTAAATACTTGCCGGTACCCAAGATTTTCACATGTCTAAGCTGCACGCTGTCATCTCCCTGTCTATACTGCTTCTACTGCGGATTTTATCCAATATTGTAAACTATAGAACTATTCTACTAGATTTCTTGAACCAGTTACATTAAAAATAGCAATAGAAGATCAAATAAGCGAACCTGCGTTCTTTTTTTGTTGACGATCCCTTGATTACAAGCTATAGTAAAAGGACAAATTTCATACGATAAGCGGGAGAAGCACCTCGCAGGACAGGCCTTTGCGCCTTTCTTGGGGGTGCTTTTTTGCGTCTATTATCGACCATATTACAGGAGATGATGAGAATGAAAGCAGGAATACGGAAATGGAATGCTGCTTCTGAACAATGGAACGGCGCAGGCTTTTACCGCAGAATGATAGGAATGCTGGTTCTGCTGGCAATGTTCAGCGTATATCTTCCTCATGCTGAAGCTGCATCTGACTGGGACTCCGCCCTGGAAGAGATTCATACGATGTACAGCGATTATACCGGACTCCAGGTGACATTGAAGTCGGAAGGTACGAGAACCCAGACACTCCGCAAGCAGAATAATACGGATCTCGCAGCCATAAATTTGAAGCTGAAGACCGTTGATTCCGTCTTGCTGAACCGGCTGAAGGCGGAAGCTGAAGCCATGAAGAAGAAGCATTCACCGCTATTAGAGGAATACAGTTCGCTCGGCAAGCAGATCACAGCAGCCCGCAAGGCCGGGAATCTGAAGTCGGCAACCCTGCTGGAGATTAAACGGAACAAATTGAAGGCCGCTGCAACCGCCGCCCGGTCCGAAGTCAAGGCGAAGAATACCCTGCTAGCGGAAGCCCGGGCACTTACAGCAGCCAAGCTAAAACCGGCTAAGGATGCCCTGGCTCCCATAGCCGGTCTCAAGAAGCAAATTGCAGCTCAGAATAAAGGGGCCAGCACTGCGCAGGCAGAACGTGCAGAGGCAGATAAACGATACAAAGCCGCTATTGCAGCGGGCGACGCCATCACCGCTGCGGCGGCGATGAAATTGTCTTATGCCCGCATGGGCGAGCTTCGTACGTTCGGGCAGCAATCGTATGCCTGGGAGCAGAAGATCACGCTTGCGCTCCGGGCAGCGGAAGCCAAGCTGCCAAAATGAGCCGGCGGCTGAATGCGCCAGAAGAATGAAGCCATGAAACCGCTGATACAACAGCTTTTCTATGTATAGGGTAGTGTTTCTTTTGCGCTTGGGGCATCATCAGATCAGCTGCACCAGCCAGATAATCGAATGGGCTGCAGGCAAAAGCACAGCCTGACCAAGCAAGGTTCCCAGGAACCTCGAACCCATCAGGAGGACATATATTTTGCCCAGCTGATCCCGGGAATCCGCATTTTCAGTAGCCTTATGGGTGATAATGCCAAGCTGAGGGTCGATGAAGATGGTCAGCATGATGGTAGCAAAACCATTGATCAACCCAGATGCCTGGGAGGCTGTTGTACTGAAAGCTGGTACCAGATGCGCTGCCATCAATGAAGACAGCACACCGACCGTATAAAATCCGGTAACAAATATATTCATGACAATAAAGCGCTTCGGAATGCCCAGATAACGGAAGCTGCGCAGCTTCACTTTGGGCTTGCGGATGTACTTGCGGGTGTTCTTAAGCTGACTGATCGTCACACTGGTCAGCAGCTTGGGTATGGAGCCTTCAATCTCCAGCTTGGAGATAATTCTGCCGGACAGCCCCACGAAGGTGGGGAATAAGGCAATAGCAAGCAATGTACCCAGTGAGGAGGCCAGCATGATGATCCGCAGATAATTTTCCAAAGGAAAGGTGTGATCAATCTTGGCAAGATCAACAAATTTGGCAGTAAGGGGGGCTTGAACCATATTGGCCGTTCTGGACACCAGCACGATGATTCCGGTCAGGGATAATGCAATGGCAATCTTGTTCAGCTTCACACCGGCAAAGCGCACCGAATAAGACAACGTTTCGGCTGTGTGAATGATCATGGTCAGCACGCACACTATGATTAGGTTATTCGTCATTAGGGGATCTCATCTCCATATCTGGCAGCATCTCCCTAAATATATATTCTTTAACCTCTATAATCCAGAAGCAATTTTGTAAGATTTATAGAATAGTTTATGGAATCACTTCATCACAGAAATGCCTGCTCTGCTTGTTAGTTACTTATCCTGGTGTATCATGCGGGGCGAACAAATGCGGTCCAGCGCATAAACGGACATTATCCCTGCCGTATACCGCAGAAGATCAATCCAAAGAAACCCTTTTCCGAGAATCAATCCCCCAAGCACAGAATCACGAACCACGTTGATCCATTCACTCTGATAGAGCTGGCTGAATTCAATCCCGAAACTGAAACACAGGCTCAGGACCAGTGACAGCCATCGTTGCCGCCGGGTAAACAGTACACGACAAATAAAATAAATCATTGATGCCCACAGCACATCTCCCAGATGCTTGGCAGCAAACGGTGGTATCCAGTCACCACATACTCTGGAGCTGAGCCCTAGTACAATGCATATAAGAACAGCACAACCGTATACAATTTTGGCTCTCACTACTTTCATCCCCAATAATCATAATAGCGGGTATTATTCGAAGATGACCCGTTCTTCAGCAGAATCCCGCTTAAAAATCTCCGGTGGAAATGGGATGGCAAGTTCCGGAAGCTTTTCCTCGCTTAAAAACACCAGCTCCTCCGCCTCCCCGTCGATACTTCGGAGCGTTCCCTTGACGATAGAGCATTCAAACACAATAACCGAATATTGAACCCGGTCACCATTGTTGTACTCATATGTAAACTTCTCTCCACCGAATACCCCGATAATCCGAAGCGGGTTCACCATCAGTCCTGTCTCTTCATATACCTCCCTGCGCAGTGCCCTGGATGGTGTCTCTCCGGGTTCAATGGCACCTGCAGGCAACCCCCACAGCTGTTCCCCACCCTTGCGGAGCAGAAGAACCGCACCTTCCTCATTTCTAATAACTGCCGCGACAGACGGCACCATTAACAGTTCACTCCCAACCTTCTCCCGTAGACCCCGGTAATACTCGGATATTGGCATAGTACCCCTCCTGATTGTGGATTAGCAATATTTTAACCGCTGCGGTTCTGAATCACTTTTATCGTTCACCCTTGCGGAAAGAAATTACGGTGATTTTCTCATCCTTCGCATAGCCGTCGCAGTCTGACAATTCAACCTTGTAAAATCCAGCAGCCTCAGCAAGTCCGATTGCCCTGCATACATATTCCGTTTTCCCCGCACTTACGGCCATGCCGTCTCTGGAATTGTCCACGATCCAGTGGATCACTCTGCCGTCGTTATAGAATTCATGAATAAATGGTCGCTATTGTGGACTTCTCTCACTATATTTGACAACATTAGCATGTATTCCTTGTCTCCACAAACAGCAAAGGGACATTATCGGCCCGAAGGCTGACAATGTCCCTTGATTCTCTATATTCATTCGCATACTACTATACGCAAGTTTTAACCTTCCCCAAGCTCCATCACTTTCGAACCACGCCGCCAGGTTCGGCAGGTCCAGAGCAGATCAGCAGTAAGCATCAAAGCCATGAGCGGCAGCAACAGCATCCATATTGCAGATATAGGCTGATACAGCATCTCTACAAGCGGCTGCAAACCATAAATACATATAGTCGCCAGCCCCCACCAGTATAATGAGAATTTCAGACAGATATGTCCCCGCAATTGATAGGCCATACCCGAGTAATCCCACCACTGCTTATGAAAAGCATACTTCAGCAGCCAGCCGCTGGCATACTCGACAGCGGAAGGGATGATAAAAGCCAGAGCAATTAGGAGCGGCAACGGAAGGCTAAGGTCCTTAAGCGCCACCAGCAGCAACGGTGCGAAACCATACATTGGCTTGAAGGGCCCCTTGAGAAAACCCTCCTTGCGAAAAGCCCCCTGGCTATAGAGATTATAGCTTCCTTCCAGCACCCAACCGAAAAAAGAATACAGCATAAAATAGAAAAAATATTCTCCCGCCAGCATCGCACCAGGGGAATCTCCCAGCGAAAGCAGCTGTGATATCGAAATGGTTCCCGCCCCCACCCTATTTTAGGTTTTATTGGGAAGTAGTATGCCCGGTACGGGACGGGAACCATCAAGGTAATTATTGGTTATTTTAGGCAAAACCAGTTGGGATGGCTTCAAGCCCTTTCCGCCGGTTTAAGCTGCTTTCCGTTTGTATGCGCGTACCGCAAATAGATATGCAACCATCAGTATCCCTAAGCACCACGCAAGAGCAACCCAGATATCATTGCCTACCGGCTGACTTGACAATAGAGCACGGATGGTTTCGACGATAGAGGTCACCGGCTGGTTTTCGGCAAAAGCGCGTACGGCTGAAGGCATCGTTTCGGTCGGCACAAAGGCCGAGCTTATAAACGGCAGGAAGATAAGCGGATAGGAAAATGCGCTAGCCCCTTCCACCGATTTCGCGGACAGTCCCGCAATCGCCGCAACCCAAGTCAACGCCAGCGTAAACAGTATAAGTATACCAGTTACGGCGAGCCAGGGCAGGACCCCTGCCGATGAGCGAAAGCCCATAAGGAGTGCTACGAGAATGATGACGACAAGAGAAATGACGTTGGATACCAACGAGGTTAGCACGTGCCCCCACAACACGGCGGAACGCGCAATTGGCATGGAGTGGAACCGCTCAATGATACCCCTTTGCTTATCCAGAAACAGGCGGTAAGCCGTATAGGATATCCCGCTAGCAATCGCAATGAGCAGGATACCGGGCAACAGGTAGTTCACATAATTATCCGTACCGGTTTGGATTGCGCCGCCAAATACATAGACAAACAGCAGCATCATCGCAATCGGAGTAATGCAGACCGTGATGATAGTGTCCATGCTGCGGAAAATATGACGCATAGAACGTCCAAGCATAACGCTCATGTCGCTGAAAAAGTAATTATTCATGGTTACTGACCTCCTTATTACCGATGATCGCGAGGAAGATCTCCTCCAATGAAGGTTGTTTTTCCACATACTCCACCTTTGCGGGCGGGAAGAGCTTCTTCAGTTCCTCAAGTGTGCCACCTGCTATAATTCTGCCCTCATGCAAAATGGCAATCTGATCGGCAAGCTGTTCAGCCTCATCCAAATACTGAGTGGTCAGGAATACCGTCGTGCCACCGTCCGACAGCTCCTTGACCATCTTCCATGCCTCAATACGTGCCTCGGGGTCAAGCCCTGTCGTCGGCTCGTCGAGGAAAATAAGCTGCGGGTTTCCGATCAGGCTCATGGCAATGTCTAACCTCCGGCGCATACCGCCCGAATAGGTGGAAGCCCTGCGGTTGGCGGCCTCAGTCAAGCTGAAGCGTATCAGCAGATCGTCAGCCACTTGACGCGGATTGGGGAGGTGTCGCAGTTTGGCGATCATGATAAGATTTTCCCGCCCGGTCAATATTTCGTCCACGGCGGCAAATTGCCCGGTCAGACTGATCGCATGCCGTACGTTCTCGGGATCTGACGCAACGTCAAATCCGTTAACGGTGGCAGTGCCTCCATCCTGTTTGAGCAGCGTAGTAAGGATACTGACAATCGTCGTTTTGCCCGCGCCGTTAGAGCCGAGCAGGGCGAAAATCTCCCCCCGCTTCACTTCAAAATCGATGCCCTTAAGGACTTCTGTACCCTTAAAGGATTTTCGCAGACTTTTCACCTCAATTGCTTTTTCCATCCCGGTATCCCCCTTTACTTTATTTTATCCGTCCACTTTTTCATGGCCTTGTTCACTTCCTGGTCAGCAGGTTCCTGGTAGATGTCGGCATAGGTTTTTGAATCTTTGATTAGATCGTCGCAGAAAGCGGCTACGTCATTGCCAGTCACTTGGAGCACGCCTTTTCCCAAGGCCGCGCCCTCTTCAAAAAGATCGACAATCCCCGAAAGCAGCCCCGTATCTTCGGTTAATTCGACAGGACCGACCTTAAAGTAATATCGTTGAATCTCTTTATAAACAATCTGATAATCCTTAGGGAGCGCTTTGACACGCGCCACGTGCGCCCGCCACTCTTTTTTACCTTCGATGATATCCCGTATATTCATGGTATCCTCCTCCTATTCACGTAATTTTTTAGCGATATTGTTGTTGAGCTGCTCCCGCCATTTGTCGCGATAAGACTTTGCCTCTTCTTCACCGGCCAGCGCAGAACAGAAGCCTTTGATATCGTCACCCAAAACCTCTTGGACACTCTGACCGTCCGCCGCCGTTTCTTCAAGCAGGCCAAGCACATCGTCAAGAATCGGCATGAGGTTGCGACCGGTGAAATCGGAGTGCGTCCAAAGATTGGCTTTAATTTTCTCCCATGCCGCCTGATAATCAGCCGGCAGTTTTTGGGTTCGCGCTTCAAACATTTTGAATTCTTTAGTCATGTCGCTTCCGGTGATTTTTTCCCAAAAGTTCATTGTTTTCTCTCCTTTAACTCGTTAATTTTTGAGGATACGAACTCCCACTTTTCCCAGAACCTCTGAAGTTCCTCTCGCCCCGCATCGTTGATCGCAAAGAACTTTCGCGGCGGTCCCAGTTCGGAGGGCTTCTTGGTGATCTCCACCAGCTTATTTTTTTCAAGCCGGATCAGGATGGTATACACCGTTCCCTCCACAACATCTGTGAAGCCGAGAGCGTTCAGCTGCCGCGTAATTTCGTAACCGTAAGTTTCTTTGCGGCTTATAATTTCAAGAACACAGCCTTCAAGCGACCCTTTGAGCATTTCCGTTAGATTTTCCAGCACAATCACTCCTTGCTATTCTGTACCACTGGTATGCAGTATTACTTAGTACTGCTATAAAGTAACACGTAGTAGTTGAATTGTCAATAACGTTTGCTCTGAAACGGATTTGACATTCAATTATGCTGCCCGATAAGGAATAATATCAAAAAAAACATAACCCGCGGGTTATGTTTATCATTCTGGAAGCCTTCAAATACGCTCCCTATGGATTAGTTTTTGTCCTGCTGTTCCTTAAGCAGCTGTGTTAACGACTGTCCATCATGCTGCCTTCTTAGCGTCTCCAGCTTCATGTCGCTGCGTACGCCAAAGTCCGAACCGTACTTTTTCTCAAGGTTGCCTACAAGCGCGTCTCCGCGCTTTTGCCGATACCGTCCGTTCTCGTTCCGACTCCGCATTAACGATTCCTCCCCGCAAAATGGATTGCCCAGAGACCTGTGAAATCTGTAATGAACTGGAGAATGAAGGCATGACTTCGATGTACCTATTTTCAGTATACGTTATTAACCATTTGGTTCTCAATATGAATCCGTATCAAAAAAAAACAGACTACCTTCGCGGGTAGTCTGTCAGAAGACAGCATGCTGCTTTAGTTCTTGGGGAGCGGATCAGGATGGGAGGTTTCCGCAGGTTTAGCTACCCAGTCATCGGCCTCCGGCTCAATGTCCACGCCATTTTCCATCTTTTTGCGTTCCGCGAGGGAATCGCCTTGTTTGCTTTCTTTATTGCGGATGTCCGCTTCATTTTTGATATGATCTGACATGTGTGATATCCTCCTTTGCATAATGCTTTGCAGGTTAATGGGTTACTTCAGTTATAGTTACCCATTGAACTGTTTTGCAAACATGCTTTCTGTGAAGATCAGGGATTCCGGTCTGCCATCCGGTCCTGCCAGCGATCAACCAGAGCGTGCGACTCCTTCAGGGCAGCCTCACGGCCGTCAGCGGAAAAAGTCATGATGATGTCCCCCGCTGAACCTGTAGGCTCTCCTTTATTCAACAAGACATACAGTTCACTGTAGGAGCTCTGAACTGTGTATGAGGGACCGATCAACAAGCTCCAATGCTTATAGTCTCCGCTGGCAAACACCATTCCGATGACTGAAGAAGGATCGCCCTTCGCTTCCGCACAAGTCGCTAAGCCAAATTCAGGGGACAACCTGCATCTCTCCAGCACCTTGCCGTTTATTGTTATTTTACCTATGTAACTTTTGGATTTCTCATCAAATACTCCCTTGAGCAGCAGGGTCACAGGCTGAGAGTATTCCGGATTCTTCTCCTTGTAGGCAGTAACTGTAATCTCGCGGTCCACATGAAATACCTTGGGGGCACTGACAAAACCGTATACAATAATTCCCGTCAGGGCGAGGACAGCGATGATGCCGTATAGCCACTTTCTCACCTGTGCCACCTCCATATTCTGAAAAGAATAGCGCTCACGCACCATTTTTTAACCATATATGAAAGGTTATGGAGGGGCAAGGGTTTATTCGTAATACACTCTAAATACAATATCCTGCTCATAGTTTCCGAAGCCATGTCCGAACAGAGTTAATCCGCCTCGTCTTCGGGTGCTGTCCTCCGCGGTCAACCGGAAACTCCACTGATCCTGCTGCCAGCACACATCGTCCAGAGTCACTGCAGAAATCTGCTGTCCGTCTATGTAACTGCCGCCCTTATTGATTCTCAGCACCTTAAGCAGTCCATATTGATTCACCTCTGCATTCCACCAGGATGGGGTCAAGCGCCCCCGCATCATACCGAAGTCGCCGGGACTGGTCCACTTGCCTAATTCAACCCCGTTCAGGGTAAACGTTATATCCGAAGGCCATTTCTCGTTCACATGCGGAGCTTCCGAACCCATCTCCATCGAAATTTCAATTTCCTGCACCGTCTGATCCATAAAAAGATAATTTGGCACCTTGTACTCGACATAACCTTTGGCAAACCAGAGAATCCCGGCATCCACCCGTTCCGGGTCCAGAAAATAGCGCGGGTCATCATAATAGCCGATCAGTTTCTCCGTTGTGGCGATGCCGCATGTAGGTGCTGCCTGCAAATCCGTATATTGTCCGACGGGCACCGATACCTCCACTACTTTTCTGGAAATTCCGCGTGAGCCTGATAGCTTAATCTGTAAAAAATTTGCCGACAAGGAACAATATTTGTAGGTTCCGCTGCCGATTCTTTTCATTTGCGAGCTGACGATCCCGGCCCTTTGCAGCTTGGCGACATGAGAGCTTACGATCGCACTGCTCAGATAGAGGGTAGAAGCAAGCTCCTTGATATGCATTTCCCGGACACTAAGCAGATCAATTATCCGTAACCTTACTTCGCTGGCCAAGGCTTCATACACCTTTAGCGATTCAGCATTCGTTGTTAAGTACATATTCAGCAGCCTCCAAACCATAAGGATTAGCGAATTTATTAATCCTGAATTTTTATATTGCTAAGTATACCGGATGATTCGTATGATGTAATTAATAAAATTAATACTCAATTAATATTTATATTAATTCTGCAAAGGAGCAATTCATTTATGACTATTAAAGCATCTATGATTGTCGACAAAGACTTCCAGCTGGCAGAGGTTGACCCCCGCCTTTACGGTTCGTTCATCGAGCATCTAGGCCGGGCTGTATATGGCGGAATCTATGAACCCGGACACCCTACGGCAGACCAGAATGGATTTCGGCAAGATGTTCTGAATGCTGTCAAGGCACTGAATGTTCCGATTATCCGTTACCCGGGCGGTAACTTTGTCTCCGGCTATAATTGGGAAGATGGAGTTGGCCCCAAGTCAGAACGCAAGCAATCGCTGGAATTGGCCTGGTGGACCACCGAAACCAATCAAATGGGCACGAATGAATTCGCGGAATGGGCCAAGCTGGCGGGTTCCGAGGTCATGATGGCTGTGAATTTGGGCACCCGTGGCATTGATGCCGCCAGAAATCTGGTTGAATACTGCAATCATCCTTCCGGTTCCTATTGGAGCGACCTGCGGATCTCCCACGGGGTAGAAGCTCCTCACCGTTTCAAAACCTGGTGCCTCGGCAACGAAATGGACGGACCTTGGCAAATCGGGGCTAAAACCGCTGTAGAATACGGACGGCTTGCCAATGAAACCGCCAAAGCTATGCGCTGGGTGGACCCTTCGCTGGAGTTCGTTGCATGCGGAAGCTCGGGAAGTGATATGAGCACTTTTGCCGAATGGGAAGCAACCGTTCTCGATCTGACTTATGACAATGTGGATTTCCTGTCGCTGCATACCTACTACAACAATAATGTGGGTGACACCGCCAATTTCCTGGCCAAGTCACTGGATCTGGACCAGTTCATCGACAGCGTGGCAGCGATTTGCGATTATATCAAAGCAAAAAAGAAGAGTAAAAAGAAAATTTATCTGTCTTTGGATGAATGGAATGTGTGGAAATCGCAGGGGTCAAGCCGGATGGAGACGCATTGGCAGGTTGCCCCGCCGGAATTTGAGGATGTCTATAATATGGAGGATGCGCTGGTTGTAGGCTGCTGCCTGATCAGCCTGCTGAAGCACGCGGACCGGGTGAAGATGGCTTGCATCGCCCAGCTGATCAATACCATCGCACCGATTTCGACTGAAAACGGAGGCCCGCTGTGGCTCCAGACCACCTACTATCCTTACATGCATGCTTCTCTTTACGGCCGGGGAACGGTGCTTCATCCGCTCATTTCCAGTCCGAAATATGATTCCAAGGATTTTACGGACGTCCCTTACCTGGAAGCAGTGAGTGTATATAACGAGGAGCTCAGCGAGATTACAGTTTTTGCTGTAAACCGCCATTTGACTGAAGGGATGGAGTTTACCGTGGATCTCCGCAGCTTCGGGAAGACTACAGTCATTCAGCATACCGTTATGGATCATAAAGATCTTCAGGCGGCAAATACCAAGGCAAGTCCGGGCAACGTGCTTCCGCATGACCGGGGAACAGCTTCGGCAGAGGACGGCCGTATCACCGCCCTGCTGTCCAAAGCTTCATGGAATGTAATCCGGCTCCGTGTAGAAAATTAAGAGGCAACTATAAGAGGCAACTTTTAGTGATTTTCCAGGGGTTTTTCAGGGATTCTTTAGTGGAGCTTTAGTGGTACATGACCCAGGCCACTAAAGGCCCCACAATGGAACCTACGATGGCACAGACCGTCATAGCTACCGAGCTCATGGACACTGACTGCTCACCGTACTCCAGGGCTTTTGCTGTACCCAGGGCGTGAGAGGCAGTACCCAGGCCAATGCCGATACCGGATTCACTGCGGATTCTGAACAGCTTGATAATATAGGGTCCGCCAATGGCTCCGGTAAATCCGGCAATCATCACAAATACGGAGGTTAAGGACGAGTCACCGCCGAGGTTGCTGGAAATCTGGATCGCTACGGCTGTCGTAATGGATTTGGGCAATATCGAGAGCACATACAGTTTGGAAAAGCCCAGGCCTGCGGCCATCAGCAGTCCACTGAACATACCTACCAGCAGGCCGATAACCGTCCCGCCGAGAATGGCCGGAAGGTTCTGCCACAGCACATGGCGCTGCTTGTAGAGCGGATAGGCAAGAGCAACAACTGCCGGCCCGAGCAGGCGGTTGATCCATTCTCCGCCGATCATATAGGTGTCATAGGAAATATGGAAGCCAAGCAGGAGAACTACTACTGTAAACGTCGCAGTCAGTGCCGGCAGAAGCACGGGAAGACGAAACCTTTTGTAGAGCATGGACATAAACAGATAGATCCCAACATTCATCAGAACGAAGCCGGCAGCAAGCAAAATATTCATGCTTCGCTCCCCTTTTTGCGCACAACCGTAAGTTTGGTGGGGTTGCTGCGGGCTTCGCGGCGGCCCGTAATCCACTCGCTGGCATGCGCCGTCACAACCATGGTCAGTACACTGCTAATAACCAGTATGCCAATCATCAGCAGCCCGCGGCCGCTGAATATATCCAGGTGGTTCATAATTCCGGCAGTCGCCGGGATGAAGAACATCGGAAGATAGGCCAGAATGAACAAGGATCCTTCTTCAATCAGCTTCACTGGCACAATGTTGAACAGCAATAAAACAAAAAGAAGCAGCAACCCGACAATGCTGCCCGGGACCGGCAAATGCAGCAGTTTCTGCAAGTAATCTCCGGCAAGAAAGAATATGTACAATACTGCAACCTGGGCAATAATACGAATGATTTTCATACTGTAGGAATCCCTTCAATCTTGAGATGATAATCCGTTAAAAAGCTCACTTCAATAGACTATCAGAATTTTCAGCAAGTTTTCAATTCTTTTTCGAAGCTTTTATGTATTTTCAGGACTATCGCACACCAAAAAACTGCTTTGCAGGAAGGCACGTTGCAGAACGGAGCCGCCGGCAGAGCAGTTTTTTCCACTTAGAGCACATTTGACTATATGAGGTTTACACATTTATATTAGGAGATATATTATCGCTTATGAAGTACACACATTATTGTGATGTAGTATACAAAATGATACTGAAGGAGTGGCACTGTTTATGCGTGACCGTAAAGGCGGATTCGGTGAATGTTCAGGGGACGATAAGACCGCCTGCCCTGTTGAGTTCACTCTTGACGTTATCGGCGGCAAATGGAAGGGTGTGCTGTTGTACCACATGATGGAGGATAAGAAACGGTTCAGTGAATTCCGCCGGATCTGTCCTGGAATCACCCAGCGCATGCTGACTCTGCAGCTGCGCGAGCTGGAAGAGGATGGCGTTGTCCACCGCGAAGTCTATCAGCAGGTTCCCCCAAAGGTGGAATACTCCCTGACGGAGTTTGGCCGCACGCTCATTCCTATTATCCGGCTAATGAAGGATTGGGGCGAAGAATATCAGAGCAAACAGCTCTCCAAAGAAAGCAGTCCGGTGGAGAGTGTGTGAGGTGCAGCTTTGGCTGCACCTTTTTTCATAACATCTATATCACGTACACGCAAAGGGATGAACAAGCTATGCAGCCTATGCCTCAATGTGTGGGTTTATTATAAGGTTTCCTGCTCAAAAAATGCCTCTGACTTCTGACGGTGTTCAACGGTTACCTGTCCGGCTATTGCTCTTACCCCTGCCGCAATAATTGCCGCGTCATCGGTAAATCCCAGGCCAATCAGTGCATCCGGAATCGCATCAATGGGGGAAATGAAATAAGCCAGCGCCCCGAAGGCAATTCCTTTAGCCCACAAAGGGGTTTTGGCATCAATGGCACAGTAATACATGGCCACCGCGTCTTTGGTAAACGGGATTTTTCCGGCAAACTTTCGGGTCTTGCTCCAGAAGCCTTTTTTCACAAGCTGTTCATTCTTCTCACTGTATGGGTAATTCTCCACTGCAAGTTCTGCAGGAAGCTTGCTACTGTCCTTCTCCTTCTCCATCTCCATCTGCGAGTTCCTCCTTTAATACTTAGACTGCCTTGCGTTCACCCGGAAAGAGCCTTTATTATAACATATAACCCGGAACGTTCCGTGTAAACAGTCGACAGACCCGAAATCATCCGATCAGCAAAGGAGCGTTATATGACTGCAAAAAAAGTAACCTGGCTGGAGCTCTTCTATGATCTTTTATTTGTGGCCGCCGTGTCCAAAGCCAGCCATGTGCTGCTGCATGTAGAGGACGAAACGCTCTCACTTCCGACACTGGGCAAATTCGTGCTGATTTTTATCCCCATTTGGTGGGCCTGGGTGGGACAGACGCTATTTGTCAACCGCTATGGGCAGGATATTGTCTCTCACCGGATTTTTCTGATTATCCAACTATTCTTTGTGTTAATTATGACGGCCAGCCTGTCCTTGGATTTCGATCAGACCTATTATTCGTTTCTGATAGGCTACGTTGGCCTCCGTGCAATGACTGCAGTACAGTATCTTTTCGTTCGTTCCAAGGAGAATGGGCATCTGAGGGCGACCGCTCATTATTTGGGGACCCGTTTTTGGGTGGGGCTGGTGATTTCCGCCTGTTCCCTGTTCTTCGATTCCTGGGTCCGTTACCTGGTGCTGTACGCGGGGATCGCCCTCGACATTCTCCTGCCATTACTGGGACGAAAAATACTGGTCAAAACTCCGGCCAATACACATCATCTGCTGGAGCGTTTCTCCCTGTTTGCGCTGATTTTGCTCGGGGAATCTGTGGTCAGCATTCTGTCTGTGCTGCAGTCGAGCGTCTGGACCCTGCAATCTGTCGGCTTCGCAGCCCTGACCTTTGTTCTGATCATCGCCATGTGGTGGCAGTACTATGACAACCTGGAGAAAAAAGTGGATAAAAATGTCCATACCGCCGGACAGACGATCATTTACGGACATTTGTTCATCTTTCTGTCGCTATGTATGCTGGCTGCCTCGATCCAGCTGCTGTTCCTGAACAAGCTGCATTATGAACTGATGCTGAATCTGATCTTTGGCTCTGTACTACTCTATTTCGCTTCCACAACCATGGTCTTTCATGTCTACCGGCATAAGCAGCATCAGCTGGGAATCGTTCATCTGGGAGTGCTGACAGCGATCCTCGCCTGCTTTTACATTCTGGACGTGGTGGTTCATGTGCCGAATGTGATGATCATGGGAGAACTGGCGCTGTTCTTTGCCGTCTATGCCAAAATCACAACCTAAAGTCATGTCCTCCTTAACCGGTTAAATAGCTTCTCAAAAGACAAGGGGCGCCACAGCTGCAGATGCTGTGGCGCCCCTTAGTGCTCACACTAACCTCTTCCCGTTCTAGCGTTCCGCCTGACCCAGATGCTTCTGCAAGAAGAGAACCTTCTGGCGGTTATGGTATTCACTCACTTCATGTCCGGAAAATGGATAGTCCATAATCTGCTTATCCGTCTCCAGACGGTTGTAAGCGGCGTATACGGTTTCGGGCATGCATACCGCATCCTTCCAGCCGACAGAGATAAGAACCGGAGCCGTGATCCGCGGTGCCAGGTTCACGATATCGAAGTAAGCAAGCGTATCCAGCACCTGCTCAAGATGCTCAGGATACCTTCTAACATAAGCGCCGATTTCCGTAAGGGAGCTGGTTGAATTCAACACCCCGAAATCCAGCCGGCACAGGTTGGGAATATCTGCGGCCACAGCGGCGACCCGGGTACTTAGCGCACCTGCCAGCAGTGCAATCCCCCCGCCCTGGCTGCTGCCCGTAATCGCAATACGGGACGGGTCTACTCCCGGAAGCTGTGCCGCCGTTTCCAAAGCCCTGACGGTATCCATGGCGACCCCCATATAATAGGAGCGTTCCTTCTCCAGAAGACCCTGGGTAATCCAGCCCTTTACCACACCGCTCTCCATCGGCAGCCGGTTGCCGGTCTCTCCAAGCTGTCCCCTTACATCCACGGCCAGAACGGAATAGCCTAACAGCACCCATGGGGCGTACCGCTCCGGATAGCCTCTATCACCGGTATAGCCGGGGAACGTAACGATACAAGGAAGCCGTTCCCCGCTCTCTCCAGCCTGTGCAGGCTGAATATGCCAAGCATTGACCCTCGTATCGTCAAAGCTCTGAAAGCTGACTTTGTCCACCCGCATTCCCGGGTACGGCGTCGCTTCAGGAACTGAAATCATATCCAGAGGTTTGCCCGCATACTCCGCAAGGATGCCATCCCAAAATTCATTGACTTTCCCCAGTTCCAAAGTCGGTTCAGGCCGGCAGTTCTCCAGTTCCTGCTTGCGCTGCTCTATCGTGTTCATTACATTCTCTCCTATTCTGTCAGCGCTTTACCATTGCAAGTAACTGAAAGCGCTATTAATATAAAGCTAATACTAATACAAATCCATATTTTTCAAAAGGAGTTGTTTTTCATCCGTTACGGAACTTTAGCCCACACCGCAGGCTGTCTGCCGCTTAAAGAGCTTACAGCTGTGCTTCAAGATTACGGAATCAGTTTTGTCCAGTTGGCTTTGTCCAAAGCCATACAGGATATCGACACCTCTACCGGAAAGCTTAGTCCGGGGCTTGCCAATTATATCGGCGAACAGTTTGACCGGGCGGGTATCCGTATCGGTGTGCTTGGCTGTTACATCAATCCGATTCATCCCGACCCGTCTATCCGCCGGCAGGAGATCGAACGGTTCAAGGAGCATTTGCGGTATGCCCGGCTGTTCGGCGCACCGATGGTCGCTACGGAGACCGGTGAGTTAACCACTTTTGCAGAATTTGAGCCCCATCGGTATGAGGAACTGGGCTGGGAGACCCTCCGGTCCACCGTTCTGGAACTGGCCGAGGAAGCAGAAAAATGGGGAGTGTTCCTTGGGCTTGAGCCTGTAAGAACCCATACCTTATCCACTCCGGCCAAAATGCGCCGGATTCTCGACGAGGTCCCCTCCAGCTCCATAGGCGTAGTCTTTGATCCCTGCAACCTGATCGGAGATCAAGTAGAGCAGCAGGATGAGATCGTAGACGAAGCATTCAGCCTGTTCGGAGACCGGATCATCCTTGCCCATCTGAAAGATATGTATGCCGAGGGTGCCCGTATCCGTCATGGTCAGCCCGGCCGGGGATTATTCCATACGGCAGAGTTCCTGAATAAGCTCCAGGCCCGCAAGCCGATGATCGATGTCTCGCTTGAGGATATTCAAGGCCCGGAAGTCCGCAAGACAGTAGCCCTGCTGCAGAGCCTGAGCAGGCATCCCTCCTAATGCTTCCAGTTCAGTAGCTGTCTGCATTCTCTTCTTAATGTGGGCTGAAGAATTAGTACCTTCAGACCTGGTACTTTTCAGTTTCCGCTGAATAAAATAGTATTCATAATCTGTATTCGCTATTTTGCAGCTTCATTGTAGAAGGGAAGAGATCATCGATGAGGTTTACGTTCCCCATTCTAACCTTGTGCCATGGCGGGGCGCAGCGCATGCTGGTAGAACTCACCAACGGGCTCACCGCCCGGGGCCATGAAGTCGTGATCCTCATGCCTTCCGGTGGCGACATCTCCTATAATGTCCACTCCCAGGTGCTGCGTACGGATCATACGGTGCTGAGAGAGTCCGATTTTCCCGTCAGTGATATGATCGTATCCAATTTCTATACGACTGTCCCGGTATCGGAGGCTGCAAGTCAAAAGGGTAAAGGCATGCATATCCGTCTATCTTTATGTTACGAACCGCTTTTTCTGCCGGAGAACGAGGTATCTTTCCCAACCTATCATATCACTGACAAGCTGCTTGTATTATCCCGGTGGCAGCAGGAATTAATAGCGCTGAGCCATGGCATAACCGGAAGCATTGTGCCTATAGGCATCAGTACGGCGTTTCGCAACCAGCATATCCGCCATATGCTGCAGGAGCCGCTCAATATTACGGCCATCCTGCGCAAGGAAGAGAATGGATTTGCCTCGCACCGTGAGCAGGACTATCTGGTGAAACAGCTTGACATCGTCAAACATAATGCACCACAGGTGAACATCAACTTCATCTGTCCGCCGGATGAATTCTATAGCTCGGTATCCTTGCAGCAGATGAATGACGGTGGAAAATACCGCTTTTTCACCCCAAAGAATGATGAAGAGCTCTGTTATCATTATAACGGAGCTGATATTTTTGTCAGCGCCAGCGCCTTCGATGCCGGTTCTCTCCCAGGACTGGAAGCCATGCGCTGCGGGGCTGCTCTGGTATCCGTATACTCCGGGGGGAATCTCCAGTATGCCCGTCACGGTGATAATTGCCTGCTCTCCTACCGCTATGAGAACCGGCTCGCTCAGGATGTGGTGCGCCTGATCTATGACACTCCGCTCAGAACCCGTTTAGCAGAACAAGGGGAAGCTGATTCCTTGGCCTGGACCTGGGATAACAGTGTAACTAGTCTGGAGCAGGCGGTAATGCGGTTTGTACAGGATATTCCCCAGAATGAGTCAACCCGAACTCCATTATTGCGCCGATTGGCCGGCTATAAATTGCACAAAGGCCAGTAGCCAAATTAAAATGCAGCAGCTGCGTCCGGTTTCACGGATTTCGCAGCTGCTTGTTTGGCGTAACCCGTGACGTTTATACATAGGCAATGCCTTCATGAATGGTTTACACTAAGATTAAGTACAATATAGTTTCGGAGGTGAGACCATGCATAGGAATGAAGGTCGTTTGACAGCTGCAGGGTTTGAGTATAAATATATGGTTAGCGGAGACTCCATCTCGAAAGGTGTAGTCTATGATGAAGGCAGAAGCAAATATGTTATCCTGGAGGATAACTACGTCTCACTGCTGCAAGGGAAGCTGAAGGGAGCATTGCGCAACACCGCCAGGTTTGGCAATACGCTGCTCAAAGGCTTCGGGAATCTGAAACGGGATGTGCTGAAGGAGAAGCCGGATATGGTGCTCATTGAATACGGGGGGAATGACTGCGATTTCAACTGGCAGGACATTGTAAGTCATCCGGAGGCCGAGCATAATCCCAAGACCGATTTCACGGCATTCGAAAGTATGCTCCGGGATATGATCGACTTCCTGAGAAATCAAGGGATCATGCCGATTCTAATGAGCCTGCCACCTCTAAATGCAGATAACTATTTCAAATGGGTCAGCGGAAACAATCCGGCTTCGGAAGAGAGCATTTTGAAATTCCTCGGCAGTGTCACGAAGATCTACTGGTGGCAGGAAAGATACAATTCCACAATCATCAAGGTCGCGGAGAGTACGAAGACGAAAATCATTGATGTCCGCGGCGCATTCCTTCAGCAGCCGGATTATACGGAATTCATCTGCCGCGACGGGATTCATCCGAACCGGGCAGGACACCGCATTATCTATGACAAGGTTCTGGAGTTCATCTCCAGCAGCGAACCTCAGCTCCTGCTGGACAGCAAGGGACAGGCTCTGCACAGCCATTAGAAAAACACCATAGACAAGGCCCGGCCCGCAGCATAATCGAATATGCTGCGGTTTTTTTTGCGTTCAGGAACGTTTACGGTACACTCCGGGAGCTACACCGTATCGTTCACGAAAAACTCTATGAAAATAAGTATAACTGCCAAAGCCCGTTTCCTCCGCAATCCGCTCCAGCGTATAGTTGCTGTTGTCCATCAGCTGCAGGGCCATCGCCAGGCGGATTTGCCCGGTGTACTGCATAATCGAATAGCCAAACTTCGCTTTGAACAGATGAACCGCCCGGGTGACACTGACACCTGCGTGGCGCGCAACATCCTCCAGCCTGATCAGCGAAGTGGCATGCTCTTCTATGTAATTCTTCATCTTCAATCCGAGCAGCAGCGATGCCGACGGACCCACGGGCGCTTCGGCAATTGCGCGGTCCAGCAGAAGGCAAAGTGCTTGGAACAGGGCTTCGAGAATTTCCGGGCTGCCTCCGTCCAGCCGCCGTTTCTCCAGAATCAACTGCTTCCAGACGCTCTGCAGCTTGCCGTCCTCAGCGATTCGCGTCTTCTTGGCCCGCTCCTGCTTGTTCCACCAGTGGTCCACCCACTCCCCCGTGCACATGACGTAATAATCCGCGCTGAAACCCAGCGGACTCTCCTTCTCGCCTATTCTCAGATCGTATACTTCACCGGGACGGAACAGCAGCAGGTCTCCGGGAAGCACGGTAACCATCTCACCATCAATTAGCGCCTCCGACTCCCCCTCGGCCTGAAGCCTTATGATATAAGTATCCAGTCCCTCACGGAAGGGTTGCCAGAAGGGCTGGATATGCCGGGAGAAGGAGCTGAGGTGAATATGAACACCGGGTGATTCCATGGTCTTCCTCCTTTCAGTTATAAGCCTAACGACCAGATCGTTGAGGTTCTTAACCATATAGTTTCTTCAAATACCACTAGAATACCTTCTATAATCAAGAAGAAACGGCGATGCCGTCCTAAATCAAAAATCAACAACACTTTCAGGAGGTTCTGCACAGTTATGACTATAACCCATTCAACCGTTCGCGTCATTCAGACAGCCAAGGAGACCGGAGACCGGTTAACCGAACTGGAGGCTCTGGCCTTTCAGCCGGATTCCGCAGAGAAGGAAAATGAGCTCATTAATATTTATGAGGATCTGGAATACCAGGTCATCGAGGGGTTCGGCGGAGCATTGACCGAGGCTTCAGCTGTAACTCTGGCCAAGCTCAGTCCAGGGAAGCAGCAGGAGATCATCGATGCCTATTTTCACCCCGAACATGGGATCGGTTACACCCTGTGCCGTTCACATATCCAGAGCTGTGACTTCTCCAAAGGTAACTATGCATATGTCGAAGGTACCGACCCTGAGCTCTCCTCCTTCAATATTTCCAGAGACCAGGAATCGATCCTGCCGCTGATTCAGCGGGCTGCTTCTTCTGTCGGTGACAGCTTCCGGCTGTTCTCCTCCCCGTGGAGTCCTCCGGCATTCATGAAAACCAATGGTGAAATGAATAACGGTGGCAAGCTGAAGCCGGAGTACAGACAAGCCTGGGCAAATCTGTTCGTGAAATACATCCAGTCCTATGCTGAAGCAGGAATCGATATTTGGGCGGTCAGCGTGCAGAATGAAGCCAAGGCTGCACAGATCTGGGACTCCTGTATTTACACTGCTGAAGAGGAAAAGGATTTCGTGCGCGATGAACTCGGCCCTGCCTTAGAAGCAGCCGGCTTGTCCCATGTCAAAGTTTTGGTCTGGGATCACAATAAGGAACGCGTGTACGAGCGGGCGAAAACCGCTTTTGAAGATCAGGCTGCTTCTAAGTACATTTGGGGCATTTGCTTCCACTGGTATTCCGGTGATCATTTTGAAGCGCTCAGTGCAGTTCATGACCGTTTCCCGGACAAAAAGCTGTTCTTCAGCGAAGGCTGCCAGGAAGGCGGCGTTCAACTTGGCTCCTGGAATACAGGAGAACGTTATGGTCATGACATCATCGGCAACCTGAATCATTGGATGTCCTGCTGGACCGACTGGAATATCGTCCTGGATGAACAAGGAGGTCCGAACCATGTAGGCAACTTCTGCGATGCTCCAATTATCGGGGACACCACCAAAGATGAAGTTATTTACGAGAGCTCCTACTACTACATCGGCCATTTCAGTAAATATATCCGTCCAGGCGCAATCCGGGTCGGCAGCTCCAAATATACCGACAAATTGGAGACCACTGCCTTCCGCAATCCGGACGGAACCTATGCCGTTATTGTGCTGAACCGCACGGACAGCCAACTGCCGTTCACGCTGCGGTTCAAGGGTGAGCTGGCTGAGAACATTATCCCGGCTCACGCGATTCAGACACTGCTATTCCAGTAAAGCAGAACAATCCCACTTGAGGCCTGATCTCAAGTGGGATTTGTGTGTTTGGGGAAATCGGCAGTCAGGTTGGGCGGAGCACTTCAGGAAGGCAAGCCACTCTTATTCGGCCTGATCTGAAAATGGCTCATGCTCAACATATTTGTTACCGAGCAGGTTTTTGAAATAATTCCGGTTGAACAGCATGCTGGGATGGGTGGGGTGATAACGAAGTGCCGTTTCATTGAACCGGTTTGCCTTCTCATGTTGTCCGAGCCGATCATAACATAAGGCCAGCTGCAGATTCGGGAGCCAGGTGCTATAGGTTTCATTCCGCATCCCCATGGAATCACTGTTCCGTGGCAGCATTACAGCCAGCTCATACCAGTAGATTGCCTGCAGCAGCTGGTTCTTCTCCAAGTGCCATGCCGCCAGCCTGCAGCAGAATTCGGGCCGTGGCTTGTCAACTTTCAGAGTCAGGCAAAGTGCTTCAAAAGCCCCCTCCTTATTCCCCAGCCGTTCCATGCACTCAGCCAGACGAAGGCAGGCTTGGTAATTATCCTCGACCCAGCCCAGGCCCCCTTTCAGAAAAAGATTGTAGTATTCGCAAGCTTCCTCATTCCTCCCGTGGTCGCGTAGCTCATTGGCGTAGTAGAACTGGTCGCGTGGTGAGAATACCTCCCCGGCAGCGGCCCGTTTCTGGTAGATCCGCAGATTACGGTCCGTAAAAGCTTTGTCTTTATCATGGGTGATACAGACATCACTGCTGAAGGATGGCCCATAGACCTCCAGATACTCATGCACCGGCCCTATCCACTTGAAATTACAGCTGCGGCGGACCAGCCGGTTGCGGCGGAGTGACGTAATCACATGGCCTGCGGAATCGAAGGCCAGATTATACGGCATATTTACACTGTCGACATGCTCCGGAAGGCTGTGCTTAAGTGCTCTAAAAAGCTCCTGATCTCTGCCTTTCAGATAATCATCAGCATCCAGCCACAGAATATAATCCTTGGTGGCCTTGCTGAAGGCAAAGTTACGGGCCGCCGAGAAATCCTCAATCCAGGTAAAATCATAAATTACCGCACCAAAGGACGCGGCGATTTCTTGGGTCCGGTCTGTTGACCCCGTATCAACGATAATGATCTCATCCACGATGGATGCTACCGAAGATAAGCAGCGGGGCAGGCTGTTCTCTTCGTTGCGGACGATCATGCATAAGCTGATTTCAATCATGGCAGCCTCCTAAACGTTATACTTCTATATGGATATGCGGATGGAGCCAATTGGAACCCCTCCTCTAACCCACAGCTCTCTTTGGCCTGCGCCAATTTTTTGGCGTAATATTTTTTACCAAAAAAAGAAACTTTTCCTGGAATGCAGGGGTCAATACAGTAGAGAACAAGGGGGGACAGCATGTCTATCGTAACGAATGAATCGGCCACCATGACCGCCGCCGCATTACAGACACTGATGGAGCATTATGGCGAAGATGTATGGAACTATGCCTATTACCTGGCACGCAGCAGAAGCGCCGCCGATGATATTGCCCAGGAGACCTTCATCCGGGCCTACAAATATATGAATACCTTCCGCGGTGAAGCCGCGGTCAGAACCTGGCTGCTGCAGATTACCCGAACCCGTTGGCTCACCTACCGGAGCAGCAGCTTTATCCGGCGGGTAACCCTGCAGGATCACATTGGCAAAGATTCTTCCAGCCCGTCTGCCGAAGAGGTGTTTTTGCAGCAATCCCTGAGCAGTGAGGTTTGGAGGATAGTCCTGAAGCTGCCCCGCAAGCATAGAGAGGTGCTAATGCTCTACGCCCACTATGGGCTGAGTATGGAGGAATTATCCGGACTACTGGGAATCTCGCTCTCTGCGGCCAAATCGAGACTGCACCGGGCAAGGCAACAAGCGAACGAATGCTGGGAGAAGGAGCTGGGAAGATCATGAGCACATCACCTGAGGATTGGGAAAAACAATTGAAGGAGAAGCCTTTTGACGGTACACAATTCACGCCGCAAATGAGACAGAATGTCGAAGAACACCTGAGAATACAGCAACACAAGCGGTTCAGAGGCTGGAGCTACGCAGCTGTGATGCTGCCGCTAGCCGCAATAATCTTATGGCTGGGTTACAGCAGCTGGGAGCCCGGCAAATCTGCCCAATCCACCATTGCGGCTGTCACTCCGGCTGTCACTCCGGCCGTCACTCCACAGGACAACGGAGTGTTGGAGGACGCCCCGGCGGGCAGCACTCAAAGGAGCCCTAACAAGGACCGGACAGTTGGTATTGCCAGCAACTATGCAGCAACGGTCTCCTTCCCTTCTTCGGAAGAGGGGCAGTCAGAAATATCCCTCCCGCTAACTGCTATGTTCTCCGTTCCAGCTCTGGAGGGCGGCGAGACCCATGTAACTTTACCGCCGCTGCCAGACATGACTTACCCGCTTCCTCCGGACATGGAAGGCAAACTTCAGGCGGCACTCATCTTCCGGGCCGATACCGGCAGTGCATATATCCTGCTGGCACCTGCAGGCTGGACCGCATCGGCTATCACCGGAGCCAACGGCTCCTATGGTGTCACCTTTGAAGATCCGGAAGATCCGCAGCGGACCTTGCAATATTCGGATAACGCCTGGGGATGCCAAGGCTGCGCCGTGGGTGATATCGGCACATATATCCCCGGCAAAGCCGATTGGGCAGATGATTATGGAATGACCATTGCCCCCCGGGAATTCACCCGGCAGCAGGTGATGGGAGCCGAAGGTCCGGATGCCCGGACCGTGCGGTATACAGTAGCTGCGGAAGCAAAGGGGTATCAGGCGGATGGAGCCGCCTACTATGAGGAGGGGGAATGGGGTTACCTTTTCCGCAAGCTGGAGCTGACCGCCTCACCCGGCTCATTCGGACAAGACATGATCGATACCATATTGAGTTATTTCACAACTTATCATGGTCCTCTTCTCCTTCCTGCTGTCCAGAATACAGAATCTGCCGCAGGCGATACGGGAAATACAACAGAGTCTCTATATCTGGCTCTGGAACAGCGGGGGATGAGGCTGAGCCGTGTACTGGACACCGAGGAGCATTTGTTCAAAAAAGAGCTGGCAGGCAGATGGCCGGATGAGCTGCTGATCGACAAGACCGATACTCCGGTGCGCCCGGACCGCCTGTCCGTCTATACCTACGATAATGCCGGGGAATGCGCCGCCGGGCTGGATGCGCTGAAGCTTGCGATTAACCGGACGACCTACGACGGAGGAGCACGGATTTACCCTCATGCCTTCAGAAACGGAAAATTTCTTGTGGTGTACTGGATGGGCGGTGACAACGCCGAGCCTTACCAATACGACAAGGCCATCAAGACAGCGCTAAGCAGCCTGGACAGTGATAAGGAATAGACCTGTCTATCTAAACCTTACACGGAGTGCGGACACCGGGAATGATTTTTGTTATAATGTCGTAGAGTTGCGCAGTACCTATTCATATACCAGAAGGGGACGTTCGCTTTGTCAAAAATCATTAAGACCCTAACCATTGCCGGAAGTGACTCCAGCGGAGGTGCCGGTATCCAGGCCGACCTCAAAACCTTTGAGGAGTATGGCACTTACGGCTTCAGCGCATTGACGACTATTGTTACGATGGACCCGGATAAAGGCTGGCATCACAATGTCTATCCGATTGATGCAGCTATCGTGGCGGAGCAGTTGAAAACAGTGTTCGCAGGCGGTCCTGTAGACGCCATGAAGACCGGAATGCTGGGCAGTGTAGATATTGTGCTGGTTGCGGAAAAAGCGATCAAGGACAACCTTCAGACCAACGTGGTCATTGATCCGGTTATGGTCTGCAAAGGAGAAGATGAAGTTCTCAACCCGGAAAGCGCAAATGCCATCCGTGATCTGCTGCTTCCTTTGGCTACGGTGGCAACACCCAATCTGTTCGAAGCCGGTGTCCTTTCCGGGCTGGGCAAGCTGACCTCCATTGACGAGATGAAAGAAGCCGCGCGCCTGATTCATGGGCTTGGCACGAAGAATGTTGTTGTCAAGGGCGGCAAAGCACTGGGCGGCGACCTGGCGATCGATGTGTTCTTCGACGGCTCCGAATATACCGTACTGGAAACAGCCAAAATCGAACCAGCCTATAACCACGGTGCGGGCTGCACCTTTGCGGCTGCCATCACAGGCGGCTTGGCAGGCGGCTTGTCTGTGCATGATGCTGTCGCAAAAGCCAAGGATTTCGTCTCCGCAGCCATCCGCAGCGGTTACGCATTCAACCAATATGTCGGCCCTGTCTTCCACGGCGGCTACCGGCTGGAGCGATAACACCCCGAGAGGCCTTCACTAGCAATACATCTATGTGCGGGAGCGGATTATTCTGCACAGCTTTTGTAATACTTAAAGAATGGCAGAACATAAGGGCGATGCCCTTTTAGTTCTGCCATTCTTATTATTCATCTATAGATGAGATAAATGCCCAGACAAGCGAATGACTATTCAAATCCTTCCTCAATCGGGAACTCGCTATCCTTTCCCGATGCTCCCATCACAAAGCAAACAAGCGGCACCGCTGTGCCGCTCCTTGCATATATAGCCCATTTTTTGCGAAAATTTACTTACCAGTGTTTTCCTCGGCAATATGCTTCACGAATTGAAGGATCTTATCCTTAGGCTTATCTCCGCCCAACACTCCAATATCTATCGATTGGGTGTTATGGTTGATCGGCAGAGAAGACACGAATTTCGAGTCTGTAATATCTACAGCGTAGAGCTCGTTCACGGTACTCTCCCCTAATTTCCCCCATTTCAGACGGGGATCATCCTTGGCGATCTTGCCATCCCCCAGAATCGGCTCCAGATTCTGAAAGCCATCCTGGCCGCCGATCCATTTGAGTGTAGCTTCATCCAGAATCAGAATATCCGGTGAGTTGGCTGCCAGCTCGACTACAGCCTTTTGCATATAGTTCATATCCAGTGTATCAGAACCTTCGCCGGTCTTGGGAAGGTATACAATGCTGGTGTCCACCCGTTTCCATTCAGGATACTCATTAACAATCGCCTGGTTCAGAGCGTCCATCTTGCCGTCCTTGTCCTTCACACCAAAATTGCCGATGAACATAATTTTCGCATCAACCGGCGGCAGGGAGGCCAGATATTTTCTGTGCTGCCAGTTGTTATACAGCGCATTACCAGCGAAGACAAGTACGATTACCGCGATAATAGAAATAATGACATGTGTTTTATAGAGCCGCATAAAGCGTTCCCATTTCCGCGCTCCACCGGCAAGACTGCCGTATTTAGCCAGCCGCTGATCTTCAGCCTCCTGAATTTCCTGCTGGTCTCTGGAATCCAGTATAAATTTGATGGCTTGAAAATCCTCTTCATACGCTGCGATTTCCGCTTCATTGGTCAAAGAGCGCCGCCGTCTAAGCAGCAGATCGAACCTTTTGTCCAATTCCTCTCTGGTTACGGTCTCAGGCAACCCTAACCTTTCATAGGCTTGTTTCAGTTTCTCGTTCACAATCAAGTCTCCTTTGGGTTGATGCCGGTCCTGCATTTCGCCGCTGCCGGAACAGTCTGGAATCGTTGTGGCTTCTACTTCTCTATTTTATCAGACATGCACCTACTTTCTCCAGTCGACTCCATGATAATGAACTCCCGTTCCGTTTCTCCGTTCTTGTTCAGGAAAGATGTAGTACGCACAAAGCCTGCTTGAGTATAGAGTGTGAACGCTCTTTGATTAAAAGCAGCAACAGTTAATCTAAAGCCCGAGGGTGCATACGTCGCCTGACCAAATGCCAAACCCGCTTGCACAAAGCCGAGCCCCTTCCCCTTTCCTGTCAGATCCGGCCTCATCCCCAGCCCGATATCCAATACATCGTCGCCTATGTACAAACCCTGCAGCCTGCCCCCTGGAACCTGAGCATTTTGTCCATAACAAAAGAATCCAACCAGCTCACCCTCAGTGGAAAGCACCGAGAAATACGTTCCGTCCAACATTTCTTGTATGTCTTCGGGATCATCTGTCATATTATAGATAGAATATGGCGGTTCATAGACCCAATTCACAATTTTCCGGGCTTGCTGTTCATCCATTGCTGCGATGCAGTAATCATTTGCCATGCCTCTGTTCAAGCTCCTTACCTCCACGTTAATGTTTATGCCCCTCTACATTCTATCCCAATCGAAAAGAGGCTTCCCCATGCTAACAGCTATTTTTATCCTTTTTTACCTCTATGCTCTGCTTCATCTGGTCACAGGGTTCGTTCAGCTTAAGTCTAAGCGAATTCCCGTCAAAAATGCAGTTTTTTTTATCACTGGCGGATTAGTCATTTTGTTAACTCCAAGCCATCAGGCCATCAGAAAAGCTCCAACTCTATATTTACAAAAAAACCTTCCTGTGCGCTGCTCCGGAGGAACAGGCACAGGAAGGGAATCTGCGAATCCGGGAATCGTATCATACAATGAAACTACACTCGATGATTAAGAAGTATAAGTCCGTCCAAGCCCAAGTTCCGTTAACAACTGACGGTAAGCAATTGAGGTTCGGTCCGCCGGAATATGTGCTTCTGCCTGCAGATCAAGCGGCAGATCCTCCGGAGTCTGCGACTCCACCATTTCTGCGTCTTCTGCGAAGACCTGCAGGTTGAAGTTGATCGTATCCTGTACCGGTGCGCTCTTGTCGAAGTTTCTGGAGATCGGACAGAAGAGCCGGGTATATCGCGCAGATACCGGGGAAGCACAGTTAAGAATTTTGAGTCTGCCTTCATCCGGAAAATAGACGGTAAGCGAAGCCGCAAACGGCGGGAACACACGGAATTCGCGCAGCCACATGAAGCCTTCCGGTGCCGGGTTCTCCTGGCCTTTCCCGTAATTGCTGACCGTGCTCCAGTATTCCGCAATCAGTTCGCTGCCTTCGCGTCTAACCTTGTATTGGGGAACCTCAGTGTTGTTGCGGTCACCGAAGGTTGCCGTATGCACATAAGCGAAATGTGAGACATCGAGGAAGCCTTCCATCTGGCGGCCGGACGAACCGGCAATATCGAAGCTCGGCGGCAAAATATTCATATAGTCCGGATCCTCCCACCCGGGGAAGGCTGGAATTTGCTCAGTTGATGAACCCAGGCAGGTCCAGATCAAGCCGTAGCGTTCAATGGCCGGATACACAATCAGCTTCAGCTTGGGTGAGATTTTGGAGCTGGGATGAGCCGGAACGGCGGTACATTTCCCTTCACAGTTATAGCGGAACCCGTGGTACGGGCACACAATTTCGCCATTCTCTACCCAGCCCTTGCTGAGAGGTGCTCCCCGATGGAAACATAGATCACGCGCGATGACCACTTTACCCTCACTTCGGTAGCATACCAGCTTCATATCCAGCAGCTTCACTGCGAGCGGTTTGTTCTGTACCTCATCTGCTATGGCGACCGGGTACCAATATTCAGCTAAGACCCGCCAGTCCTCAGGGGAGAATGTGCAGTCACGGGGAAGCTCGAGTTCATGCACCAGTTTCTTGTTTTCCTCAATCATGTTCGTTCCACCTCTCCACTCCCGATAAACTCCGTTAAGGTAATTTATTATATGTTAGATTATATAACTTATTGTGTATATTTTAATCTTGTTCCCCTAAAAAAATCAATCTAAAATCGTCTGTTTTTGGATTCCCGACTAAAAACACGATTTAAATGTTATGCATTATGACATAAAACATAACATAGTAGTCTTTGCACCTGCCACTCCTGCAGGCCGTGAAACCCAAAAAATCCTGCCAGTAATACATTCTCACGTGGAGAATCCATTACTGACAGGATTATTCCTGACTTCATATCCAACAGTCAAAAGGGATCAACTGCTCTTAATCACACCTTTTTTAAGAATAACATTACCGTAAAGCGCCTCTTCACCGGTGATTACAATAGCATAAGCACTTTGTGAGCGGGTATAGAAAGCAAAGCGTTCCTCATGGGAGATCTGCGCATCCTCATCAAAACCAGAAATGATTTCCTTATACGTATCCCAGATTACAGGGACTGTAGGATCTCCCGGAACGACACTCATGAGCGCAGCCTGATGATCCGCATAATGATCCAGCGGGAGCAGCTCCAGAACCGCAGCCAGCAGCTCAGGAATGCCTAAGCCGTCACAGCGGATCACCCGGGAATGCAGCGCATGGCCGGGAAAGTTGGCATCTGCGAGCACCAGCTCATCGCCATGGCCCATCTCCATCATGATTTTCACGAGTTCGGGGGAGAGCAGCTTGGGGATTTTCTTCAGCATGTTCAGATCCCCTCCTTACATTCCATAGAAGGACCGCAGCGCCACCAGCTCTTCAATCCGGTTCGGCGGCAGCTCACGTTCCCCGTTAATCATGCGGGTTAAAAAGGTCAGCTTGGCGGTGTATTCCAGCCGCTCCATGTTCATATATGCACCCATTACATCCTTGCCCCAGGACAGTGCGCCATGGCTTTCCAGCAGCACGGCTGTTTTCTTGCCCAGGAACGGCATGATGGAATCAGGAACTTCCTCCGTAGAAGGTGTGCCGTATTTAGCCAGAGGAATATCACCCATAGCGATAACGGATTCCGGCATCATCATTTTGTCGAGTGCTTCCCCTTTAATGGCAAAAGCAGTACCAAACGGCGGGTGCGCATGCACTACCCCGTTCATCTCTGGAAGCTCCCGGTATATCCGCAAATGCATTTTGACTTCTGTTGAAGGTCTGTAGCCTTCGTGTGCTTCTAGTATCTCTCCCTCGAGATTGACTTTGACCAGCATATGCGGCTCCAGATAGCCTTTGCTGACCCCAGTTGGTGTAGCTAACACTTCATTTCCGCTCAAACGGGCAGAGATGTTGCCGTCATTCGCGGCTATAAAATCCTTGTTGAACAAGTTCCTTCCGATATCGCAAATTTGCAGTCGCAGTTTCTTTTCCAGCTCATCCATGGTTTATTCTCCTCTATTATCATTTATTGGTCGATAGACCGTCAGGGTCTCGGAAGCTGCTACAATCTCTGCGGCCCGGCTGAAATCCAGTTCGCCCAGGGCTGCCAGCTGCACCAGCAGATTGCCGAGCGCACTGGCTTCGACGGGACCGGCTATAATTTCTCTTCCGGAAGCGTCCGCCGTCAACTGGCAGAGGAGCTTATTCTGAATCCCCCCTCCGACCATATGAACTTTACGAACCTTTTCACCAGTAATTTCTTCCAGCTCCCGGATCGCAGCCGCATAGGACTTGGCGAGGCTCTCCAGAATCGTGCGGACCATCGCCCCTTTGGTCTCTGGGACCCGTTGACCGGTACTCCGGCAGTATTCAGCGATACGTCCCGGCATGTCTCCAGGCGTACTGAAGACCGGATCATTCGGTTGGATAAAAGATTGTGCCGCCCCTTCGTTCCCGGCAAGTGTGGAAAGCTCCCCGAAGCTCAGCACTTCACCCGCTTCCGCCCAGGTCCTGCGCGTTTCTTGGAGCAGCCACAGGCCGGTAATGTTCTTAAGCAGCCGGTTCCCGCTGCCATAGCAGCCTTCGTTGGTGAAGCCATATTTATAGCTTGCCGGGGTTAGCACGGGAGCCTTCGTTTCCATGCCAACGAGTGACCAGGTACCGCAGCTGATAAACGCCGCCCCATCCTTCTCCATATATGGAATGGAGGCTACGGCGGAAGCTGTATCATGTGAGGCACCGGCAATAACGCGGATGGGTCCGCAGCCCAGCTCAGCGCAGAGCTCCGGCAGCAGCCTTCCGATGGCCGTTCCAGCCTCAACACGAAGCGGAATCAGACCCGCCGGAATTCCCAGCCTGCCGAGAACCTCAGATGAAGGGTCGCCAGTACCGGCGTCCAGCAGTCCGCTCGTACTCAGGATGGTTCTCTCCGCAGAAGCAGTTCCAGACAGCAGGTACAGGAACAAGTCAGGCATCATGAGAATATGGTCAGCACGCTCCTGAAGCAGCGGGTTCTCCTGCAAATCCGCAAACAGCTGATAAAGGGTATTGATCGGGTCCGGCTGATTGCCGGTAAGCCGGAACTGCTCCTCAGGCGGCAGCAGCTCCTCCAGGCGATTACGGTATTTCCCCATCCGCTGATCCCGGTAATGATGCGGAGAATCAAGCAGCTTCCCGGCATGATCCAAGTAGCCGTAATCTACTCCCCATGTATCCACACTGAGGCTTGTTATTTCTCCGTGAGCCTGGCACACCAGCTTGATTCCCTGCTTGATCTCCTGAAGCAGAGCCGGGACATTCCAGTATAAATGTCCGCTGTCCTGCACCGGCGTGTTGGCAAACCGGTGAACCTCCTCTGTCACCATGCTGCTTCCGTTATAAGTACCGAGGATCACTCTTCCCGAGCTTGCCCCGAGATCCACTGCCAGCAGTTTTATCCGCTTGCCCATTCCATTCACCTGCCCGCTTCCAGAAGTTAATATAGGGGTCCAAAGTTGCGGCAGGCCCGGTAGTCCGCAGCCTCGAGACTCTCCGTCCCGAACAGTGACCAGACACGCGGCCGGAAAATCCGCGACTCCTCCACATTATGCATACTGACCGGAATGCGGAGCATGGATGCCAGTGTAATCAGATCTGCACCAATATGACCGTAGCTGATTGCTCCGTGATTGGCTCCCCAATTATTCATCACGTCATACACCGAGCTGAAAGAGCCGGTTCCGGTGAGAATAGGGGCGAACCAGGTGGTCGGCCAGGTAGGATCTGTACGTTCATCCAGCGTGCGGTGCACCTCTTCAGGCAGCTCCGCAGTATAACCTTCCACCAGTTGCAGGACAGGCCCCAGTCCTTTGACCAGATTAAGCCGCGCCATTGTTACAGGCATTCCGCCCTTGGTCAGATAATCGGTAGAGAAGCCGCCCCCTCGGAAATATTCCTGTGAAGCCGCCCGGAACTCCGTTGCCTTCAGAGTAGCTTCCACTTCCTCATCTGTGATCTCCCAGAATGGTTTGATTACCGGCTTGCCCTCTCTCGTCTGTTCACCTGCACCGTCTAGTGCAGCAGATCCGGAATTGATCAGATGGAGCAGGCCGCCAGCTGCCTGGTCTTGCAGCTCGTATCCGGTCACACGCTTCACGGCTGCCGGACTCCAGTAGGTGCGGACATCGGCGAAGATCTGCGCCGTATTCGTCAGCAGATAATTGAACAGCATGGTCACGCCGTTCAGGCTGTCATTCTCCGTAGCCAGAATATAAGGAGCGCGCTTGCCGTTCCAGTCGAAGGAGGAATTCAGGATCGTCTCCATGAAATCACCATTCGGGAAGTGGTCCGTCCATTGACGCTGCCCCTGGAAGCCGGCGGCAAGCGCGTTGTGGCCTTGAGCCTCTTCTTCAAATCCAAGCTCTGCAAGCAGCGGATTCCCGACCATCAGATCACGGCCGATAAGTGCCATCTTGACGCAGGTTTCCCACTGGGCTTCCTTCTCTTCGCTGCTAAGCTGGAGATGTCCAGGGTTATTATCAGGGCCGATCCGGCAATTCTCCTTCGTCCATTTCAGCGCTCGGGCAAATTCCTCCTGATCGTAAATACCTTCCTCGAAACGGCGGACGAACTCGGACATATCGATATATTCATTGCGCATGCCCAGGTACTCCTGAAAGAACTGGTCATTCACAATCGAACCGGCGATGCCCATCGATACCGATCCCATCGACAGGTAGGAGGTACCCTTCATCAGAGCAACGGCAAGTGCCGATTTGGCGAACCGCAGCAGCTTGGTCTGGACATCAGCCGGGATATCCTCGCTTCCTGAATCCTGCACATCCTCCCCATAGATCCCAAAAGCCGGAATGCCTTTCTGGGCATACGCTGACAGCACAGCAGCAAGATAGACCGCGCCGGGTCTCTCCGTACCATTGAATCCCCAGACCGCATTCGGAATCGCCGCATCCATATCCATCGTTTCCGAGCCATAACACCAGCAGGGTGTTACTGTAATGGATACCCCTACATTCGCGCCTGAGAATTTGGCCTGAGCGGCTGCAGCTTCCTTCACTCCACCAATCGTGGAATCCGCAATTACACATTCCACAGGTGAGCCGTCAGGGTAATGCAGGTTTTCCTTCAAAAAGGCAGCGACCCGCTCCGCCATACCCATCGTCTGGACTTCCAGTGATTCACGCACACCGCGGCGTCTCCCGTCAATCGTCGGGCGGATTCCGATTTTGGGATAATGAGTTGTCATGCCAAATAACCTCCTCCGAATGATAAGAACAATAAAAGCGTTTGCATATGCTCTATCATAAAATCATAAACCAGGTATGTCAACATAAATCCACACATTTATAGTGAGTTTATGTGGTTTTATCAATATAAATGTGGAGTCTTATGTGGATTTTCCTTTTATTTATCCCTCGGATTATAGTAAAATAGAAATAAAGATCAATCATGCCAGGAGGTCCGCCTTAGTGAGAGCATTTGAACGCCGTGAACTCATTATCAATAAGCTCTACCGTAACAAAAAAGTCCATGTCGCTGATTTGGCGCAGGACTTCAATGTCTCCGAAGAGACGATCCGCAGAGATTTGGAAAAGCTGGACAAGGAAGGCATCGCTAAGAAAAGCTATGGCGGCGCCATCCTGAATGTTCACACCAACGAGGACCCTTCCTATTCCCATAGACATGCGGTCAACCTCGAGGCCAAGCGGGCCATTGCCGCGAACGTCCTGGAGCTTATTAATGATGGTGACAGCCTGATGACCGACACCAGCTCAACCGCTTTTGAAGCACTGAAGAAAATTACCGAAGTCAAAAAAAACCTGACGATCATCACCAATTCACTGGTCGTCCTGTCCGAGTTCCAGCATTCCGGGCACAAGCTGATCTCCACAGGCGGCGTGCTGGGAGCTGAAACCAACTCCTTTGTCGGGCCGAGCGCCTCCCACACCATCCAAAGATATAATGTGGACGTCGCATTGTTCAGCTGCAAGGCACTTTCAATGACAGGCGGACTAAGCGATTCCAACGAAGCCGAAAGCGAACTCAAGATTCTTATGCGCCAGCAGGCCAGCAAAGCGGTACTTCTCGCAGACTACTCCAAATTCGACCGGATTGCTTTTATCCGATTGTTCGGCTTTGACGAGATAGATTTTATCGTTACAGACGAGAAGCCCTCGGAGGAATGGAGCATGTTTCTGAACAAATACCAGGTCTCACTTCTCCACAGTCCCGCAGAATAATCCGGCTACAGTGGTACGAAGCTCCTTTTCACATAAGTTTCTTGTCCTTTCCATTCCTTTGCTTCACATGATGACCTATAATTAAGGGAAAGATGATCTTTGAGGTGTGCGATGAACGAAGACAGAAAAGGCAAATATGATAACATTGATGAGCTGATGGCTGTATTTCAGCAGTTCTCCAAAATCAACTGGCAGAAGAACAACCCCACCCTGCTGAAGCCCAGTGAAATTCGTGTGCTGGTTACGATCAAATTAGGAACCGAGAAATCCGGCAAGCCAGTGCTTACGATCTCTGATATCAGCAAAATGCATAAGGTCACCTCCCCCACTATTACCCAAATGGTGAACAGTCTGCTGGCACAGGGTTATGTGGTCCGCACCAGTGATGCCCTGGATAAAAGGGTCAGCGGGATTGCATTGACTGACAAAGGCGAACGCTGTGCCGACGCCGCTGTTGACAGAATACGCGACACGTTCAAGGGGATGATTGACTATCTCGGCAAGGAACGGAGCGAAACGCTTATCGAGCTTTTGAATGGGGTCTATCACTATTTCGAAGAAATCAACGGGCAGCTTGAGGACTGATAACCTATATTTTTAGCACAAAAAAACAGCAAGTACAGGGCAAGCCCTATACTTACTGTTCCGGGTTACTGCTGATCCGGCCGGTCTGGAAGCTGCATCAGATAGCTGTTCGACATGTTCAGCAGCCGCTCCGCAGCTTCGAACTGCGCTTCTGTGGAGCCGCCTTGGGTCACCGAATTATCATTTAGACTGTAGTTGCTTCCATCCTCGTAATCATTCCCCGTCAGATAGATGCTCGTGTTATTCACGAAGGAACCTGTAGGCAGGAAATGCCGGAACGGGATCAGGTTGGACGTGGAGTTCAGCAGATCCTCACCGAAATGCAGCTGGTTTTGCAGCGGCACTCCCAGCAAATTGGACACTGTTGGCAGGATGTCAATCTGTCCGCCTGTCCGGTCAATGACCGGAGGCAGTGAGCCACTTGGCGAGTGAACGATGAACGGAATATTGAACATATCCGTATAACCGTATTCATGTCCGATCATTTCTTTCAACAGATCCTTCTCATCATTGCCAAGCGTATACATCGGCACACCCTGGTGATCCCCGTAGAATACAATCAGGCTGTCATCCCACAGTCCGCTGGTCTTTAGTTCCTCCAGAAATTGCCCCATCGCATAGTCCGCATAATTCTGAGCCTGAATATAGTCACCCAGCAGCGTCCCCTGATAACGTTCCGGCAGCTTCATCTTGAACTTTTCCTCAGGAAGCCGGAAAGGATGATGTGCACTCATGGAAATGACCATTGCATAGAACGGCTGATCCTTGGCATCAAGTACGGCCAGCTCGGGTACTGTTTTGGCGAAAAGCACCTCATCCGAAGACCCGAACGCGATATGGTCATCATCCCCAAAGAATGACTGGTCATAATATTTATCAAAGCCTATCGCTTTGTACAAGTCTTTGCGGTTCCAGAATTCCACACTGTTCGTATGGAAAGTAGCCGTAAAATAACCGTTCGCACTCAGCAGCTTCGGCAGGCTGGGCACGGATTTTTTCATATAGGGCGATGATGTTGCAGGTTCGTTCTTCGGCACATAAAATGAGGAGTTCACCACGAACTCGGCATCCGAAGTTGTACCCTGACCCGCATTGGTGTAGAAATTGTTGAAGTACGTATTGCTGTGCGCCAGCTTGTTGATGTTCGGCGTAATCTCCTGACCGTCAATGGTCAGTCCGATCAGGAAGTTCTGGAACGATTCCATCTGCACCACGATCAGATTTTTGCCCTTATCGGCTCCCAGGTACTTCGGTGACTGCGGTGTTTCAGTACCCTTAATCGTATTCACCGCCTGCTGGGTTATCTCCTTGCTGTCAATAAGCTCTTCCCTCTCTGTGCTGTCCGCAAACAGCGTATACACCTCGTAATTCAGGATCCCCATGCTTTCCGCTTTTTTGATCTCGTTCATGCTTGCGTGGTTGGGCCAGATATTGAAGAAGCACAAAGCGATCGAAACGGCGGTCACGGCAAGCAGAACGGGTCGGCTGAGCCGGTACGTGCCTCTTTCCTTCCACTTGGCAATATATTTGGGACGGAACATCAAGAGCAGGAAGAAGACAATGTCCACAAAGATAAACAGATAATACGGTGTGATCAGAGAATACGTGCTCTCTCCGACCTTGGTAACCTTATCCGCTTGCTGCAGCGCATGGTAGGTGGCAATCACGCCATAATACTTGTAATACATCAGGACGGAAAAATAAATAACCGTAATGAACAAATTGGCTATCATATAATACAAGATCTTCCGTTTGGAAGACAGCCATTCAATCAGACTGAACACAATAATGAAAAAAGGAATTTCGGTAAAGACCATACTCCAGTTCGGACCGTCGCTGAACACGACAAACCAGGCCACCGCACTTTTGAGCAGAAGCACGAAGCTGAACAAGAGAATCGGCCGATTTAAAATGCTATTCAATGATTTCTTCATGAAACAATTCATTTCCTTTCACAAAAAATTAATCCCCTTTGATGCGGTAGTGGATAACCCTCTTCTGCAATCTGCCGATAACAACCGCGTCCATGAAGCCTACAAAGATTCGGTTGAAAGCACCGTAACGATAACCTCCGTCCCTTCCCCCCTGATGGCTCACCGACACCTCAATCACGGAAAAGCCGTTCATCTTCGCGAGCGTCGGCAAATACCGGTGCATCCCGCTGTATAAATGGAAGCTCTCCGCCACTTCACGTCTCATCAGCTTCATGGGGCACTGCGCATCATACAGGCTATCACCGGTGAGAAAATTCCTTATCCCGTTGATGAGTCTTAGCAGCGTCCTTCGGAGCAGCGGGCCTTTACGGTCCATCCGCTTGCCATTCACGAAATCCACCCGTTCAATGAAGGGCATCAGCCTGAAAATGTCCCTGGGATCAGTCTGCATATCCGCATCAAGCAGAGCGATAAGCTCTCCGCCGGAGGCTTTCATTCCCGCCCAGATCGCTGCCGTCTGGCCGCAATTTTTCTCGAAATGGATGACCTTCACCGCTGAATCGGACCGGGCGATCTCATCCAGAATGCCAACACTGCGGTCCCTGCTGCCGTCGTTGACGAACACAATCTCATAGCTTTCTGTCCGGCTCTCCATTGCATTCTTGATGCTGTCATAGAGCTGACGGATACTGTTCTCTTTATTATATAGTGCTGCGACTACAGATAGTCTGATCAAACCGAACCACCCCGGTACATGGATCTCTCATTTTTCTAACCACATGGACTTCTCCGACAACTGTATCAATACCACTACTGCATTAAATCACAAAGTACTTAGGTTATCAACCTATTTTTGTGTGGGATATACGTCCTGGGTTAATCCAAGTTTTTTCACCAGCGGCTTGATCGACAGTCCTTGGACCAGTAATGAGAACAGCACAACACTGAACGTCAGTACTAATATATCCTGCCTTCCTTCAAAGGACATAGGCAGACTCAGGGCAAGTGCAATGGACAAGCTTCCCTTCAAGCCGCCCCAATTCAACACACTTTTCCAGGAACCCGGGAAGTTTCTAAGAGCAGCAAGGCTTGTGTAGAGCGCTATCGTTCTACCCAGCAGTACGATCACAATCGCAGCGAGAATAAGCCCCCACTTATCGGAGAAGTTAATATTCTTAATTTCCAGGCCAATCATCAGGAAGATCAGGGAATTCGCTACGAGGGTGATCACATCCCAAAAGGAATTAATGTTCGTCTTCGTAGTCTCTGACATGCCGACCCGTGCTCCATAATTGCCAAAGATCAGCCCGCTTACCGCTACAGCAATAACACCCGAGACCTCAAAATGCTCTGAAATGAAATAGCTCCCAAAAAACAGCAGCATGGAAAAGCCAATCTCCAGCGGAAAGTCATCATACAGGCGGATCAGCTGGGAAAATATATAGCCCATAATGGCACCGATCAGAATGCCCCCCAGTGCAAACTTCAGAAAGAGCAATATTCCGCTGCCGATTCCCGCCCAGCCCATCTCCATGTAAGACAGCAGGTATATGGATGAAATCTGGAACAGCACAACCGCAATACCGTCGTTAAACAGCGATTCCCCTTCGATGATGGTCACAATATTCTTGGGGACGCCCAGTGATTTGAAGATCGAAATCACGCTGATGGGATCCGTTGCGCTCATCAACGCTGCAAAGGTAAAGGACACGATCAGCGGAAGTCCCAAGCCCCAATATACCGACAAGCCAATAATGAGAAAAGACAACAAGGTTCCGCCAAAAGCCAAAGCCAGCACCGGCTTACGCTGATCCATCAGATGGGAAAAAGGCAGCTTGAGGGTTGCGTCTCCCAGGAGAATAGGAAGGAATAATGAGATAATAATTGCCTGAAACACGTGAGATTGTGTAATAAAAACTTCTGCATCCTCCAGTACAGGGACACGAACCAACCCCAGAAAAAGTCCTACCATGACCAGTGCAATAGAGTATGGTTGATTGACCTTTTTTGCAACCGCAATAACGCCGATGGATATAGCAAGCAGGATCAGGACCTGGATAAATGTTTCATCGAAGTGATTCATACGGCACCCCATTTTACAATTTTCGAACCCACACCAAGTTTCTTAGATTATACTTCAGTACATCTATCGGATACACTTATTCATTCTTAGAACCGGACTGATTCGTCCCGTTCTTCTCCAATACCGGCTTCAGGTCATCCTGCACGCTTCCCTTCCATAAAGGCACACCGGAGCGGTAAGCCGCCCGGCCATTCAGATGACCGGCAACCGGGGAGGTGATGAAGACAAACACAATCGCCAGCAGCAGCTTAATACTGACTATATTTATATAGAAGAAAAAAAATAGAAAGGCTCCTGTCAGCACACACAATACGCCCAGCGTAGCACTTTTGGTCGCGGCATGGGACCGTAAGTAGACATCCGGCAGCCGGACCAGCCCAAACGCGCCAAGCCCGCAAAACACTGCACCCATTAGCACCAAAACCCCAATCAGCAGCTCACCGATCAAGCTCATCACCCCCCTGCTCAATAACCGCATCTCTTTCAATATATCTTGCTAATGCGGTTGTTCCGATAAAGGTCAGAATCCCAATCACAAGGACAATTTCAATATAATCCTCAGTCTTCTGCTGTATGCTCAGCACCGCAATCACCGCCAGCAGATGAATACCGATGGTATCAAGGGCAGCAATCCGGTCTGACCGGGTCGGTCCCTGAACCAACCGGTACAGGCAGGCCAGCATGGCTAATGCCAGAATAATCAGCGCAAGTTGAAGCAGGACAGAAATCATAGCCGGGTCACCTCCATAATTGCTTTTTCAAAGGTTCCCTGGATCTGGCGGGAGAGCTGGCCGGCATCTTCAATATCCATGGCATGAATATAGAGGATCCGGCCGCTGCCCGAGACTTCCAGTGTAAGCGTCCCTGGTGTCAGACAAATGAGGCAGGACAGCAGCGTAACCTCAAAGTCAGAGCTCAGTGCGGTTTCATAAGCGAAGATTCCCGGACGGACTGTCAGTCTGGGCCGGAGAATTTGCCGGATAACCGCGAAGCTGGATAACACCAGTTCCCGCAGGAACAGCGCCAGCAGCTTCATAATGGACCACACGCGTTTCAAATAGAGCGGTTTGGGCAGGAAATTGTGCAATACCATCAGAAGTCCGCACCCCAGCAGATAGCCAATGACAAAACTTGAGCCTGAGCCGTCACCGATCAGCATCATCCACAGAAACGCAGTCATCAGGTTTAATAAGATTTGAACAGCCATCTTCATCTACTCCTTCAATACAGCTTCAATATAGAGCCAGGGGGAACCAAGCACTTCCCCTGCCTGAGATACATACGTATTCACCCATTCCGCTCCAAGGCCCATAACGATGACCAGAACGAAGAGTCCGGCTGCTACCGCCGTTCCGCCTTTTAGATTTACTTTGGGCAGTTCCCTGTCCGGTGGATTACCCCAGAAGGCCAGCCTGAATACTTTGATCAGTGAGTACAGCACAAGCAGACTGGAGCCTAACCCGATAAGAGATAACGTCAGCATACCCGAATCCAGTCCTCCCCGGATGATCAGCACTTTGCCGGGAAAGCCGCTGAAGGGCGGGATACCGGCAAGCGTTAGTGCCAGCGCGAAAAAACTCCAGCCCAGCAAAGGATAACGTTTGATCAGCCCCCCCATGCTGGATAACCGATCCGTGCCCGCAGCGGCAATGATCAGCCCTCCCAGAATGAACATGAGACCCTTGCCCAGCATATCATGCAGCAGATAATAGACCGTTCCATCGAGCGCATCCGGTGTTCCCGCGGATAAGCCGAAGGCAATAAAACCCACACTGATAATGACGTTATAATTCAGGATGCGGGGGATATCATTATAGGCGACAGCACCCATTGCGCCCAGAATCATGGTAGCTGCCGCCATCCAGGCGATCCAGCCGTTCGTAAAATGAGGATCACTAGTAAAAATAAGCGTAAACGTCCGAATAATCGCGTACAGCCCCACTTTGGTCAAAAGTGCTCCAAATAAGGCACGGACCGCGGCAGGCGGCGCACTGTAAGAACCGGGGAGCCAGAAAAAAAGGAACAGCCCGGCCTTCAGAGCGAAAACAGTCAAGAACAGCACAGCGATCACATTCAGAACACCGCTTTGTCCGGTCTCAGCTATACGCTGGGACAATTGAGCCATATTCAGTGTACCCACTGCCGCATACAGATAGGCAACAGCCGCTACAAAGAGCGTTGAAGAGACAATGTTGATCAAGAGATATTTTGCAGTTTCCCGAAGCTGATGCTTCGTTCCGCCCAGGGAGATCATCGCGTAAGACGAGATCAGCATGACTTCAAAAAAGACGAACAAATTGAAGATGTCACCTGTCAGGAATGAACCGTATACACCTACGAGCAGAAAATGGAAGAATGAATAGTAATAGAACCTTTCCCGCTCCGGACCAATGCTGGTGAAAGAATAGAGCAGAATCCCCAGACTCACGGCTGAAGCCGTGAGTACTAACAGCGCTGCAAACATATCTCCCACCAGGACAATGCCATAAGGCGGAGCCCAGCCGCCCATATGTAAAGTCTGTATCCCCTTCTCGTGGATACGGGAAACCAGTACACAGGATAGAACGAGATTCAGAATGCCGCTGAATATGCTTATGAACCGCTGCAGCAGCACCTGTTCTTTCAGAAACATCAGAATAACAGCGGTGCACAAGGGAATAAGAATCGGCAGAACCAAGAGATTATTCATTGTTCCTCCTCCCGGACAGAATCCATGTCATCCGTCCCGTGTGCCTGATAAGCACGGTAGGCAAGCACAAAGAAGAAGGCTGTTACACCGAAGCTGATCACGATGGATGTCAGAATCAGCGCCTGCGGCAATGGATCTGCATAGGCTTCCGCCTCGTTACCTAGTAAGGGTGCTGCCCCTTTTTTTAGTCCGGCCATAGTCAGAAGAAGCAGATGGACGCCATGAGTAAGCAAGGAAGTACCGAGTACAATCCGCAGCAGGGTTTTGGATAAAATCAAATACACACCGACCGTAAATAAAATACCAACCGCTACAGCCATCATCCATTCCATTTTACTCATCCCCTCCTATGGTAAAGATAATGTTCATCGTCACGCCGACGACCGCCAGATAGACTCCGAGATCGAACAGAACGGCTGTCGCAAGCTCTGTATCCCCTAGCAGCGGCAGATCAAAATGGCCAAAGGAATGGCTCAGGAATGGCGCTCCAAAAGCAAAGGAACCAGCCGCTGTTAGTATAGCAATCAGCAGCCCCACCGCTGTGAGAATACGGTAATTGACCGGAAGAAATTTGCGGACGGGTTCAATTCCCAGTGAAATCGCCATCAGAATCATGCCGGCAGACGTCATCAGAGCACCAATGAAGCCGCCGCCCGGATGATTATGTCCGGCAAAGAATAAATACAGCGAGAAGGTAAGAATGATTAACACTATTCCCTTGGACATCGTACGCAGAATCACATCATTGCTGCGGAACGGAAACCAATAGGCTGCCGGTTTGGTTTTCTTCGCCTGCATTATAGCCCCTGGCTCCATTCTCAGATTAACCAGTCCATAAATTCCAAGGGACGCCACGCCAAGAACCATAATTTCGAACAAGGTATCGAAACCTCTGAAATCTACCAGGATAACATTCACTACATTTTTGCCGCCGGCCAGGGAATAGCTTTCGTTCAGGAAAAATTCCGAGATCGGAGCAAATGGGCAGCTGCCCATCGCCGCCAGTGCTACCAGTGTCATCGTCAGTCCGACACCTGCAGCGAGGATAAGATTCAGCCATTTGAAGGAAGCTTTCTCCTTCTCCTGCTTCAGCTTCGGCAAATATTTGAAACACAGCAGGAACAGGATCACCGACACCGTCTCCACAATCATTTGTGTCAAGGCAAGATCTGGAGCACGGAAGATCACAAACAGCAAGGTTACCATGTAGCCCACTGCACCTGTGAATAGAATGGCATTGACTCTCGACTTGGCAAAGGGGACAGCGATGGCGGCAACCAACATGACCGCAACTACTGCCACTTCGTATATGGAGATTGGAGCGTAATCCTTCATTCCCAGGGTGATCCCCTGTGCTCCTAGCAGTGTACTCCCGAGAGCAATAATGAAAAACCCGAAGATATACAGCAGATAATTCCGGTTGCTACCAGTCATATACAGATTGGTGATGCGGGCTGACCCGCCTTCTAAGGCGCGAAGTCCAAGATCATACATGCGGTTAAGCGAATCCCTTCCACTCCACTCACGATCCAGTATCCGCAATCTTCCATAGCCTCTATACAACAGCATACCGGCAGCGATCACACCCAGAGTCATGAAGATTTCCGGTGTCCAGCCATGCCAGAAATGAATCGGGACATGGAGACTCATCTCCGGCGGCAACAGCCCGTATTGAATCGAAGCTACTGCCGGTTCAATTAAGGATGAGCTCAGCAGGTCCGGGAAGAAGGCAAAGAAGACAGCCAGGGAAACAAGCAGTACCGGGGAGAACAATAGCCCCGGCGGAGCTTCATGCGGCACTTTATCCAGCTTCTCGGGCTGCAGCTTGCCGGTGAACGTTTTGAAGACCAGAATCATGCTGTACACAAAGGTAAATACGCTCGCTATCCAGGCAATGACGGGAAAAAGCACAAGCCAGGACTGTGTACTCCAAATATCCAGCTCACGAATATCCATCACGGCGGTGAAGAACATTTCCTTGCTCAGGAAGCCGCTGAACGGCGGAAGCCCGGCCATGGAAAAGGCTCCAATGAGCGCCACGGAAAAGGTGACCGGCATGAGGGACATTAAGCCTCCCAGCTTGCGCAGATCCCTTGTATTCGTCTCATGGTCTACAATCCCAACCACCATAAACAGGGTTCCCTTGAACACGGCATGGTTGATCAGATGAAAGACAGCTGCCGCTGTGGCCATCGAATAGAATACTGACTCCTCTGTACCGGAGAAAAAGGCTGCGGCAGAGCCCAGTCCCAGCAAGCACATGATCAAACCCAGCTGACTGACGGTAGAAAAGGCAAGCATGGCCTTCAGATCCGTTTGCTTGATAGCTTTGAACGAGCCATACAAGAGAGTAACGAGTCCGACCAGTGAGACCAACCAGAACCACTCCAGGTTTCCGGCAAATACAGGAGTAAGCCGTGCAACCAGATACAGGCCGGCTTTGACCATCGTTGCCGAATGGAGATATGCACTGACCGGAGTCGGCGCCTCCATCGCATCAGGAAGCCAGATGTGAAACGGAAATTGCGCCGATTTGGTAAAGGCCCCCAAAAGGATCAGCAGCATGGCCGGAAGGAACATCAGTTCCGCAGACAACTGGCCGGCTTGCACGATAATCTCACGGATGCTGTAGGTTCCGCTCATCACATAGAGCAGGTTGAATCCTGCAAACATCGCCAGTCCGCCGAACACGGTGATCAGCATCGATTTGAGTGCTCCATAGCGGGATCTTTCCCGGCGGTGCCAGAAGGCAATCAGCAGAAACGAAGTAATACTGGTCAGCTCCCAGAACCCGTAGAGCACCATCAGGTTGTCAGACAACACTACACCAAGCATCGCTCCCATGAACATAAGCAGATACATATAGAAGTTACGGATCGATTCCATCCGCTTATCGAGATAATAGATGGAATATAGAACTACGAGAGCCCCCATCCCTGTGATCAACAGGGCGAATACCAGACTCAGTCCATCCAGCACCAGGGTAATATCCATTCCCAGTGAAGGTATCCAGGATACCGTGGCAACCGTATTTTCTCCAGCTTGAATGCCGGATACCTTCATCAGGAAGTACACAAAAAGAGCAGCTGGAACTGGCAGTACCGCCCACCCTGTATGAAGACGCGGAATACGTTTAACGAGCGGGATCAGAACAGCCAGCAGAAATGGAATCCAGATTACAGCATGCAGCACAGCTAAGCACTCCCCCTCTTCACTTAAGTAATCTATTTGCCCGGCTTTACCCAGACACCTTGCACAATCCGCAAATACTGCGCTTCACCCGTCTCCCACCCGGAGAGATATTGCTCCTTCTCATGGTTGTACTCATTATCCTTAGACGAATCTACGGTGAGCACACATAAAGGAGCGCTGAGCAACTTAGATAACTGGCTTCCTCTTTGAATCAGCCGCTGTCCGTGCGGGCCATAGTGGACACATACCATAATGCTTTCGCTGCTCGGTCTAAGGGTCATCCCTCTTCCTCCTGGCTTAAATTTCCATAAAAAAACGCAAAAAGAGCCCGCTGTTGGCAGGCTCCTCCGGGTACATCTGTATACAATTACACTGATTATATAGGTTACAAGGATGATTGTAAAGGAACAGCGGGTCAGCTACCAGCTTTGAGATCAGGAATCACTGTCTATCCACGCCTATAATATCCCCTTTCCCCGGATAATTATGATCTATTATAGAGTTACTCAGAGATTAGAACAGAGTAGTTACCGTTTCCTCAACCTGAACCAGAATTTCATCCAGAGCAGCCTGGCCGACTGAAGGAATGCTTCCAAACAGCAGGTGCTCTACCATTTCGATGCCTGTAAACTCGAAAATCCCGGTATCGGATGTGATTTTGAGTCCCGCTGTCATTCCGATTGAGTCATAGATTTCTTTTGGCGTGCCGTGTGTATTGATAATGAGCCCTTTCTTGCCTGTCAGCAGCTTATCTATACCAGTTGCCCCATAAGCATATGCGAATCCGTAGGAAAATACCCGGTCCACGTAACCTTTGAGCATGGCAGGCAGCCCGGTCCACCAGATCGGGTAGATAAAGGTCACGACATCCGCCTCAGCAATAAACTTCTGTTCGGTAAGAATGTCAACAGGAGTGTTCCCGCTGCGTATCGCTGCAGTATCCTCAGGCTTCAGCACGGGCTGAAAGTCAAGATCGTACAAATCGCGCACAACAACTTCATGTCCCTTTTTCTTCAGTGCCTGGACAGTGGTTTCCAGAATTGCATGGTTAAAGCTCTCAGCACTAGGATGGGCATAGACAACTAGATGTTTCATTTTGATTACCTCCGGTTTATGGTTGGGTTGAACTGGTCTATCCTTATTTTGCATAGATATCTATATACTTATACAAAAAAATTTAGAATCGTCTATAGATATGCTCCAAAAGACATTCGAGATCCTCCTGCTGGGCAGGATTCAGACCTCCATACAGGGCCTCATTCAGCGTATCGGATATTTCCCGGAATGCTTGCTGCAGTGAAATACCTTTATCTGTAAGTTTAACAAAAGTTATTCGGCTATCCTCCCCGCTCTTGACTCTGCAGACATATTCCAGCCGCTCCAGCTTGTTCACCAGAACTGTTACTGTGGGCTGTGTGAGATGAACCTTAAGCGCAAGCTCCTTAATGGAGAGGCCGTCCTGCTGGTACAGATGCACCAGAACATCTCCGTGGGAGGGGACGATATCTTCGATGCCGCGCTTCTCAAGCTCTGAGGCGATCAGCTTGTGGGCCTCGGAGCGGATCTTGCTGATAAGTGACAGTGCATTATAGTTAGGCATGGCCCTATTATACATAGATATCTATATGTTTTCAACTAAAAAATAAGCCGAAGAACTTCCCGTCTTCCTCAGCGGGGGAGTCCTTCAGCTTACTATCACATTAAATTCGGCAATTAAATATTTTTGACCACTTCATAAGCATCCCAGACCGCATACATAATATTCTGCACCTGCTTGGCATCTCCCAGCAGATACGTTTCCGGAAGCTCTTGACTCAGCTCGTCATACAATTTCTTCTGTGGGGCATAACCTACGGCCAGAATCGCTGAATCCGCAGCAACTACTCTTTCCTCGCCTGCTTTATTTCTCAGTACAAAGCCCCCGGCATCCGCGCCGGCTACCACGGTATCTGTAAGCAATTCGATGTCTTTAAAAGCCACCAGATCGCGAAGCATATCTTCATTGGCATGGCATAGCGGGCCGCCAATGGTCAGAATGTCATCCTGCATTTCTACGAGAGTGACTTTCTTTCCTTGCTCTTCGAGCCATAATGCCGTTTCGCAGCCAACCAGTCCACCACCGATGATGATCGTGGAATCTCCCGCATCCTTTTGACCCAGCAGAACCTCTTCCGCAGTATACACGTTGGAGGAATCTCCGATGGTGAAGCTTTTGGGCGTTGAGCCTGTGGCAAAGATCACAGCATCCGCTCCGCTGGCTGCGATGATGTCCGAAGTAACCTCACTGTTCAGACGAAGGTCAATACCCAGCGCTTTCAGTTCAACTCCATACCAGTCGGCCAGCAAATGGTCATCTTCCTTGAACCCGGGTACTCCGCCGGGGATCAGATTACCTCCCAGACGATTACTCTTCTCATGCAAAGTGACCTGATGCCCGCGAATAGCAGCCACACGCGCTGCTTCGCAGCCCGCCGGACCCCCACCGATGATGAGCACACGCTTCGGCTGCTCAGCCTTACCGATGGCATAATCCTTCTCGCGTCCGCAGGCCGGATTGACGGCACAGGAGATAGCAGCATAGGAAGCGAGCCGGCCCATGCAGCCCTCCTGGCAGGACAGACACGGACGAATCCGCTCGATTTGACCCGCCCAGATCTTGTTTGGAATATCGGCATCCGCCAGCAGCGGACGGCCCAGCGCGATCATATCGGTTGCTCCGTCACGAATGGCATCGCTGGCCCGGTCCGGATCATCCAGTCTTCCGGCGGTGATCACAGGAACCTTAAGAATGCTTTTTAGAATTTTATTGTATGGCAGATAGAGTCCCTTCTCCTGATACATAGGCGGATGCGCCCAATACCAGGAATCATAGGAGCCCACATCCCCGTTAAATGCATCGTATCCGGCTTCTTCCAGGATCAGTGCCGCTTCAATCCCTTCTTCAATATCCCGGCCCTGTTCCGTGAATTCCTCACCGGGAAGCCCGCCCTGCCGCCAGTCCTTAATGAAGCTCTTGATGCTGTAGCGCAGCGAGACCGGATAATCCTGACCGCATTCCGCTTTGATCGCCTGGACAACTTGGGTGGCGAACCGCAGACGGTTGCGCAGGCTTCCACCATATTCATCGGTCCGCTGGTTGAAGAAGGAAATGGCAAATTGGTCGAGCAGGTAGCCTTCATGCACCGCGTGAATCTCTATTCCGTCGAACCCGGCTTTTTTGGCAATCGCAGCAGATTCGGCAAATTTTCTTACATAGGTATGGATTTCCTCAATCGTGAGCTCACGGCAGGTCACATCCGGCAGCCAACGGTGAGGAATCGGCGAAGGTGCTACAGCAGTCTTGCCTACAATCGAAGGAATGCTTACACGCCCGAAGCCTGCGGACAGCTGCAGAAAGATTTTTGCCCCATAGGCATGAATCCGTTCGGTCATCATCTTGCCGGTTTTGATGAAATGGTACGGGTTGAGCGTTGGACAAGGCATGGACGGCAATGCGCATTTCTCAATCTCATTCTCGACCATCGTAACGCCTGTCATCAGCAGGCCGGTGCCGCCTTTGGCACGTTCCACATAATATTCCACGCCGCGCTCATTGAATGTTCCATCCGCATTGCAGAGTCCGCCGGGTCCCATCGGGGCCATCACGAATCTGTTTTTCAACTCCAGCTTGCCGATTTTGAACGGTTCAAATAAAAGTCTGTGGCTGTCCTTCACTGTAAGTCCTCCCAGAAATCATATCAGGTTATTTTCGGTGAATACATTCACTGAATATATTCATTATAGATCCATAACACACTAAATAATGTGATTATTTTCACTAATTTGAATTGACAAAAGAAAGTCAAACCCCTACATTTAAAATAGATTATCCAGGACGGAGTGTACCAAATGCTTAAGAATAAACCTTTAACCTCCAGGCAGCTGCAGAGTATCCAGACCAAAAGCAACTTGTTCGAAAGTGCCGTTAAGCTGATGAAGCAGCACTCCCTGGAGGACATTACGATCGCTGAGATTTGCCGTGGTGCCGGTGTTTCCGTAGGTTCCTTCTACAACTACTTCTCCACCAAAAGTGACATTCTCGTGGAAATGTACGAGCAGGCTGACGGATTTTTTGACCAGAAATTCAGAGGACTTGAGCCTTCGGCTTCGATACAGAATGATATTGTGGACTATTTCAAAATCTATGCGGAATACAATCTAAATGTGGGCATCGCAACGATAAAGCAGCTGTACACCTGCAACAATAAGTTGTTCATCGCCAAGGGACGCTACATGCAGAATGTTCTGCAGGCGCTGCTGGAGAAAGGGCAAGCAAATAGACAGCTCATAGACAGTATGTCTGCTGAGGAAATGACGGAGTATCTATTCATCGCTGCACGCGGCGTCATCTACAATTGGTGTCTGCACGAAGGCGGCTACGATCTGGAGCGGAAAATGGAAGAATATATGGCCCGGCTGGTAGTAGTTTTGTTAAAAGTCCCTACTCTCCCCTGACCAATGAGCGGTAGGCTGCCGGTGTCAGCTGCTCGTGTTTTTTGAAGATTTTGATAAAATATCCGGCATCGCAAAAGCTGAGCTGATCACTGATCTGATTGATTGACAGCTCCGTCGTTTCCAGAAGCTGCTTGGCCCAATTCATTTTGAGCCGGGAGATGTAGACTGAGAAGTTCTCTCCGCTCTCTCTAACGAATAACCGGCTAAAATAACTCGGACTGATATGGCAGAGCTGCGCCATCTTCTCCAGCGTGAAATTCTCGTGCTTGTGGCTGTAGATATAATCGAAGGCCGGTTGCAGGACTGGATTGGAACAGCTTGCCATGGGAACGGCTGGAGTCATTAATGATGGAACTCCGCTTCCGGTAAGTACACCTGCACCGCTCTGCTTCTTATCCCCCGCTTGAACAGCTATATACCTCGAATCTGCCAGTGCCTTATTGGACATAATATGAGCTGATGGTGCAGCTTGGGTCTGCTGGTACAAATCCATAATTTCATTCTTCCGGCTCGCTTCTTCAACAATATAATTGCACAGATGGGACAGCATCCCGGCAATAGACTCCACTTGTGAATATGGCATCACGGGCAGCTGAGCATATTCCTCTCTTAAGGCTGCGAATGTGCCAGTGCTCCCCGGCGTATCCGGACGGGATACAATTTGCTCAAGCTGCGAGTCATCGTTCCCGGCCAGCCTAACCTGCCCCGCCATCACAGCTCCAACATACTGATTGTCAACCGTTATGGGAATCGCTATATCCAGAATGTTGAAGTGGCATAAATACACATAAGGCTCGTTCAGCCGGACAGCCTCCAGTCCCCCGCGCGCATCACATTTCTGGCAGTAAGAGGATAGCTCCGCATCCTGTCGCACCGCCTGACAGAAGGATTGGCAGCGGCTGTGCCGGGAGACCGGAACCCCTTTATAATCCACTGTGATTATAGCCATTTGTGTGACAAGGGACAGGGAATCCTGAAGCGCATTCCATTTCTCGAGATCAATAATCGACTTTAGATCATATTTCGACTGCATCATCATCCGGTCCCCATCTCTGGCAGAATAACACCTGTTCTATTCTTGAATTATATCGAATCCTGCCGCCTTAGGACAAGATAATTATATTTTCATGGAAAATAACAAGAATTTACGATCTGAAAACGCTTAAACTCGCTAGTTTCCTTCCATGCATCTGTCACAGCCCCTGTCTATAATGTAGATATACGAAAGCGTACGCTTCCTAAGCCAGCTTTGTACAAAGCCTATTCAAGGAAGCGTTGCTCACAAAACTAAGCATAGGCTTCCGAGGCCTGTTTTGTACGAAATCTGGTCAAGGAAGCGATGCTCACAAAACTTTAGGAGGAACAAGTCATGAGAAAAGTGTTCATCAGCCCAACCAAATATATCCAGGGGGAAGACGAGCTACTTAACCTGGGGTATTTTGTGAAAACCTTCGGAGACTCGGCCCTGCTGATTGCCCACCCGGACGATGTGCAGCGGGTCAAAGCCAAGCTGGATGCCACTAGCAGTAAGTTCGGGATCACTTTGATTACGGGCAATTTCCACGGAGAATGCTCCCGCCAGGAAGTTGCCAGGCTGCAGGCACTGGCCCGTGAACATGCTTGTGCCTGTACGATTGGCCTTGGCGGAGGCAAAGCAATTGATACGGCCAAATGCGTAGCCGAAGGCGATGCCTTAATCATCGTTCCCACCATTGCTGCAACTGACGCTCCAACCAGCCATTCTGCTGTCCTATACACACCGGAAGGCGCATTTGACGAATATGCATATTTCAAACAAAGCCCATCCGTAGTTATGATCGATACAACCATCATCGCGGAAGCCCCTACGAGGTTCCTGGTATCCGGAATGGGAGATGCTTTATCCACTTATTTTGAAGCCAGAGCTACTTCGCGGTCCTTCTCCAATGTAAATGCCGGGCTCCCCTGCGGTGTGCGCGAAGGCGTGAGTACAAAGGGCAAAGGAACCAAAGCCGCTCTTGCCCTGGCCCGGGTATGCTATGAAACTCTGCTGGAGGACGGCGTTCAGGCCAAGCTCGCTTGTGATCAGAATGTGGTTACGCCTGCACTGGAAAATATTATTGAGACCAACATCCTGTTGTCCGGTCTCGGCTTTGAGAGCAGTGGACTTGCAGCAGCGCATGCCATCCACAATGGTCTGACGGTGCTGGAAGGCAGCCATCATTATTACCATGGCGAGAAAGTAGCCTTCAGTACCCTGGCCCAGCTGGTGCTGGAGAATGCCGACAGCCGCGAAATCCAGGAAGTACTCGCTTTCTGCGTTTCGGTAGGTCTTCCTGTGTGCCTTGCAGACATCGGCGTTCAATCCATTACAAAAGAAGAACTGCTGGACGTCGCACGCAAAGCCTGTATCCCGGAAGAATCGATCCATTCCATGCCATTCCCGGTCACACCGGAAGCGGTAGCTGCGGCGATTACGGTTGCCGATCAGCTGGGTCAGGCCTTCAAGAAAGGCAGGGTGTAGACGCGCATGAAAAAGATAATCAATCAGCCGGAAACCTTAGTCCGCGAAATGGGTAATGGGCTGGTGATGGCCCATCCAGAGCTGGCTTTTGACAGCAAACACAAGGTCATTTCCAAAAAAGCGCTCAACGAACAGAAGGTTACCCTGATCAGCGGCGGAGGCAGTGGACATGAGCCTGCCCATGCGGGCTTTGTGGGTCAAGGGATGCTGGACGCTGCAGTCTGTGGAGATGTATTTGCCTCCCCCTCCCAGATCCAGGTGTATCAAGCTATCCGCAGTACCGCAGGCAGCAAGGGTACTCTCCTGATCATCAAAAATTACAGCGGCGATATGATGAACTTCCAAAATGCGGCGCAGCTGGCCATTGAAGACGGCATTCAGGTCGACTATGTGAAGGTGGAAGATGACATCGCGGTGGAGGATAGTCTGTATACCGTCGGCAGAAGAGGTGTGGCCGGAACCATTTTTGTGCACAAAGTCGCTGGTGCCGCGGCGGAGGCCGGCCTGTCCCTGGAGGAAGTGAAGCGGGCAGCCCAGCATGCAGCGGATAAGATTCGCAGCATTGGCTTCGCTTTTACCTCCTGCACCGTTCCAGCCAAGGGAACACCTACCTTCCAGCTGGCGGAGGATGAAATGGAATATGGTGTCGGCATCCACGGTGAGCCGGGTATCCGTAAGGAAAAGGTGGTCAGTGCCGATGAGCTTGCCGGACGCATGATTTCCTCCCTACTGGCAAATCTGCAGCTTGAGGGTAAGACCGGTCAGGAAGTAGCTGTTCTTATCAATGGCTTCGGAGCCACGCCGCTGCAGGAATTGTATGTTCTGAACAATGCTGTCATGCGGGAGCTGTCCGAACGCGGCATTACGGTTCGGCGGACGCTCGTTGGCAGCTATATGACCAGTATCGATATGGCCGGTGCTTCAGTGACCCTGATGCATCTTGACGATGAGCTGAACCAATGGCTGGCCGCCCCCTGCGATACACCTGCCTTGAGAATCACCGGCCCCTCAGAACCTGTTTTGTATACCGATCCGCTGGAACAGCAGTCTGAGTCCAGAGAAGTAAGCTATACCAATGAAACAGATCCTGCGCACGCAGTCATCCAGAACGAAAGCCTGTCGCTGTATAACATCATCTATCTCATCGACCAGATGAGCCAAATTATCATCGAGAACGAAGTACCGTTCTGCGAGTTGGATGCCCATGCAGGAGACGGCGATTTCGGTATGAGTGTAGCCAAGGGCTTCAAGCAGCTGAAAAAGGAATGGCCTGATCTCCTGGAGAATCACTCCAAGGACATCGGCAGCTTCCTCAAGGCCTGTTCCTTGATTATTATGGAGCACTGCGGAGGCGCTTCCGGTCCGATCTGGGGCTCTGCGTTCCGTGCGGCAGGGAAAACTGCTGACAGCAAGACCTCCCTGTCCATTCATGAAGTGGCTGAACTGCTTGCCGCCTCTGTCAAGGGCATTCAGGATACCGGCAAGCGCTCCTTCGGCCGGGGAGCCGTAGTCGGCGACAAAACCCTGATTGATGCTCTGGTTCCCTGCGCTGAATCGTGGCAGAGCAGCGCCGGGCAGGGCGACACACTGCATGACGCTTTCACCAAGGCCGCCGAAGCCGCCGTTCAAGGCGCCAAAAGCACAGAGGCCATCGTGGCCCGGATGGGCAGAGCCGGCACCGTCGGCGAACGCAGCATTGGCTACCCGGATGCCGGAGCCTACGCACTCGGTGTAATCTTCACGGCGCTTGCAGAAAGCGTGAAATAAATTTCAGTTAACATTGTAAATAAACAGCGCGGCCGTCCACTTGGGACGGCCGCGCTGTTTATTTACTTATTTCATGAATGGACGCCGATTTGCAGGTTTTTTTTGGATACTCCGCTTTTGAATGCCGCTTCAGCAACGGCCACGCGGATTCTCTCCACCACCCGCGGGTCAAAGGCATCCGGGATAATATATTCCTCATGAAGATCCGCAGGATCAATAACCGAGGAAATCGCCTCAGCCGCCGCCAGCTTCATCTCGTCATTAATGTCTGTAGCTTCACAATCCAGTGCCCCTCTAAAAATACCGGGAAAGCACAGCACGTTATTAATCTGATTCGGATAATCTGAACGGCCCGTTGCCATCACTCTTACATGCGGCGCAGCGATCGCGGGATCAATCTCCGGCATAGGATTCGCCATGGCGAACACGATGGGGTCCTTAGCCATGTTCAGCACATCTTCCAGCTTCAGCACATCCGGTGCAGAAACTCCGACAAAGACGTCCGCACCTTTGATTACATCCGACAGCTGGCCGCTCTCAAGGTTGGGATTCGTCAATTGGGCAAATTCGCTCCAATGTGTCCGGCTATAGGAAACCGTCCGGCTGATGGCACCTTCCCGGTCCACACCGATCAGGTTCACAGCCCCGGCTTGCAGCAGCATTTTGGAAACAGAGATGCCGGCTGCGCCTACGCCATTCACCACGATTTTGACATCCTTGATCTGCTTGCCGCATACCTTCAGAGCGTTCAGCAGCCCGGCAAGCACAACGATGGCTGTACCGTGCTGATCATCATGAAATACCGGGATATCCAGTTCATTCCGCAGTCTCTTTTCGATTTCAAAACAACGGGGCGAGGAAATATCCTCCAGATTAATGCCTCCGAATGTAGGGGCGAGTGCTTTTACAATCGTAATAATTTCTTCCGTATCTTTCGAATCAAGGCAGATCGGTACAGCATCCACATTGGCGAACTGCTTGAACAGCGCCGCTTTGCCTTCCATAACGGGCATGGCCGCTCTCGGGCCTATATCTCCCAGACCGAGCACTGCGGTTCCATCGGATATCACGGCTACCGTGTTTTTCTTTGTCGTCAATTCATAAGCCTGAGCCTGATCCGCAGCAATCGCCTGACAAACCTTCGCTACACCTGGGGTATACACCTTGGACAAATCCTCTTTCGTCCGGATCGGATTCTTTAAGGTTGTTTCAAGCTTCCCTCCCTTGTGCAGGAACATGATTTCTTCCAATAATTCCACAATATCTCCCCCCATTAATCCACTGATTCTCCATCCCGTTATTGAGCCTCTGTATGTATACCTAATAGTTATCGGTAGTACCCACCAGATTCACAAGATAATCGTTCTAATCTATTGGAGTTTTGATAGCTTAACTTCTTCACTCTACATCGCTCGTTCATTCTTTTCGCTGAAGTACATCACACTCTTAACTTCTTTCGCTTTTTTTCGACAATAATAATGGCTATCAGCAATTCAAGTTAGACACATGCCCAAATAACCCCACGGGGTGGGGTTATGGCTTGGGATTCTTATAGAGCCAATTCAAGCGGCAGGTCGATCCAGGGTGACAGCTTTATTTTTTCATGCCAAACCGCCGGTACCTCATTACTTTTCTGTACATGGATTTATCCTTAAGCTGATTGAAGATATAGGGGTCCGGATTCATGTTCACTTCAATAATCCATGGCGTCAGGGACCGGTCCAGACCAACATCCACGCCGATTTGGCGGATACGGGGATAGGTTTTCTGCATATGAGCAGCCATCCGGGTACCCAGTCTATTCAGTTCCTCTGTCAGCAGCCCCAGCCGGTGCGAAGTCAGATGAGTGGAGAGCAGGGTTTCTATAGCCATTGGTTTGCCTCCGCTGTGGTAGTTCGTAACAATTTTCTGCGGATGTCCCAGTCTTCCGATGATTCCCGTGGCTTCCCAGACCCCCTTCGGGCTTAGCTGAACCATTACCCGGATATCGAAACGGCGCCGGTTATGCTTAAGCAGATGAATACCTTTTTGAATCAAATAGCTTCTCCCGCCTGTCTTCTTCGCCAGACTCTTGTGAAAGGCTTCAAAGGTGTCAAAGTGACGGACCTTCTCCTCATATTGGTACGTGAATCCTTTCTTTCCGCCCCGCTCAGCCCGAATGACCCCGATTCCATAGGTGCCCCGTTCCGGCTTCACATAGATCATTCCGTAGCTGTGAATCATCTGCTCCAGATTTCCTTTGTTGAATTTTCGGGTATCGGGGATAAAAGGTTTGATCGAAGCATTACGGAGCAGCAATTTGGTCTTAATCCATTTGCTTTGTACAGCGTTCACCGGTTTTGTCTTCACTCTTTCACTCTCCTGTCTGAGAGGGGTTTCGCCCTCGCTGAGTTACATAGTCACTGCATTGTATGCAGGATCAGCTCCGGCTGAATGAAGCAAATATCCCATTCAGAAAGATAAACTTTACAGGGGTCTTTGCCCGGTCATGCAGTACGTATGAAGCATACATTAGTTCAGACGCCCTAAGTGTCAATACGTGCACGGAGATGAAGCTATGTCAGCAATTACAGGTTTAACGACCAGTGGTCCCGCGATTGATGTCCTTATCCCGGCCATTGAAAAGGATCTGGCGACCCTCCCCTATGTCATCGATAGTCTTCGCCGTTATGTACGGCATCCCATCAGCCATATCTACATTGTCTCGCCGAACAGCAGCAGAATCAGGAATCTGTGTGCACGCAAAGGCTGTATTTTTGTTAATGAAACTACCGTTCTTCCCTTTACCAAAAAGGATATTCACTATTCCTCCTCCCGTTGGAACCGTTCCGGCTGGCTGTATCAGCAGCTGCTGAAGATGAACGGCGATCAGATCTGCCGGGAGAACTTTTTCCTGGTCATTGATGCCGACACGGTGCTAATCGGTCCCCACCGTTTCCGTTCCGGGGGCAAAAGCATCTTTTACTGCCGAAGCTGGAGCCAGCCGGAGTATTTCCGCACGTACCGGAAGCTGCTGGGCGTTGCCGCACCTTCTCCCAAATCCTTTGTCACCCATTACATGCTGTTTGAAAGGGCAAAGCTTGCGGGGTTAAAACGAAAAATCGAAGCCCGGCACGGGGTATCGTGGCATGCCGCCATTCTACGCAGTATCGACAGGAAGAAACAGTTCGGCTTCTCCGAATTTGAAACCTATGCCAATTATGTTTACAGCAGGGATAGCACCTCAGTCCTGCTCAAGAAGGCCAATAATAAATCTCTGTCAACATCTGCAGCCGCCCTGGGTACCGCGCGGCTTCAAAAACTGGCCCGCACCTACCGCTCGCTTTCCTTCCATCATCGAAAGGGTTATTCCATTCCAGCCAAGCGCTAAGGAGGCAGACAGCCTTGCATACCATTTTTTTATGCGGCGGTTCCGGACAGCGTCTATGGCCACTGTCCGGAAGCATCCGTTCCAAGATGTTCCTAGAGCTGCTTCCTGCTCCGGCTGGAGGTACGGAGTCCATGATCGGGCGGGTATGCCGCCAGCTCCACCAAGCCGGACTGGATCAATCGTCCTTATTCGTCACGCATAAGGATCAGCTGGGTCTGATGCAGCGGCATACCCGTGGTGAATATCCGGTGATTGGGGAGCCCTTTAAACGTGGTACATTCACGGCTGCCGCACTGGGGGCCCTCTATTTATATTCCTCAGGGACAGCTAAACCGGAAGACACCTTGTGCGTGGCTCCGGCGGATATGTATGCGGATGACGGATTCTTCCGGTTATTTCATCAATTTTCGGATGTTTTAGCTGAATCTAAGGCCGACCTTGTGTTGCTTGGGACAAGGCCCGCCCACCCCACAGACCAGTATGGCTATATTGTCCCGGGAAACGCCGCTGGCAAGCGGTATTCTCCGGTGATCTCTTTTGCAGAAAAACCGGATACCGCCAAGGCTGAAGAGCTGATCGGGAGAAACGCCTTATGGAACTGTGGTGTTTTTGCTTTTCCGTTACGTTTCATGCTCGCCCATTTGCAGCAGATGGGTCTGCCCGTGGAACTGGCTGCATTTACAGAACGGTATCCCGGATTCCCGGTCCGCAGCTTTGACAAGGAGATTGCTGAACGCAGCAGCAAAGCCGTCGTACTGCGGCATGAAGGTGAATGGCTGGATCTGGGAAGCTGGGGATCGCTCACCGCCCAGCTTGCTGAGCCGGTTGTTGGAGCAGGCGGAATCTGGGGGGAATGCCGGAATACCCACATTGTTAACGAACTGGACATTCCGCTGCATGTAATCGGTTTATCCGGCGTAGTTGCTGTAAGTGGTCCGGAGGGGATCCTGCTTGCCCGAAAAGAGGACGCAAACGGGATAAAAGAAATCATCCAGGACGCTTCAGCAGAACCCAGATATGGCGAAACCAAATGGGGAAGCTATACTGTCCTCGACCGGACCCCAAGTCGTGCCGGCCTTATTCTTACGCTCAAATTATCCCTGCTGCCTGGCCAGACCCTGCCAGAACAGCTCTGCCATCATTCCAGCAAGAGCTGGATGATCTTGTCCGGAGACGGAGCCGTCATTCTGAACGGCTTGACCACTGAAGCACAGTCAGGCAGAATATTTACAATCTCCAGGGGAGACAGCCATGGAATCACAGCTGTTACCGCTATGAAGCTGATTGAGATACGGGTACTTGAAGAAGAGGATGATCAGCCGATCTACAGCTCATCAGTTCATTTATAACATTAAATCTTACTTTATTGTGGCGATGATCCACCATTTGAATCCAGCACTTCCTCCATCTTCTTTAACTTTCTGTAGATAACCGAACGGTCCACACCCAGTTTTTTAGCCGCCTCGGTGCCGTTACCCTTACATGCTTTCAGTACTTGTCTGATGTAACGACCCTCTACAACTGCTGTGAAGTCTTTTAGATTCGAGAGGTTATGTTGATTTTTATCTATAAAGTGGTCGATTGAAAACCAATCTGCCACATTCTCCTCAGGCTGCGGGTTGAAATCTATAGGTTCCGTTACAACAAGTCTCTCCACATAATTTCTTAACTCTCTTGCATTTCCTTGCCAAGGCTGTACTAACATGTTCTGGAATTCTTCTGCACTTAACTTGAATTTTTTCCCGTACATTTGATTGAAGTTAGCGATAAAACTTGAGATTAATCCCACAAGGTCTAATTTCCGGTTGCGAAGCGGTGGAATATGAATCGGAATCACATTAATCCGGTAATACAGATCTTCCCGAAACAGGCCTTTTTTCACCAATGCCCATAAATCCCGGTTCGTCGCTGAGATGATTCGGCAATTGATGGGAATATTACTAATCCCGCCGACTCTTCTCACTTCATTGTTCTCCAGAACACGCAACAATTTGACTTGCATATCCAATGGCATTTCAGCAATTTCATCCAGAAAAAGAACCCCGTCATTGGCGATTTCGATCATGCCCTTTTTCTCTTCTGCCTGGCCTGCAAAAGCTCCCTTTTCATAGCCAAATAATTCATACTCAAAAACAGCAGAAGGAATGGCCGCACAGTTAATGGCAATAAAGGGCCCTTTCCACTTTTCACTCTTCCGGTGGATATATTTCGCTATGACCTCTTTACCCGTTCCGGATTCACCATAAATTAACACCTTACTGTCGTAGGAGGCGATTTGATTGCAGACTTTAATAATTTGCTTCATGGCTAAGCTCTCAGCAATAATTCCTGTCGCTTTCCCCGCAGCTGCTTCTTCTAATTTCTTGCTGATTTGGGGGGCAGTAAGCGTGTCTGCTTCTAAATTTATATTTTCCTGCTTAAATTCATTGGAAGAGGTCACAACAAGCTGTACCTCCCCATCCTTGTCCAAAATAGGAATAGCTGTAGAAAATACATGAAACCCTCTGGCTGTATTCACATTCCGCGACACTTTTTGTTTCGTTTGAATGGCTTCCATCGTAATGGAAGGATTATAAAAGCCTGCCTTCACCAAATCCTGAACATTGGCTTTGAGCAGCTCTTCCAGCGGAACCCCAATGGTCAATGCCGTAAATTCATTTGAAATTAATATATTTCCATTGGCATCAGTGACAAATAAAGTAGAGGGCAATTCCTGATTCATTTCGTCTACAGGACGTTTAGCTGTCTTTTTGTTTTTTTTAGTCAAAGTTATCAGTCCCATATCGTTATATTAAATGCTTACTCCATTATAAAATACCGCTTTCATATATGATACCGCTTAGAAAAAAAGCCGAGGGGTATCATCATGTACAGATACCGCTCAGCTTCTTTTATACAGAAATTAATTATGCGCCAATAACAGATATTTTACTCAGGTTCTGCAGAACGGCTTGAGCTTCTTCAAACATCGTGGTAATCATTTCTTCAACCGTTGTAATTTCATTACACATCCCGCAGATTTGTCCGGCCATTACTGAACCATGTTCAGTATCGCCCTCAAAAACGGCTTTTCGCAAAGATCCCAAGCTTAATTTCTCTAACTCTTCACGGGAAGCATTTTCGTTTTCAAGTTTAAGAAATTCCGCAATCATACTATTTTTAATGCTTCTTACAGGCCCGCCTAGACTGCGTCCAGTAACCGTTGTGCTGGTATCATCCGCTGCAATTACGGCTTGCTTGAAGTTCTCGTGAGTAGGGCATTCAACGGTAGCCAAGAAACGGGTACCCACTTGAACTCCCTGAGCTCCCAGAGCAAAGGCTGCTGCAACTCCACGGCCATCTGCAATCCCCCCGGCGCCGACAACCGGAATGGAAACCGCACTAACCACTTGAGGGAGCAGGGCCATCGTCGTTGTTTCACCTACATGTCCGCCAGCTTCAGTCCCCTCAGCTACAATTGCGTCCACCCCTAAGGCTTCCATCTTCTTAGCGATTTTTACAGATGGCACTACTGGAATAACGATAATTCCATTTTCTTTAAAGGTTTGCATGTATGGGGCAGGAGTGCCTGCGCCTGTGGTAACAATTTTCACGCCTTCTTCAATAATGACTTCAATCAGTTCCGGGATATTGTTCATCATTAACATCAAGTTAACAGCAAAGGGTTTGTCCGTACTGGCTTTGGCCTTGCGGATCTCATCACGAAGACGTTCCGCTGTAAATCCGCCTGAGCCGATGACGCCGAGTCCTCCCGCATTCGAAACAGCGCCCACTAGAGGAGAGACGGCAATTTGAGCCATACCTCCTTGGAATATTGGATATTTAATCCCTAATAATTTGGTAATAGACATGTTTGAAATCCTCCATTTTTTTAAATATGAACCTATTGAAGCGTACTATGCTGCTTTTGTTGACTCCTGTTTGGGCTGTTGTTTTTCCATTGCTTTGAAAACAAAGGTTAAGGCAAAACCAACCAAGGAGATCACCAAAGCGATGTAAAAAGCATTCGTGAACATTCCATCGTTCGCTGCTGCAACCTTATTGGCAATTCTCGGTCCGAAGAACGCAGCCCCTGAATACCCGATAAACGTTACACCATAGTTCACACCGTAGTATTTCATACCAAATTTCTCACCAACAATAGACGGGAAGATCCCCATCGTTCCTCCAAAGCATAGGCCAATTCCTACGATTGCAATCCCAAATCCGGCTACTGAATTAGACAAAGCTATGGTCAACATCATGCCGGCAATGACCAGATAGATCATGAGCAGACATTTTACACGTCCGATTTTGTCTGACACGGCCCCCCAGAAGATACGGCCCATGCAGTTACTGAAAGCATATAAACTTACATAGAGGGCTGCAGCTGCGGCTGAAAGACCAAACATTTTCTGGCCGATTACGGAAGCATTTGCGGTTACCATCATTCCTGACAATGCACCGATCAGGAATAGACAGGCGATTACATAAAATATCGGCTTCTTGATCATTTCGTACCATGGGATATTAACCCCGCCCTTAGAAGCTCCAGCAGTTGAAGGTGTCCAACCCTGAGGGATATAACCGACCGGGGTTGGTTTAACCAACAGACCCAGGCTTAAAATAAGAGCTAAAAAGGCAATACCGAGTGTAATGAGTGCAGACTGGACACCATTGCTGGAAATTAACGCATTAGCTATGGGAGCAATAACGATGGTTCCACCGCCATATCCCGCTGTTACAATCCCTGTAGCCAGCCCTCTTTTATCCGGGAATAGCTTAACTGTGTTACCAATGGTAGCAGAATACACAATCCCCTGGCCCACTCCGGTAATTACTCCATAGGTGATATACAGCATCCATGGTGCGGTTGCCAAACCGGATAGGATAAATCCAAGCCCAAACATGGCACCGCCAATGAATATGGCTCTTTTGGCTCCCCCTTTGTCCACCAATTTCCCGCCCAAAATCATTGGAATAGGAGCGATTGCTGCGTTAATGGTAAATGCCAACATAATATCCGGCATTGTAACATCGAATACTTTGGTTAAAGGCAATGCAAAGATACTAAAGGCGTACACTGCACCCACACAGATATTAATGATCACTGACGCGATCAGGATCCTCCACCGGTTCAACACTACGTTCATATCATCTTCCCTCTCTATTGTACATTTTAGTTTTTCCCGTTAATAATAGACTTCAGTTTTCCCCAATGTTCCTCGAACATGGCAGAGTCCATTTCTTTGAGGTCTGGTGAGATAACCGGTTCAAATTCCATTTGGTCTAAAATATGCTTTTGAAGGTCAATCCCTGGTGCGATTTCAGTTAACGTAACTTTTCCGTCCAGCAGTTCGAACACTGCCCGTTCAGTCACATATACAACCGGTTGTTTTACTTTCGCGGCATAGGAACCACTAAACGTAATTTGCTGCACCTTTTTAATAAACTTCTTTGCTTTTCCTTCTTGAACGATTTGCAGTTTTCCATTCTCCACCTTGATCTCAAGACCACCCGCGGTAAATGTACCGGCAAAAACAAGTTTTTTGGCTGCCTGGGAAATGTTGATAAACCCACCGCAACCCGCTACACGAGTGCCAAACTTGCTCACATTCACATTGCCATATTCGTCGGTCTGAGCTAGGCCAAGCACGGATAAATCAATCCCGCCGCCATCATAAAAATCAAACTGCGCATCATGATCTACAATGGCCTCGGAGTTAAAGGCATGTCCGAAGTCCTTCAGACTGGCAGGCACACCGCCTATGGATCCAGCCTCTGTGGTAAGAATAAGCTGTTCGCTTACTCCCTCTTCCGCTGCTATTGTGGCAACATTAACCGGAATCCCAACGCCAAGGTTCAAGATCGTGTTCGGTACCAGTTCAACTGCTGTCCGGCGGGAAATGATTTTACGCTCATCTAAAGGTATGGTATCTATGTTCTCAATAGGTACCTTTACATGACCGGAGAATGCCGGATTATAATAGGTGTTTTCAGTCTGGAAGTGATTTTCCGGTTTAGAAACCACAATATAATCCACTAAAATTCCTGGCACCTTAACATCTTTCGGATTCAGTGTGCCATTCTTGGCAACCGTCTCCACTTGAGCGATGACGATGCCTCCGGAGTTCCGCACAGCCTGGGCAATAGGAAGAACCTCCATATGAAGACCTTCCTTTTCAAGCGTTAAGTTCCCCTTTTCATCAGCCACGGTTCCGCGGATCAATCCAACCTGAATCGGAAAAGATTTATAGAATAGCCACTCTTCACCTTCGAGTTCAATGACCTTTACAATGTCTTCCTTTGTAGATGGAGACATTTTACCGCCCTCTACCCGGGGATCCACAAACGTCTCCATACCCACTTTTGTAATGACCCCCGGACGTTTACCTGCGATTTCACGGTACAACTGAGTGATTACGCCTTGGGGCAAATTGTATGCCTCACATTTGTCTTCTTCGATCAGTTTCGCCATGCCAGGGGAAGCGATTGCAATCCCGCCGATCCAGCGTTTAATTAACCCCTCATGACCCAGGTGGGTCATTCCCTTATCACGGCGGTTGCCTACTGCACTAGCGTGCATCACCGTCAAGTTCTTCGGATGTCCGGTTTGTAAGAACCGCTCTTCAATCGCAATACCCATTTCTTCTGCCCAACAGGATAATCCAAAACCGCTTGCTGCGACTGTACTTCCATCTTGAATCAGTTCTGCAGCTTTTGCGGCTGAAATTACTTTTGTCATTTCCCCACTCCCTCTTTCGTGAACATTTTCACATTCATAACAAAGTCAATAAATCCGTAGTATGCCTAAGGTCAAAAGTGATTGTGAAACATTTCACACCGTCATAGTATTACAGAAAATATATAGGGTCAAGGCTCCTAAAACCGCTTAAAATCCTTGCTTTTTTCTGTAGATAAATTGCGACTCCCCTTGTTGAAAGCAACCTTTTGAGGAGCATTCCCCCCCTAATCATATCTACCCCAGGCAGTATAGACAGGTAATATGAATCCCGCTTTTCCCGCTATCGCTTTCAGCAACAGTCGCAAATTTGCAACACCCGGACATCCTATAATGGGCAGAGATAAAAATAACCGGGAAAGTGATCCTTCACATTCAGTAAATCTTACAGATCCCGCCAGAATGAACACCGGTTATTTAATAAATCTAACAATAAAAAATAAAATATTTTTCTTATTCTGCTGAATTTGCATTTTCACAACAGCTGATCACACTACCAAATTACATTATTATCCATTTTTCCATCGTTCACATACACAGGGGGAATCATCAAAAATAACGCTTGTAGTGTAAAAACACAAAGATATAATTGATTTAACGGCGCCGTAATAAACTAAATAGGAGTTTTACTTATGGAGTTATTTACAGTTAAATCAATTGGAAAAGTTTGCGTAGATAAAAAGGGAACTCGCTTAGAACTGGATAAAGAATATATCCTGGCTCTTACCAATCTTGAGGGATTCAGCTATATCAATATTCTCTGGTGGTTTGATCAATGTGACCATTCAGACTCTCGCTCAAAACTAATTGAAAAAAGCCCATACAAAGACTCACCGGAGATGTTGGGAACATTTGCAACACGCTCTCCAGAACGTCCCAACCCTATTGCACTAACTTGTGCTAATATTACGTACATTGAGGCAGAAAATGGTGTGATCGGGTTAGCCTATATGGATGCCGAGCATGGAACCCCCATTTTGGATATTAAGCCCTACACACCAAGTCTTGACCGAGTAGAAAATCCTTCTATGCCTCAGTGGTGTGCTAGCTGGCCAAAAAACGTGGAGACTTCAGGAGATTATGACTGGAGTAAAGTCTTTAACTTCTAGCTATAATAAGGTCTGGGCGATTTGATACTTACCTTTATGAATGCATTTCAGATACATCTCTCATCATGCAAAAAAACGGGGGCGTCCCAAAAGCCATGAATGGCTTCTTGGGACGCCCCTTGGTTTTGGAGTAGGATGTATGTTTTCGCTTGGGTGGACGCTGCGCGAACGGACCGTTGTTCCAATCGCTGCGCTCTCCAGATTTTTCCATTCCCCTTAGCGGTGAAAATCCGGAGACCAAGGCGACCGCTGCCGCTTTTCCACAATCAGTCCGTCCTCTGCTGAAGTATGAGCAATATCAACACCCGCTTGGGGACCGAAACAGCTTCAGTAAGACAGACCCTCCCCTACACTAGCTCGCTCCCAATCCCTTTTTCCTTTGCAATCTTTACGTAATATACCGCTATAGCGATGTCGAAGACGGCCATACCCATCGGGCAGAAAAGAACCGGCTCATCTGCGGAGAAATCCGCAAAGCAGCGGCGGCTGACGACATCGGTAATCGTTCGTGTGCCTTCACGAGTCAGCCCCTGCTCCAGATGGAGCCGCTCGATATCCGTATTCTCGCGGCACACTTCATCCCAATCGTCGACGATGATGGCTTTTACCGAAGTCAGCGCCTCTGGATGGTAATCACGCAGCGAAACATTCAGCAGAAGGCTGCCCTTGGCCGGGGGAATATCAATATACCGGTGTTCTGACACGGTACATGTGATGAAGATATTGGAATGCCGGTAGACGTCCGCCCAAGTCTTTGCTACTTCAATCCTGTCCCTGTATCTAGGCAGGATTCCTGACAAATCTGCTCCCCTTATGTCAAAGATACGGATAGATTCGATCCGGTCCCCATACAATGCTGCAGCCATTTGAAAATGATACTGTCCAATCGGCCCCCAGCCGATAATGCCGAGATGAATCCGGTCCAGCGGGCGTGCCTCCATAAAATAACGAATCATCAGCCCGCTGATGGAGGCCGTCCTTACAATGCTGGGGATCGGCGAGTTGAGGATCGCTGAAGGTTCGCCCGTAGCGGGATTATTGATTACGATAATGCTATGCGCGCGGGGAAGACCAGCCTGGATATTATCCGGGAAGCTGGAAATCCACTTGATCCCTGCTGCATTCACCTCTCCCCCGGCGTATGCGGGCATGGCAATAATGCGGTTCCGGGCATTGTTATACCTTAGATAAGGCTTTACCGGCTGGGCGTAATCACCGGAATCCATAATGCGCACTGCAGACTCTACGGACTCCACAAGGGCAGGCCAATCCAGGCCAACTTCCCGAAGGTCCCGGTCGTTTAAGTACAGCATCCTGCTTCCTCCTCATATCCTGTCTTATCTTCCAAGGTCGGTTCTGTCCTCAGCTGAAAGCTCCCGGCCGAATTGGCCCTGAATCCAGGTGTCTGAATATACAGTATCGAGGTAACGTTCTCCCTTGTCATGCAGAATGACCGCACAGACCGATCCTGGTGTCAATTCCGGCTCCATCTTCTTAACGGCTGCAATAATTCCCCCGGAGGATGCGCCAGCCAGAACCGATTCGCTCCGGGCAAGTGCCCGGCAGCCTTTGACAATATCCGAGTCCGAGACATGGATGATACGGTCGATCAGACCAGTTCTGCAGAAGGGCGGTACGATACCGGCACCGAGTCCCGGGAAGCGCCGCTGCCCCTTATTTCCGCCAAAAATAGCGCTCCCCTCTGCGTCAACAGCCACGATTTGGGTCCTAAGCCCGTGATCCCTTGCATATTCCGCGAGGCCCCGAATCGTGCCGCAGGTACTGACACTGCAGAACAAATAATCCACCCGCCCAAGCTCTGCCACAATTTCCTTCATGGTCGTATGGTAGTGGGACAGATAATTATGGGGATTTGCATACTGATTCGGCCAGTAACTGCCCGGTATTTCCACCAGCAGCTGCTGCACACGGTTCAGCCTGGCAGGCAAAAACTCGCCTGTTTCGGGGTCAGGACCCCGGACCAGATCTATTTTTGCATCCAATGCCTTCAGAATTTGCAGATTCGTGTCTGTTGTTCTGGGGTCGACCACGCTGATAAAACGCATCCCCAAAACCTTGCAAATCATCGCCAGGCTGATTGCCATATTTCCCGAGCTCGATTCAATGACGGAAGTTCCCGGCCCGATGATCCCTTCCTTCCAGGCTTCCCGGATCATCCGCAGAGCCGGACGGTCCTTCGCACTTCCGCCCGGGTTCAGCAGCTCCATTTTCGCGTAAACCTCAAATCCGCTTTTCTGGAACAAGTGATTCAGCTTGATTAAGGGCGTGTTTCCGATGGCCGACAAAATTCCGCCATTCAGGTATATATCAGGCCCGCTATTATCTTTGTCTTTCTGGTAATACAGTTTTTTGTTCTTCACCTGCCCGCGTTCCAGCGGCTCCTCCGCAGCTACGATGATGACCTCAATCGCATCAAGCAGATGGTTACGAATCATTCTGCCGATTTCGGGAATGCACTCCCCGATTTCCTCCCGTATGGCAGGAATAACCGAGTTTTCCGCAGATTTGCTCTGAATATACACAGTCAGTGCATTGTCCTCTACGCTAACGCGGATGATCGCATCCTCAAGATGACGGTATACAACCCGTTCAATATCGTACAGGCTGATTTTTTCCCCGTGCTTCAATTCCCGGCCCACCCGTTTGACAATAGACGCAAAGCTCTGCCTCTCTACACCGCCATCCATCACAGGCCTGAAGTCTCTTACAACGTCATAGGTAACAAAACGGATGGCAGGCAGCATCTTGCGGACGCTTGAGGTAAGCACCAGGATACTCTCGTCCTTTGCCAGCGGTCTCCATTCCCCGTCTAACCTCTCTGTCCCGATCCCTTCCGCATAAATGCCGTCAGCGAGAATATACCGGCCAAGGTCATGGGAGTAATAAGCAATCGTCCCGATTTCAATGGAGCCGTACGTATCGATGATGTCACGCGGCTCCAGACCGAACAGGCGGGCCATGTTGCACTGCCACTCAGGTGTGGCGATTTCCCCGACCAGAATGATCTTGCGAATTCCGAAGGCAAGCGGATTGTCCGTAGCATATACGATATGGTCAAGGATAGAAGGCATCGTATACAGCAGGTCCGGCTGGAACGCCTCAAGCTGTTCAATATGCTGCTGAATCGGCAGTTCAAAGGGGATCGAGCTATTTTCCAGGCCCAGCCGTTCGAATATGGTTAGCGCAGTGTTCGCTGCATGTCCGGTACCCATGTCTGCCAAGGCTCTTGTGCACCCGCTCCCTGCGATAAGCTCACCGAACAGCTTTGTTTTGATATCTATGTAGTGCTGGTCATCTTCCTCAGAGTAGAGAATCGCCTTCCGGTCGCCAGTGCTTGTGCCCGATGTCCTGTACACGGCAAGAGAAGGGTCAGCTGGCTCTGTATAATAATAGGTTTCAAGAATCTCCGTCGTCAGCAGCGGAAGCTTCTGAAGGCTATAATTGGTTTGTCCGCCGCCGATCAGCCCCTTGTACCAAGGAAATACCCCGATAACCTCATGCACCTTATCCTGTAATTTGTCCAGCAGCATCTTCGCCGCCTCCCGCTCTGCTGCAACCTGCAGCCTCTTTAGATAAACACCTTCAATTATCATATGTAGCACGCTCCGGGTGTGTTCTTTTATCGTCTGCTGCCCAATCAAAAGTTCAACGATCCCCGTAAGATAGCCTATAGGCTTATTGCAACGGAGGGACATAATGAAGGAACAAATCACACGTATATCCAACAAGCTGACGAAGACAAAGGTGCTCGCTGGAAGCCAAGAATTAAGGATGCATATCCCGGTAACGAGAAAAATGAATCCTAGCGTGCTAAAAGAGATGCTGCAAAAATATCAAATGGTGTATATTAAGCCATGCTGCGGTTCATTGGGGCAGGGCGTGATTCGGGTTGACAAATTTCCGGTCAGCCGCTTAAATCGCAGCAGCAGAAGAGATCATGACCCGAGGGATGAGATGTCCTACCGCTATCAATCCGGTACGCAAGTGCATAGATTCTCCGATTACGACACCGCCTATCGCGCAATCTATAGGGAAATCAAGGAAAGATCCTATTTAGTCCAAAAGGGAATCCGGCTGCTTACCTATAATGGCCGGCCCTTCGATATCCGGGTGATGGTGCAGCGGAATCTCAAGAGGGAGTGGGAAGCTACGGGGATTGCAGGACGCGTAGCGCATCCTCACAAGGTGGTGACCAACGGCAGTCAAGGAGGGACCATATATCCGGTTGAGGTGTTGTTGAACGCCTACACAAACCTAGAAAAGCGTGCAGCATTGATCGCGGCAATGAAGGAAATTGGAGTAAAGTCTGCCCATCAGTTAAGCACTGCCTTCCCCGGCCTTCAGGAAATCGGTGCAGATATTGCCTTGGATCGGCATCTGAAGCCCTGGATTCTGGAAGTGAATACAGCCCCCGATCCCTGCCCGTTCACCAAGCTGCAGGACCGTAATATGATCAACCGAATCGTAAGGTACGGCAAGGCCTATGGGCGGACTTACAATCTGAAATGTATGAAGGCGAAGCAAGGTGTGGTGTGACTCCGAGCGAAGAGGCAGGGGATCGATTTTCAGATTCGTATGAAAAAATAGAGGTTGGAACAACTAATAGACCGCCCCGGAGGAGCGGTCTACTGATTACGTTATAATCCCATCGCGGAAGAACCGGACACAGGCTCTTCTGTATACAACCTTATACACATCACGATATTATGCCTCTTGTGCAACATGTGAGTGATCCGGCGCTTTTTGGTTCATAATCGGCACCATGACCAATGCGCCAAGAAAAAATAATAATCCTGCTCCGCTATAGATCGTACCTAGCGAAAAGGCATCCTTTAACGCGCCAGCGAAAGACATGGAAATGACCATCATGCCTACGAACATCGGATTCAGAACCCCATTTACGCGGCCGACAATGGAGCTATGTGACCATTTCAGGATCATTGTGCTGATCCCGATATGAATGCAAGGGAACACAAGCCCATTCAGAAATTGAACGGTCAGCGTGAGCGGAACACTAGTCGAATACCCGACAATGACAGTGCATATTGCGCCTGCCAGCATACCTATTGCCAGCAGAAGCTGCGGCGGAACCCGCTTGGCGAAGACGGCTACGATCCCGCCACCGATCAGCATGGCTGCGCCATTCACCATCAACAGATATTGCAGGAACTCCTTACTTTTGCCTAGCCGCTCCGTTACGATAAACAGGTTGAGCGCTTGGGCAACCCCAACTGCGAGTCCGGCGAGAATAAATGCGAGTCCGAGCATACGCAGCACTTGGCTGTGCCAGACATAACGGAAGCCTTCATTGAAATCTTTACGGAACTGCCCTTTTCCAGCGGTCGTTTGAGGTTTCAAATGATCCTCAGGCAGGCGAATAAGGACGAGTGCGGACAGCAGAAAGACCACGCCCATTATAGCAATCGACGTTTCAAGGCCAAACGTGCTGTACACGAAGGTGCCGAGCATAGGGCCGAGCACCATGAAGATAGCCATGAGTGATTGGAATAGAGCCATCCCTTGCTGCAACTGTTCTTCCGGTACATGATACTTAAACAACCGCATGCTTGAAGGCTGTGAGAACTGCGATAGAATCGCTGAGATGAATGCTACAAGATAGACAGAATGCCATGAACCGAAATGTATGGTCAAAAGTACTGCGAATACAGATACCGCAGATAATAAATCGCACCAGATCATCGTTCGCTTCGGCTTCCAGCGGTCGGCAAATGTACCTCCGATGAACGAAAAAACAAAAATAGGTGCGAACTCTGCTACGCTGATCAGCGAAATGGCGTAGGGATCATTGTTTGTTTTTTCTGCAACATACAGGAGAATAGCGAAATTACGGACCCAAATGCCGATCTGCAGCAGCACGCTTGATAATAGAATGGTCTGCAGGAACCGATTGCGAAGCAGGCTTGGTGCATTGCTGCTTTTTTCATGCCTATTCAATCTTATTCAACCTCCAATTGTTTGCAAAGATGCCCATTTGGATTAAATGGTATAACTCTCTTTTCATTAGTCTCACCTTTTCATATAATCTAAGTCGTATTTGTCAATTATAATATACTTAAATAATCTATATTTCTTTTTTTTTGCTAAGTTGAGTAACTTTTTTATTTGCTGGCCCATTATATATAAAAACGCAAAACAGCGCTTCTCCATTAACGGTAGAAACGCTGTTTTGTATACTATTACAGCCCCTTGACTTCAAACTCATAGATTCGCGCGGCTGTATCGGCACCCTGCGAGGGCTTAGTGATGATTAGTTTTACATAGCGGGCTTTAACTAGCGCAATCGCCTCAGTCGTCTCCGCTGCCGTGTTTCCTTGGACCTTGACGGCATCGGTCCAGTTCGTACCGTCGCTGCTCACCTGAATGGTATAATCGCTGGTATTAAACCCGGACCACTCTCCTCCGCTCTCAGCATGCTTGATGACAAAGGCACTGATTGGATGCTCGGCGCCCAGATCGACTTGAAGCCAGTGAGGCAGATTGCCAAGCGCGCACCATTTGCTGTTGTCCGTCACTTTACCGTCTACGGCATTCGGTGCTCCTTCCTTATCCCCGCAGGCCTGATCGGCTGTTACAGCTTTGCCAAGTGCCAGATTCTTCACTGAACCGGCTTCCTTGCTTACTGTGATTAGTGCCTTTTTCGACATTGTGTCTTGGCCCGAGCTGTTAGTTGCAGTCAGTGTCACGCTATATACACCTTCCTGATTGAACATTACCACCGGGTTCTTCGTGGTGCTGACAGCCGGGCTTCCGCCGTCGAAGGTCCATGACCAGCCTTCTGTCACTTCAGTCGACAGGTCGGTGAAGTTTACACTCTCACCCGGAGCCACCAGCGTCCGGTCGGCCTTGAAATCCGCAGTCGGCTTCGGATAAGCCGGCCAGCTGATCTTCACGCTGGAGGCCTGACCTTGCCCGTATCTTCCATTGACCGCAACGACCTTCAATACCGTTACCGCTTCCTTGTCAATTCTTCTCATCTCAGGGACGTAAAACACATGATTCGGCGTTGCCCCCATTAGCACCTCATTGCCATCGGGCAATACACGGTAGATTTCATACTGCTTCACCTGCTGATCAAGTGGTTTCCACTGCAATCTGGCATCTCCATAGATTCCATTGCGGAAGTCAGATGAAGTGGCTTTCAGCCCACTAACCGCCGGGAGCGGCTGAATCGGGTCGTTGGCATTTTGGATGGCGAGCTGGCCAATGTGTATGGCATAATCACTTATCGTATCCGTGGTGTCAAAATACAGTGACAACGCCACGATCCGTTTCCCTTTATACGGGGTCAAATTCAGTGTTTCTGTAGTCCAGCCTGGTGATGTTTTATCCTTCACGTTAAGAAAGACAAATTGGTCGGGATGGTCTGCAAAAGCAAGGCCAACCTTCAGGCTAGGCTTGTTCTGCGTTTTGTACGTAACCGACAGCTTCGTACTTGCTTCGATCTTTAGATCTGTCTTATAGAGCTTCAGATGTGTCGCATTGTCATGGCTCAGCACACCTGATACCTTCAGCGAGCTGCCACCGTAATACGCATCGGACCAATCCAGCACCGGTGTGAGCGGTGTTCCTTTGCTGTCTGCGATCCAGCGCCATGTCGGCAGGATATCCTGCAGGCTCCGGTTATTCCATCCCTTATCCCGTACCTGCTTCCCGAGAACATAATATTTCTGTCCGCTTCCAGTGTTGAAACTGGTGATGAAGGGCAGTTCATTTACAGGGGATGCTTCGACCACATCGTTCGCGATTCCTTTCCAGGTCTGGCTGCTCGCGGTATTGCCCGGATTTCCGTTAGGACCCACCCAGAACTTGTTCTCGCGGCTGAAGAAATCCTCCATACTCTCTGCACTGTTAAAAGCCCAGTCCGGGCGGTAAATCCCCAGAGATGTGACTGCAGGCTTCCCTTCCGGGAACAACAGATTCCAGTTCACCTTCGTATCGTAACCTTTGGCTTCAACGTCAATGCCTGCATACAGGTCAAATGGACTTCTGCCCAAGCTTTTGGCCTTTTCCGCCGAGCTTCCAAGATCCTTCCACCAGAAGTTCAGGAACATACTGTCTGTTATCTGCTTTCCATTGTCCTGCAGGAACATCGCATTCTTATCATTTAGTGCGTTCTGCCAGCTGATACTGCCTTCTTTGGTCATGGAATCGTACCATACGAAGTGCATAGATGCAGATTTGTGCACTTCAAGATAACGCAGGAAAGCTTTCATTTGCTGTGCGTCAGCCGGCGTCCCACCCTCTGTCTCCTGGTTAATGAACCAGCCGTCAAATCCGTAATACTCCGCAACCTGGATCAGCTTGTCAGCGGCAGGAAAGGAGCCGTCACTCTTCTGCTCTAGCATCTGCTTCACCCATTCATATTTACCGCCATACACGGCTGGCGGGAAGAACACCGTTCCGAGGATCGGCACGCCATTCTTATGGGCAGCGTCGATCGTATCGGCACTTGGAGGCACGATGATCCCTTCGCCGGCCGAGCCGCCCCAATAGACCAGTTGGTCAACATATTGCCAATAGGTAAACGTGTTTGCCCCGAATTTGTCCGAGCCCTGCGAGGGTACTCCGCTTGTTCCCGGATTCAGTGCTGATAAAGCCATGACTTTCGGCGCTTTAGTCGCATGAGAGTTGACTCCTGCTCCCACAAAACGGTCCTGCAGCGGGACAGTACTACGGTTGAAAGCCGCGTCCGGGTCTGATGCCGGACTCCACTGAAGCAATTGCTCTGGAAACCAATAGGATGAATAAGGCTGTTTGGCTAACGCAGAAGTGGATAATGCAGCACATATCACAATTAAGAAGATAAAACCTGCACCTATCTTTTTCATGCCATCCTCCTCCAATGGATCAATTGATGTGAATGTCAGCCTATTTATGGGCCGCTTTCCACTCGTCATATTGCTTCTGTGCTTCCGCAATGACTTTATCCAGTCCGGCATCCTTCATCTTGGCGATTGCCTTCGGCAGATGTTCATCCGGGTCGACTGCACCTGTCATGATAGGTGGATAAAATTCTTTTACGATCGCCGAGATAGACGCCACTTCTGTCTTCACTGGATCGGGGTTGAAGTTGAAGCCAAAGCTTGGTGCCACCTTGGCGGAATTGTTGAACTCCTTGAACGCTTCCCATTTATCTGCAGGATCTTCCTTGTGGCTGTAGGTCAGGAACAGATTGCCTAGTGCGAATCCCGGCATCTGGTAACCGTCTTTCATAGCCGGCAGATCTTCAATGACGTCTTCAGAGATCTTCTTGTAATGTGTGCCTTCGATACCGTAGTTGATCAGATTGCGCAAATATTTGTCCGAATTGAGCAGGTTCAAGAACATCATCGCACGCTCCGGATTTTTGGAATTCGCCGAGATTGCGTGCATAGAACCGGTAGCGGAGCCTGTGAAGATAACCGGATCCTGCATAGGTGAGGTCACGATGTCATAGCCCGCACTTCTCGACCAGCCCAATTCTGCATAAGGCTGCGTTTGCTCGCGGTCCGCGAACCATTTGCCTGTCTTGATGTTATCAATGCCTTCCAGAGTTGCGACATCTTTGCGCAGATAACCGGCTTGATAGTATTTCCGAATGGTTTTGAGCGAGCTTTTCAGTTCGTCGGATTCAAGGATATTGACGTACTTCCCATCCGTTGAGTTCATATTTATCCCAACCGGGAATTCATCGCCCAGGAGGAAATCGAACGGCATATAAGGCTTGAAGCCTTTCGGTACAGCCAGTGGTGTGATGTCAGCCGGCTCGCCTTCCTTGATTTGTTTCAAATAAGGTTCGAGATCCTCTAGGGTACGGATTTTTGTAATATCCATCTTATACTTATCAACATACTGTTTGTTGAATCGCCATACCCACTGCGAGGCCAACTCCTTGTTGACCGGCACAGCATAATTTTTACCATTCACCTGCGATCCAGTCAGGAAACGCGGGTCGAGCTCTTTTATGATATCCTGACCGTATTTTTCCAGCAAATCATTGATTGGCAAAAACGCACCCCGAGTCGCGTTCGGCAGGTAGTCAAAAGCCCAGGAGGAGGTAAACGCAATATCGTAATTCTCCCCGGAAGCAGTGATTACCGGCAACCGTTTCGAGTAGTCGCCCCAGTCAATCATTGTGATATCAACGGTTGCGTTGATTTTGTCCGTCAAATATTTATTCATTTCCTCTTGAACCATTGGCAGGTCACGCTGTGGACCACCAATCAGGTATACCTTAAGCTTCACCGGGTCCAGCTTATCCCCAGCCTGATCGCCGGATTCCGTTGGACTAGCCGATTGGGTCCCGGACGGGGTGTTCCCATCACTGCTCTCTTTCGTGTTATTGCTGCCACAGCCAGCCAACCCGGAAGCGAGTGCAAACAGAAACACAACCATCAGCAATACCATTTTCTTGGACTTCATATGTCTCCCCCTAATCAATATAAATATCTATTGTTACTGCCCTGGATCAGGCAGATACAACTTATCCAACTTATTCTTTAACCGAACCAATCGTAAGCCCTTGGATAAAATACTTTTGGAAAAAAGGATACGCCAGCGCAATTGGCAGCGTAGCCAGCACAACCATAGCCATACGTACGGTCTCTGTCGGCAAGGTCGCAGCAATATCGTAAGATACTACCTGGCTGCTGTTCTGTACGATGAAGTCCATATTGTTCTGAATCCGGATTAAAAGTGTCTGCAGTGGTATTAAATTGGGATTATCAATATACAGAAGCGCATTGAACCAGTCATTCCAGAAGCCAAGTGTACTGAAAAGCCCGATAGTCGCAATACCCGGCAGCGAGATTGGCAGCACAATACGTGTGTAAATGCCGAATTCGGTTGCTCCGTCGATCTTGGCCGATTCGATAATCGCATCCGGTACAGTCGTCGTAAAAAAGGTACGCATGACGATAATATAGAATGCGTTCAGAATAGATGGGAAGATCAGCGCCCAAAGGGTATCCCGCAAATGAAGTACTTGCGTAACGACGATATATCCCGGGACCAGCCCCCCGGAGAACAGCATGGTGAAGAAAGCGAGAAAGCTGAAGAACCGGCGCTGGTCAAAGTTCTTGCGTGAAATTGCGTACGCATATGTAGAAACGAGATACAGCGTCAGAACAGTTCCAATCACCGTTACGGCTAAGGTCACACCCAAGGATTGCACCATTTGCTCGCCGGACCGCATCAGAAACCGGTAGGCGTCCAGACTGAGCACCTCGGGCAGAATGCTGAAGCCGTTGAGAGCCAATGTCTTCTCGTCCGTAAACGAAATGACAATGATAAAAATAAACGGGAAGATACAGGATAGGGCGAATAAGCCCACACCCACATTAAATATAAAATTCCATAATGGACTAATCGCATTGATGTCCCTGGTTTTCTTTTTCCCGGGAGCAGAGAGCACTGTTCTCTCTATAGATTTGCTTAAGTCATTCATTGCAGCACCCCCTTGCCGATTTTTTAGAATACGGCATAATCCTTTTCAATTTTGCGTACCGCATAATTCGCGAGCAGAACGAGAATCAGACCAACAACGGATTGATATAGACCCGTAGCCGTACTCATACCTGTATCGCCCATGATCGTCAGTCCCCGATACACGAATGTGTCAATAACGTTAGTGACCGGATACAGTGCGCCGGAATCCCGCGGAACCTGGTAGAACAACCCGAAATCCGACCGGAAGATGCCGCCGAGTGCCAGAACTGTCAAAATGATCATAAGCGGCTTCAGCATCGGCAGTGTAATAAACCGGATCTGATTCCATTTGGTAGCACCGTCGATCATTGCCGCCTCATAATAAGAGCGGTCGATGCCAGCGATTGCTGCAAGATAGACGACGCTCCCGTATCCGGCATTTTTCCAGAGACCCAGAAAGATAAGAAAATACGGCCAAAATTTCGTCTCACTATACCAGCTGACCGGGTCTTCGCCAAAGAAGACAAGGAGCTGGTTGAACACGCCCTTTTCTACATTGAGGAACGAGAACACAAAATAGCTAATAATAACCCATGAGAGGAAATACGGCATAAACATCGCGGTTTGGTAAAATTTCGCCAGCCGTTTGTTTAACAGCTCATTCATAATGATGGCAAGCGTAACCGCGAGCACCAGTCCAAGCATGATCAAACCGACGTTATACAGAATGGTATTGCGCGTTATGATATAAGCATCATCTGTCGAGAACAGGAACTCGAAATTTTTGAAACCGACCCACTCACTTTTTAAAACGCTTTCAAAAAACCCCCCCGGATGAATCCGGAAATCCTTAAAGGCAATAATCGTCCCAAACATCGGCAAATATGCAAAAATAATAAACCACGCTGCTCCCGGTAATACCAGCAGAAGAAACGCCCTATTCTTTATCAGTTTCTTCAAGATGCCTAGCACGGCTGTCCCTCCTTTGATTCACTTGCAGCTGAGTTCATCCACTGTTCATCCCCTATAATCAACAATGGTTAGCTTCAGCTCATTTGGTGTTTTGGATCTTCCCGTTCACCCCTGTCTTTATTATGAAAGCCGGGCAGCCGCCGTGAAAGTTGAAAAATACAATAAAATGATGGATTAATTAAAGATAGCGCCTTCATTTCACAAAAAAACACACCTCTGCAAGGTGTGTTTTGTTAGAAGACAGGTCGCCGCCTATTTTTTCATATACATCGAACGCAGCTCCGTAGGGGAAACGCCGGCATATTTCTTGAACTGCCTGTAAAAGTAAGAAGTATCCCAATAGCCTACCTCCGCCGCCACTTCCGCCGTCTTTTTGTCCGAGTACAGCAGCAGATGGGTGGCACGTTCAATCCGGTACTGATTGACATAATCGGAAAAGCTCGTACCCGCCTCCTGTTGAAACAACTGCCCCAGATAGTTGGGATGAAGGTCCAATTTCTGGCTGAGCGTCTTCAGCGAAAGCTCCTCTTTGTAGGTGTTTTTTACGAAATCCAGTACAGCCATCACATGGGGGCTATAGTCTCTTTCTGCCGCATGGTAAGTATCAAGTGTTTGATGGACCACACTTTTCACCAGTTGCTTCAGCCCGCTGCGAGTATGAATTCTGGATAAGGGACCGAAAACCCCGCCGTAGTCCGGTGTCTTTTCCAAAGTCTTGGCCGCCAGCATAAGCTGAATTGCGGAGTTGAAGAACGGCATTCTTGCGGAGTGCCCGGCCTCTGCCTGAACATCAAAGAAGTCGTCGATGAACCCGTCAACCTCAAGACGCTGCCCGTCCCGGAGCAACTTATGGAATTGATCCATAGCGGGCTCCCTATTTTCATACGTATGAGCAGCTTCATTTCTGTCGTCCAATGACTCTAAGAGAGTCTCTGAGTCGCCTAACAAATGATTCTGAAACCACAGCTTCACTTGTCTGCAGCTTTGCGGAAATCCCAGATAGGATTGCTCGGACTGTCCCTTCACCCCCCATACACAGGCTCCTGTATCAGAGACGATCCACTGCTTCATCCCGTAAAGCGCATGATATTTCCATTCTTCTCCTTCCCTCCCGGTTGAAGCGAACAGCACAATGATATCTCCTTCCTGATCAGGGAAACAGATGATCTCACAGCCGTCCGGTACATATTTCCCGCCTATGATTTCACATTGCTCAGCGATAATGGGTCTGTACAACTGCGGTTCCTCCATATCGTGACCGGTTACAATCCGCAGCGCAGCAGCACTGTAACGTGACTTGGTCAAGGGGATGTCCAGCAGCTGTGCGCGCTCCCGGAACTCTTGGGCATTAATGGTTTCGTTCGCCCACCGTTGCAATATATTGGTTCTCAGAATCCTCCAGCTCTGATCCATATGGATTTGTCTGACTTCCTCCCGCTCCCAATCGTGCTGCATATGCTTAATCGTCGCTTCTAATTCGCCGATATTGACCGGCTTGAGCAAATAGTTCTCGACACCCAGCGTGATGCCTTCCCGTACGTAGTTGAATTCCTCGTAACCACTCAGAATGATGAACTTAGTGAGGGGACTGCGTACTTTGACTTCCCGGATCAGCTCAAGTCCTGTCATCCGGGGCATCATGATGTCCGTGATAATTAAATCTACGGATAAGCCGTCCAGCGTTGCTAGCGCTTCCACGCCATTTCGCGCTGTACCTGCAATTTGCATTTGATTCGCATTCCAATCGATGATGGACTGCATTCCTTCGACAATGAGTGGCTCATCATCCACCAGCAATACGTTCCTCATTCAGTTAGTCCTCCCTTGTGAATGGTATTTCGATGATGACTTCACAACCTTTACCCTGCTCGCTGATCACACTTATTCCGTACTCGCTGCCATAATTCAAACGGATACGTTCATGTACATTTTTTAGACCCAGAGAATCACTGGATAGCAAAGGTGCTCCCCCCTCACTTTGCAGTGCCTTGTGCAGCTCGGTCATTTTCTCAGGCGCAATGCCCTTGCCGTTATCCTTCACACGAATAATGATGTGTCTCCCCTGTTCTGCAGCCGTTATGGAAATCCGGTTATCGTCGTCATCCGCCTGAAAGCCGTGAACGATGTAATTTTCGATAATCGGCTGTATCAGCAATTTCACTACGATGCTGCCGGCGACCGCCATCTCGATGTTCGTTTCCACCTGCAGCTTATTCTCGTACCGGTATTGGATTAAGGCCAAATACATCCCGCACAGTTCGATTTCTTCGGCCAATGTGACATGGGTCTGTTTTTTGACCAAATGCCTGAACATTGTGGCGAGAATATATATCATTTGACCGACATCCCTGGCCCCTGAACTGATGGCCTTCATGCGTATACTCTCGAGCGTATTGTACAGGAAATGCGGATTAATCTGCGCCTGCAAAGCCACGAGCTGTGCATTCTTCTGCTTGATCTCAGAGATGTAGACGGTCTGGATATAGGACTCCAGCCGGTCACACATATGGTTAAAGCTTTGCGAGATCTGCTGCAGTTCGTCCTCCCCTTCCATTTTGATCCGCTTGCTCAAATCACCCTCCTGCCAGCGCCGCATGTAGACGATAATTCTGTGGATTTTTTTGGAATAGCGGCGGATAACGGTGAACGTCACGGAGATGCTGATCATGATGCATAAGATCACAATCCCTGTAAGACTAAAACGTAAGGTTTGAAGACTCTGTACGATTTGAGACTGCGGAATAATGGCAGCAGCGACCATCCCTGTGTTCCCGATATTCAGCAATTGTACTTTTGAACGTTCCTCCAGATTCACCCAATCTCCAGGCTTCGTTATCTGCTTCCAGTAGGGATAGACAGTATTATCGTATCGCCCCTGCGAGTCAAAAATCACTTGCCCCTGCGACGTGATCAGCATGATACGGCTGCTCGTATTTTTCAACTTTTCCTGCAGCAGCCCTTTAATACGGTCGGTGTTGAGTTCGAACAGAATGGCACCGTATTCTTTCAGCGTCACAGGATCTTTGAGCACATTCACGTAACTGTAAGGTGTTGATTCCCCGATGGCTTTTCCCTTGAATAGCGGCTCGTTGCCCATATACTGCCAAGGCTGATTCCTGAACCGTTCGTACCAGTACTGGTGCTCAGAGGATAACGGCGGTTGATCGTAAAAATGCTGTGTTTCCCGGTTCAGAACGTAAAAAAAGTCCTGATCTGAGCTGTACAGGACAATGTTCGAGATGGATGCCTCCTCCTTCAGCAGCTGTCGTAAATGATAGTCAAAGCTGTTACGTTCTGTCCTGTAGCTGTTTGCATATTGATTCAGACGCCACTTGAGGAAGTTCTCATATTCATGAGTCAAAAAATACTTCAGATCGTCTCCAATCATCGCATCCGTATAAATCTGCTGCACCGCACCATACATCCGTTCGTTCTGCTGATTCAGACTGATGCTGATGATGTCCAGTTCCTGAAGACTCGCATCCATCTGCTCCCGTACGAGCCGCTGCTCGTAATAGCGGTAAGCCAGGATAGAGACACTTATAAACAAGAGAACCATGACCATGGAGTAGAACAGGAGGATCTTGTTAAACATTTTTTTCTTCAGATGATTTTGATAAAAAATCCGTATCTTGGACATTCGCGCCTGACCGCCTCCTTCGGAGCCAATTTTCAACTCAGTGTATCACCGTTCGTTAAATTTAGGCAATAAAGAGAACATGCAGTGCCTTCCACTCAACTTTCAATTGTCAAAAGGAAAGGAAACCGCTATAATGAGCGCATTCCCCTAAGTTATTCACTTTTACCCCATTTGGATCTATCCCTATAAACTATTCACCCTCCGATTATATGAATTGGAGGTCCACACGATGTTCCTTACCGAAAACAAGCTGCAGGCACGTATTCATGAATTATCCGCACTCCGTTACCGGGACCGGAAGACGCTGAGCGTATTTCTTGCTTGCGAAGACCACCGGGAAGATATTAATCCTACGGTGCCAGGTGCCGAAGCCCATTGGCAGACAATGCATATTAACGAGACCTGGAGTGGCCGGGATCTCTATTTGTGGCTACATACTCATGCTGAAATCCCTTTATCATGGGAACATAAGCGCATCGTCGGGTTGTTTGATTTTGGCGATACCGGGGGTGGAAACAACTCCGGATTTGAATCCCTTTTCTATTGGGAAGGCAAACCATTTCAAGGCGTCGATTCCAATCACAAGGAAGTGTTTCTTCCGGCTTCGGCGGCAGGCCACTCTGCTGAGCTGGTCTTCCGTTTATGGTCGGGTCTTGAAGGAGGCGGACAACCGCGCAATCAGACCCATACCCTCAAACAGGCGGAGTTATGTTGGCTGGATGAGAAAATAGATGATCTTGTGTTCACCGGGACGGCCATTCTCGAAACCGTAAAAATCCTGGACCCCAATGCGCCGGAGCGGACCAAGCTGCTGCAAGTGCTCCAGCAATCCTTCCGTATGATCGACTGGGCAGACCCTGAATCAGAGGCGTTTTTCATCTCTGTCTACGAAGCCAGAGACCATCTTACCGCCTGCCTGGAAGCTATGGACAAACTATCCGATGTAAGCATCACCTGTATTGGCCATACCCATATAGACGTTGCCTGGTTGTGGCGGCTTAAGCATACGCGAGAGAAATGTGCACGGTCCTTCTCTACGGTGATGCGGCTGATGGAAATGTTCCCGGAGTATGTTTTTTTGCAGACACAGCCTCAGCTATATGAATATGTGAAAGAAGATTACCCGGAGCTCTATGAATCCATTAAAGAGCGCATTGCGGAAGGACGCTGGGAAGCTGGTGGCGGCATGTGGCTTGAAGCGGACTGCAATCTGACCTCTGGCGAATCGCTAGTTCGGCAATTGCTGATCGGTACACGTTTCCTTAAGGAGGAGTTCGGTTCCGAATGCAGATACTTATGGTTGCCGGACGTGTTCGGTTACAGCTGGTCCCTGCCGCAAATTTTGAAAAAATCGGGCATTCATACCTTCATGACCACGAAAATCAGCTGGAACCAGTATAACCGGATGCCTTTCGATACGTTCCATTGGCGCGGCATTGACGGCTCGGAGGTATTGACCCATTTCATCACAACACCTGAACCGTGGTCGGAGCCAGGGTCATGGTTCTACACCTATAACGGGAAAATCATCCCCAAGACGGTCAAAGGAATATGGGATGCCTACCGCGACAAGGAGATGAATCAGGAACTGCTGCTGTCCTATGGCTATGGTGACGGCGGTGGCGGCGTGAACCGTGAAATGCTCGAGATGCGGCGGCGCCTGGATCAGTTGCCCGGGCTCCCAAAGGTAACTACCGGACGTGCGGATGCCTATTTCGACAAGCTGCAGCAGACGGTGGCGGATACCGATTCATACATTCATACCTGGGACGGCGAATTGTATCTGGAGTATCACCGCGGAACGTATACCAGCCAAGCTTATAACAAACAGATGAACCGTAAGCTCGAACTAGCCTATCGTGAAGCCGAGTGGCTGAACGCTCTGCAAAGCATTTTGCAGGAAGACTGGAATCTGTACCAAGCCAAACCGCTGACTTCAGGCTGGAAAATCATTCTGCGCAATCAGTTCCATGACATCATTCCCGGCTCTTCCATCCAAGAGGTGTACGAAGACAGCAGAGTCGAATACGGAGAAGCGTGGCAGATCGGCAGTCAGATCGACACACAAGCCCGGGCTGCGATCGCAACAGGGATAACAGCAGGAAGCTTTTCGGTGTGGAATTCCTCACCATGGAGTATCACAGAGCTTGTGGCTATTCCCGCTTCTACGGAGATAAAACAAGGATACTGGTTAAGCGATGCAGGGATACGCTTGAATGCCCAGATGGATACAGGCATTTGGTATATTGAAGTGAAAGATATACCTTCGCTCGGGTATACAACGATTCATTTCCAAAGCGATGCCGAATCCGTCCATTCCGGGCTGGCACCATTCAGCCATACAGAACGTGGAATTGAAACCCCTTTTTATCAATTGGCGTGGAACGAAGCCGGGCAGTTAACCCGCATTTACGATAAAGCAGCACGGCGGGAAGTACTGGCTAAAGGAGCTAACGGTAATCTGTTGCAGGTGTTTGAGGATAAGCCTCTGGCACATGAAGCTTGGGATATTGATATCTTCTATCAGGAAAAAATGACTGAGATTCGAGATTGTTCGTCAATCGAAGTCATTGAGACCGGTTCGCTTCGGGCCGTCATCCGGTTCCATTGGCAGTACCGGAATTCCACAATTACGCAGAACCTGATTGTCTATGCCGCGAACCGGCGTATTGATTATGTGACCGAAGTCGATTGGCACGAGAAGCAGCAATTGCTGAAGGCAGCTTTTCCGGTTGGCATCCGGTCTACAGAGGCAACCTATGACATTCAGTTCGGCAACGTGAAACGGCCGACTCATTGGAATACGAGCTGGGATTGGGCGCGCTTCGAATCGGTCGGGCATCAATGGGCTGATCTGTCTGACAAAGGGTATGGTGTCAGCCTGTTGAACGACTCCAAGTACGGTTATGATATTAAAAACAATGTCCTGCGGCTGTCGCTGATCAAAAGCGCTACACATCCTGATCCGCATGCGGATCAGGGGCTGCACCGCTTCACCTATGCCCTTCTACCGCATCAGGGGGATTGGCTGGCCGGACAGACCGTCAAGCAAGCCTGGTTCCTGAATGCCCCAATTCGCTATACGAAGGGGCATGCAGAACAGCCAAGCCGCTCCATGTTCGCCTTGTCGGGCGATACTGCTATGATCTCGGCAGTCAAAAAAGCAGAGGATTCAGACTGCATCATCGTGCGTATTCACGATTACTCCGGAAGCTCCAACACGCTGGAGCTGACGAGCGGTCTGCAGATTCATGGATGGCGAGAAACGAACCTGATGGAACAATCAGCTGGCGAAATGCATAACGATGCTGGTATCTGCTTTGTCCTTGAACCTTATGAGATTAAGACTTTTGAAATCGACTTGCGGCGTTAACTGTCAAGCCTGTAACGAACTTTCACCGCCAGGTTATCGCCCGTGCAGGGCGCACCACACGCCAAAAAGCCCGCGTTTGTGCGGGCTTTTTGGCGTACAAATCAAACCTTACGGTGCTACAAAGAAGAATAGCTGATTGTCCGCTCCGAAATAGGACCACTGCTGGATTTTGGTACCGTTCATGGTTGAAGAGCTTGGAATATCCAGCACTTTGCCGCTTTGTCTGTTCACAACCTTATAATAGCCGCCGCCAACTGCTTCAAGCTTCCACTGCTGATTATATCCTCCTGTACCCGTAAGCGCCCACTGCTGAACGCCCGCACGATCCGCGGTGGAGCCATCTATCACATCCAGGCCTTTACCGCTGGCTGTGTTAACGATGTTGACATACCCGCTTCCTGCATCGCTGATCGTCCACCGCTGGTTATTTCCGCCTGCATATTCCCATTGCTGGACAAGCGCGCCATTCTCCGTAGAACCATCAGTCACATCCAGGGCCATTTCGCTTGCTTTGCTCAAAATCTTATAGGTGCCGCCGGTCACCGGGGCCGAGTTGGACCACCATTTGAATGTGATCGCACCACCGGCAGGAACCGTGTACGTGAATGACTGGGAATTCCACTGAATCTTGACGGTTTTAGTGCTGGAGAGCCGGTTGGACAACACAAGCGCAATGGAGCCGTCCGGATTTTTATAGGCTACGTCCTCCATGCTGTTCTCAAACGTATTCGAATCAATACGGGACGCATTCAGGTCGACAAATTTACTGCTGTGCCCCAAACCGTAAAATTGCGGATTGTAGGTTACTGAGTCCGTAGTGTCAGAGCGGATGGTCAGCAGGCCGCGGTTGGCCGTATCAATTCCGGCGAGCGCAGGGCCGCCATTCTGATCCAGCGCGACATTCCACATGATATAGGACTTTGCCCAGTTTCTGGGGAAGCGGATCATATGCATCATCAGATCCTGGAACATTCCTGCGTTCGTCCCGCCGCCAATCCACGTTCCGCTGCCGCCTTCCGTGAACCAGATCCGTTTGGTCGGAAACAGGTTATGCAGCGTGGTCAGGTTGGGATGGCTGAGGGCTGAATAATAATGAAAAGCACTGCCCTGCGTATAGACAGATGCGTCAGATTCCAGCACTGACTTGGCATAGCTAATATCGTCATAGTTATGGTCATAAGCCATAATTTGAGTGTTAAGTCCGTTCTGTGCAAGCTTCGGTCCCAGCACTTTGATCAGATTGCTTTGTTCACCGGCAGACATTAGAAGTCCGGGATAGTGTGGGGCATTTTTCGGTTCATTCTGCAGGGAGAGGGCATAGATAGGCGTTCCAAGTGCGGCATACTGCTGCAGATATTTCACCAGATAATTGGCATAGGCATCATAGCATTCCTCACGCAAGGTGCCGCCCATATCACCGTAGAGGCTTTTTGGTGTCTTCTTCATCCAGGCGGGAGGACTCCATGGGGCGGCGAACAGCTTGATGCGGCCCGGATTAATGTTATAGGCCTGATTAAGCATAGGGCGGATATAGGCTTCATCCCTCCAGAGGGAGAAAGCGCTCAGGTTCATATCATCACTATTCCCGTACGTATCATCATAAGTCCACATTTCCCAGTTGAAGTCAGTAGCGCCGATCGGCTGGCGGAGGGCGCTGATGTTGATTCCGCCAGCGCTGAACAGCTGGTTCATGACCTCGGTTCTTTTGGCTGCAGACAGTTTATTTTGCAGCAGCCAGCTGGATGAATCTGTGAGTGAAGCTCCGAAACCGTCCATCGTCTGATACGTTCTTCCCTCATTGACACCAATCGAATAGTCGGCACCTGCGCTGGATGCAGAGAAGCTGACATCCGATTGTCTTGCCAACCAAGTATTTGTATTGGGATTGGACAACCATACCTGTACGTTTTCACCTGCAGCCTGCGCCTGCTGCGGTGAGGACACCGCCCCCATGGGCACGGAAATAGCCAGAACAACTGCCAGAGTCAGCATTTTTTTGATTGCCATAACAGTTCACTCTCCCTGAATAATATGAACTTCTCAAAATGCCCTTATAGTGCTAACAGTTTGGATGACTTGACCCTTTCTTCTCTGATTATGAACGGAACAGCGGCGAAATTGCCTCCGCCGCTGTTCCTCATCATTCCAAGTTTTATTTAATTCCTTTTTCGTCAAAATACTGATACGATTGTTCCTTCACATAAGCCAAGAGTTTATCGATCCCGGCTTTTTTCAGCTTGTCGCGGTAGGTCTTGAGTGCAGCATCCACATCAGGTATCAGTCCGAGCATCAGCGGTTTGCCGTATTGCTCAAACACCTGGTTAACTGCTGCAAGCTCGGTTTTGACCGGATCATAATCCATATAAATAGGTCCGAAAATATCCGGCTTGCTGATTGGCTTGAATTCTTCCTTCAGCTTATCGAGACCGTCCCAGCCTCCTTCTTCTTTCAGCATGTTGGGCTCATAGCGCCAGCCCCAGCTTGCGATATCGAAACGAGGCGTCACATTAAGATCGACACCCGGTGCCGGAATGACAATCGATTTGGGATCTTTGCCCTTGGCCCAGTGCTTGCCTTCGATCCCGTAGGTCATCAGATCAAAGTAAGCAGGGTCGTTGCGAAGCTTGTCGAGCACCATCAGCGAGCGTTCCGGATTCTCCGAGCTCTTCGGAATAGCCATCGCGTTCGAGCTTGGCAGTGTCGGCATTACATAATTGTGGAACCGGGTGAATGGGAAGTAGCCGATATCCATATTCAGTTTTTTGGCCTTCACCTCATTAATAAAGCCTCCGGCACTGGACGGGTTGCGCCAGTAGATCGCACCTTGTCCGGTCTTGATGAAATCGCCGGCTTCCTGCTTCGAGGACAGCGAGTTTTTGTTCCAGTAGCCCTTGTCTGCCCACTCCTTCATCTTCTTGACCCAGGCTTCGTACTTGTCGGTAAACGGTACGATTTGAATGTCACGCGGAGTATCGTAAGAAGTGGCTCCGATCAGCTCGGTTCCGCCAATCATCTGGAAATCATTCCAGGATTTGAACAGGACGTTCACGTTATCATAGACCAAGCCATTGATCGGGGTAACATGCTTCTTCGTCTTCACGGCATCCATGTAAGCCTCAATCGAATTCAGGTCGCTGAACTCCGGCAGACCCAATTCCTTGCGCCAGTCCTCCCGGTAGACGTAGCCGGATGGCGTATATTCCGGATTCGTATTCGGCACTGCGTAAATACCGCCGCCGACCGTGACGGAGCCCCAGTCATCCTTCGGCACATTGCCCCAGGTTACCGGCGCATATTCAGGGAGCAGCTTCGTCAGATCCAGGAACGCTCCCTGCTTGGACAACTTGTAGAAATCTGCCCAGCTTGATGCGAAGATCATGTCAATCTTCTCACCCGAGGTTAGCAGCAGATTATATTTAGTCTGCCAGTCGTTCCAGGTAGTAAACTTGAGATCGACCGTAGTGTTCAGATCCTTTTCCAGCATCTTGTTCCATTTGGCCATCACCTCGTCCATATCCTTATGCGTATCGCCGACCAGATACCAGGTCAGTTTTACCTTTTTTGCTGTAGCCTCACTTGCCGATGGGCTGGCATTGCTTCCAGACGGATCCGGATTGTTCTTTCCCGCCGCATTGTCATTCGATCCGCCACAGCCTGCCAGCAGCGATGCCAGCATGGAGAGCGAGACGAGCAGCGTCCATCTTTTTTTGATTTTTCCCAACTTGATTCCTCCTCAATTAATGTTCTAGATGCTTCGAGCCTGTCTGACCTGCCCTTTACTGCTTAAAAAAATACTATGTTAGCCGGCAAGCCGGTTCTAACCTTTGACCGCTCCAACCGTAAGCCCTTTCACGAAGTAGCGCTGAACGAAAGGATACAGCAGGATAATTGGCCCTGTCGCCACTACAGCAACGGCCATTTTGAGTGTTTCTGTCGGCGGCACGACATTAGCGGCCAGGTAGGCCCCGTTATTCGACCGCAGCACCGCTGCGCTGGACAGGATTTTATAGAGCAGGAATTGTAGCGGATATTTACTATCCGTTGTAATGAACATATTGGCATTGAACCAATCGTTCCAGTAGCCGAGTGCTAGAAACAGCCCGATTGTGGCCAGTCCCGGCGTCGACAGCGGCAAAATCAGCCTCTGGTAGATTTTGAAGTCACCGGCGCCATCAATTTTGGCGGACTCTACAATGGATTCAGGGATCGACTTCATGAAGCTGCGCATCAGGATAATGTTCCAGGCACTCAGCAGCGGAGGCAGAATTAGCGCCCAATAGCTGTCTTTGAGCCCCAGATTTTTGGTCATGAGAATATACCAGGGAATCAGGCCGCCGCTGAACAGCGTTGTGAAGTAAATAAAGAACGAAATACTGTTGCGCATCGCGAAATCCTTGCGGGAAAGGACATACCCTGCCATCGAGGTCAGGAAAATGCCCAGCAGCGAACCGGCGATGGTCACACCGATTGTTACACCATAAGCCCGGTATATTTGCGCCGGCGTACTGAATAAGGACTTGTACGCCTCGAACGAGACCGTGTCCGGGAACAATTGAAAGCCTTTTGAGATAATCTCCATCTCATCGGTAAAAGAACCGGCGACGATTAGCCAGAAGGGGATGAGACAGATCAGGGAAACGAGTGTTAACAGCATGTAGCCGATGATATTAAAAAAGATGGTCTCCTTGTCCTGCTTGATCCGGCTGCCTTTGGAGGCATCCGCCTTGGCTAGTTGTTTGACTTGGGTACTCATGCGTATACCTCCTTTCTAAAACAAAGAGTAGTCCTTGTTCGTCTTACGGATGATGTAATTGACAATCATAATTAAAGCGAAGCCGAAGAATGATTGATACAGGCCGGCTGCCGTACCCATACCGATGTCAAAATTGACTGTCAGGGAACGGAACACAAACGTATCGATAATATCTGTGGCATCGTAGAGCATACCATTGCTGCCGATAATCTGATAGAACAGGTCGAATTGCCCCTTCATAATGCCGCCTAGACTGAACAGAATCAGCAGAATGAATGTAGGCTTCAGCAACGGCAGCGTAATATTGCGGATTTGCTGAAAGATAGTCGCCCCGTCGATTTTCGCTGCTTCGTAATATTCATCGCTGATCGCCATAATGGCTGCCAAATAAATGACAGTACCATAGCCAAGTCCTTTCCAGACACTAAAGAACACAATAATGAACTTCCATGGTGCCGTATGCAGGTAGAAATCATAGGAATGAAGTCCAAGCTGCTTAAGTACACTGTTGACTACCCCAAGATCTGAGAACAGGTTATAGACGAACGCGCCTACCAGCACCCAGGACAGAAAATAGGGAAGAAACATCAGCGACTGGGCTGTCTTCTTAAACAGCTTGCCGGACAGCTGAGCAAGGAATACGGCACAAATAATCTGCATGATATTACCCAGTAAAATGAACGCCAGATTATACAGCACGGTATTCTTGGTCAGATTCCACAACACTCCAGTATTAAATAAGAACTTAAAATTCTCCATCCCGACAAATTGGCTTCCAAACAGCCCTCCGTCAAAATCAAACTTCGTAAAGGCGTAATACACGCCTATCATCGGGATGTAACTAAACACAATGAAAAACACAATGGTTGGTGCAATCATTAGCAGAAGCGTCTTGCTCTGACGCAGCTCCCGGATGATCCCGCCCTTTCCGGACATCGAATCGGCCTCCTTCTCCTTCTGTTTGTATGTTCCGCCGGTACTCCCGGCTACAAACTCTATACTAGGATAGAGACTATTTCCGGGCAACTTACCATATGCGATATGACTCACTTTCCGCTTAAAAAGCAGACTAATTTTTTCCGAACTGACTGCTTAATTGCTACTTCTATCCGTTAAAAAAGGCGTTCCTATGCGGTTTTCCCGCCACGGAACGCCTCCGTCTATTCAGCAGCAATGCCTGACTCTACACCATCCTCATCCGTTCGGTCCCGGCCCGTTCTGCGGTATTCCGCAGGCGTTACACCGTTATACTTCTTGAACGCTTTAAAAAAGTACGGGCTGTTCGAGAAGCCGGCGCGTTCTGCGATTTCTCCGACAGGGGCATCCGTATGCAGGAGCAGCTCGCGCACTCTGCTCATCCGCACCTCCTGGATATAACCGAGTATCGTCTGCAGCGTATGCTGTTTGAACACGCGCCCGAGATAGGTGGCGGACATGCCGAGCTCGTCTGCCAGCATGTCCAGAGACAGATTCGGATCGGCATACCGTTCATCGAGAATTTTTTTGATCCGGCACGGCAATTCATCATGCCGGCTCTTTTTCCGTTCATTCATCTGATTCTCCAGCTGATCAAACAGGGACATACAACGTTCAATGAACTGCCCCATCGTCTCTGCCCGGGAATGAGGCATATACAGGTGCAGGTTAATGAACTCCCAGTCCTCGTTCGACGGAGAATGCTGCCGGATAATCCGCAGTGCGTTCTGCAGCGCAAAGGTCAGGTGTGAAACGGCAAACTGGTAGGATATATAGGTATAATCAGCCGTATCTATAATGATCTCACGGAACAGCTGCCTTACATCAGCTATCCGCCCCAGCATCAGCTCATCAATCATCTGCTTTTCTTTCTGCAGCGGATATTCATAACGTTTGGTCTTGTTCTGTTCCACTTCTTCGGCTTCGATATGGCTGCCGGCTCCGCTGAATACCCAGCTGTATGAGGCTTCCACTGCTTGCTGATACAAGGCATGCACCGCTTCGATCCCCGGACCGCTTAGGCTTGAGGATACAGTGACCGATAGCTTTAAATATTCGCTGACCGCAGTTTGAATCCAAGCGGCATAATCTCTGCACCGCTCCCGGTCACCTTCGGCTTCGCCGGACATCTGAAGCAGCACCGCCGCCTGTTCATCCCCGATATCCGCCGCAGCGGCTGGAATGCCAGCGGCGGCGAAGAGCTCCTGGGCAATGTTGAGCACTCCGTAGAGCAGCAGCTTGCGGTCCTCCGCTTTGTACCGGTTCACGAACAGGAGGTGATCGTCCACCAAAATCAGCAGGACACGGACCGGCTGTGCAGGATCCAGCGGAATGCCGTACCGTTCAAACCGCGCGGCTGCATGCCCGGCGTTCATCTGTGTATACCCGTTCAACAGGCTGCGGAGATATTCCGAGCGCATCGCCTGGACGCTCTCCCGCTGTTCTGTTTCCAGCTTACCCAGCCGGGAGAGCTTATGGTTCAGCCCGCTGAAGATCCGCTGGGACAGCAGTGAGGAGATTGCGAGTCCGGCGAACAGGATAGCCCCCGCAACGATCAGCGTTTTGATCCGCATACTATCGATATTCCGGCTGATCACTGAATAAGGCACAATGCGGATATATCTCCAGCCCAGATAGTCCGGACTGCTGTAGGTGACTAGACTTTTGACATGATCCACCTCAGCGGCAAAATACCCGGAATCGTCCGGTCCGCGCAAGATCCGGTCAATATACGGCGTTCCCTTAAGGTTGGTCAGCATCGGTGTCTTCCAGCTGTTTGTAACAAGCGTGCCGTTCTCGTCGATCAGAAAGGTATTCGTCGGATCATTCGTCAGCGAACCGTCGATATGTTTTTGCAGCTGCGTCTCCTTGATGTTGACGACAACCGCATTCTTCCGCGGCTTCTTGCTGAGCGTGTCATATAGCAAAAATGTATACGTATCCCTTTCCCGCTCCGCGATATTTCCAACGAGCCCGTCGATCTTCAGCTTACGGGGAATCGGCATCAGTGTTTTGTAATCATTCACATGCTGGAGCATGCTGCTCAGTTCCTGGTCGTAAAATTCCGCCTCGCTGAACACCGAGGGCACGCTCATATCCGAAGTGATATAGAAGGTGCGTGACTCGGCATTATAAACATAGATGGAATCGATAAACGGCGAGGTTTCACGGTAATTGGTTAACTGGCGGATGGAACTATCGATGTCCTGAGCGCTGAGGTCGGGAAAATTAAGCAGATTGGCGATATTCTGGTCGCTATGAATCTGCTTGGCGAACGTGGCGGCGGTCACAGCCATCACGGAGGCTTCCTGAGTCGTCTGCGCCAGATTGTCCATCGTCTGATCGTAGGACTGGCTGAGCGCGATTTTCTCAAAATTCATATACAGAATGATGGACAGTATGGAAATAGTCAGAAATATCGTAACTACCATTACAGAAAAAAACTTCCCGAAGTAGCGATCTACTTTTCTGTGCGGCATTTTCATGTATGATCCCCCCTCAAAAGATAGTGTTGTTCTTAGCCGCGTGAGTAGGCATTCATATCGAATCAGCTCCTTTTTGCGAAGAACCTTTGACAATTAGCCTGGAATTGATCACAAAATCCTTTTGACCCGGCTGGAGATCACCGTTGATTTGATCAATAACCTTGTCCGCCAGCAGCCCCCCCAACTCGTACAGCGGCTGTTCAACGGAGCTAATCTTAGGCGAAACATAGTTGGTAATCCGGATATTGTCGACACCCACCACCGCCATGCGGTCTGGAATTGCAATCCCATACTCAGAGCAAGCTTTGTATACTCCGAGTGCCATCTCGTCATTGGCGGCAAATACCGCTGTAAAATCGCTGCTCTCTTCCCATAAACGACGGAAAGCCGCGTATCCTCCATCTTCGGAAAAATCTCCTTTGTCAACTAGAGTTGGCAGAAAAGGTAGTCCCGCTTCAGCCAGCCCCTCCTTGAATCCTTGCAGCCGCTCGATGCTGTCCAGCGCCTCCTCGTAGCCGTTCAGATAAGCAATCCGCCGGTGCCCGTTTGCCACCAGGTGAGTGACCACATCATGGCCGATTTTCCAGTTATCCGTAGTGGAACAAGGAATGTTAAGATGTCCAAGGCGCCGTCCGATAACCCCAATGGCATAGCCTTCACCTGCGAAGGATGCGATCTCCCCGTCGCTCAGCATTGGCGACACCAGGATAATGCCGTCCACAGTCCGGTTCTGAAGCAGCGACAAATACTCCAGTTCCTTCATCTTCTCATTTTGTGAGTTGCAGATGAGGATTTTGTAATTCATTGCGTTTGCCTTTTGTTCTATGCCCTTGATAATCTCGGCATGATAAGATATCCCGATATCGAGTACGACGACGCCGAGCGTCATGGTCTTTCGGGATCGGAGTTGCTTGCCCATGGCGTTCGGTGTGTAATTCAATTCCTGAATGGCCTTCAATACCTTATTTTGCGTTTCCTTGGTTACCAGCGGACTGTCGTTCAATACACGGGATACCGTCGCGGGCGAGACATTGGCAATCCGGGCAACATCGATAATTTTGCTATCCTTCATTTGTTCACATACTTTCAAGGTTTGATAAACCCATTATAACATCAATGAAATCGATTTCAATAACCTTTCGTTCCCTTCTTTCAGCCCTTATCTATACATATGAGATTCGTAAGCTACTTGGGTCGACGCACCGTGAACGGACCGTTGTTCCAATCGCTGTGGTCCCCAGATTTTATGTATTCTCCTTCGCGGTGAAAATCCGGGGATAAAGGCGACCGCTGCCGCTTTTACGCGGGTCGTTCCGTCCTCTCCGCTGTTTAAGCGGGAAATGGAGCTACAATCTTTAAAAAACGCAAAAAAGAAACCATCCTTTGGTAAAATGAAGTACTGGACGTGCCCAGCCGGGAAAATGCTGCATTTCCACTGGGAAAGCAAGGAGACCTTAGAGAGCGGCTATGAAATTCGTAGACGTCATTACCGAAGCAGTTCTTGTGACGGCTGCCCCCTAAAGGAGCGTTTCACGAAAGCGGCAGGAAATCGGGAGGTGGCCATCCGTCTGGAATGGCTACGATACCAGTACCAAGCGCGGGAACAGTTGCGGAGTGAAGCAGGAGCTGTACGTTGAATGACGGAGCCGGAAAGTGTATTTGGACCACTGAAAAATAACCGGAGCTTCCGGCGTTTTCTGCTTCGGGGCATCGGCAAAATGACGCTAGAAGTCGGTTGGCTTTCACTAGCCCACAATCTATTGAAGCGAGAAGCCATGGACCAAAAAATGGAGCAGCGCTCCTCCAATAACAGGAGGAGCGCTGCTCTTATTAACTTTTATGCTTTTAAACTTGATGGTGGCCTGTCACCGCAAAACATTCGCAGAAACGGCCCGCCAATTCAACTAATACATGATTCCATACAACCGGTAAAGCGTGACAGCAGCTTCCGCTCTTGTGATCGGCGAAACGGGCTGCAAGTAACCGTTATAGCCCTGGAACAAACCAGCCGAAACCGCACGGGCTACACTTTCCCTGGCATAAGCGGATACCTTAGAAGCATCCCTGAATTCCGGCAATGCCTCCCCGCTGCCCACGGAGTGCTCCTTGCCTGCCGCAAGCATGGCGTTGTCCATCATCATTATCATTTCCTGACGGGTTACCGGCTGCTTCGGCCGGAACTCATCACTGCCCGTACCGCGAACAATGCCCAGCGTCCGGGCAGCATTCACATCTTCATAGTAATAATCAGCCTGCGCTATATCCGTAAAGGAATTGGAGGCTTGCGCCTGCAGATCAAACAGCCGCATAATCATGACCACCGCATCTGCGCGGGTAATAGTCTGCGCAGGCGAATACGATTGCTCCGAGACTCCCTGGATAGCTCCCTTAGAGGCAAGAGCTTCCACCGCTGCCTGCGCCCAGCCGTAGCGGCCCAGATCGCCGAAACTCTTGGCTACAGAGACAACGGCATAGCGGCTGAAGTGATGTGTGGTGAATTGCATCTCTCTGCCTGTGCTGTCATATCGTCCGCTGACTACCGGCTGTCCCTTGCCGTTTGCCCCGATCTGCCAGAACGTCAGTTGAGACGGGTTGAGCGCTTCGGCGGAGGAAAGCTGGTAAGGCGTGCGGAACGTAACCGTCGCTAGATTGTTCTTCCAGCTGACAGGGTTGCCGTCCACGGCTGCGCCAAGCTCGACAACCGGACGACTGCCCGCAGCCTGCTTAACGTCTCCATCCGCACCGGACAGATCCGCGAGCTTAACGGACACTGCAATCTGCTTCGCGTCTTTAGCCATGCCCGCAAACATATCCCCCGGAAGTAGCAGACTTCCTGCAGAGGTAACGAATTGGATCCGCACCTGCTTCATCGAGGCCAGATATGAGGCAGGCAGCTGCAATTCGAATGTTGTTTTACCCGCAGCTGATCCAGCCTTAAACGTAAGCGTCCGCACTCCATTGGCATCTGCCTTAGCGGCAGCGAGCGCCTTCGTAAGCTCCTCTGTGCCGGGAGCAAGAACAGACTTCGTACTGTCTGTTGCGCCTACGGTAACGGAAGGGGTCGCTGTTGGTGTTCCGGCATCAGGAGTGGGAGCCGGAGTCGGAGTCGGAGTCGGAGTGTCCGTTCCCTTCTTACTGATAACCAGCATTTGCGTTCCAGGCACGGCTTCGTAATAGACGAATGCACCTTCACCTTCCCGGACCGGCTTCAGGTTATAAGAAGTAGCTCCCCGTGTGAGAGTAACCTCGTTCCACTCTGCCGGAACCTTCGTTCTCAGGGTTAACGGCTCATTGTATACTGCCGGGTCCAGTGTACCCTCCAGCTTAACCTCGATTGCACCGGAAGGGGCTTTCGTAACCTTTGCTGTAGCGTTCTGTCTTTCACGCAAATATTTGCCCACCTCGGCAAAGGTACCGTTCCAAAGAGCATCTTTCCGCTGGGCTACATATCCGTAATGGTTGTCATACAGGCTGAGCGGAGGTGAGGACCAGCCTTCACCATCATTGCCATGGCCGGTCAGAATCAGCCAGTTGCCCTTGGCAATACCAAAGTCGGTCCAATCATCCAGTTGAACAGCTGTTGTCGTACTTTCAACCATTGTACTGCTCAGATTGTAATACTGCTCTGTGCTGCTGGCGTTGCCGGCATTGTTACCCCCCTGGCGTGCAGCAACGAAATACTTGGCTGCTTCTGCCGCAACCGCTGCATTGCCCGTATTGTACGGGAGCGCCAGCGATTCCGGCTTATAACCAGTCTTCTCCTTGATCCGGGCGACAGAATCCTTTAACTCGGAGGACATCTCTGACGCGCTGAGCGTGGTCAGATTGCGGTGAGTAACCGTATGGCTGGCTACATCGAAAATCCCTTTATCCAACAGCGCTTTCCACTGCTCCCATGTACCCGTGGAAGCGCCAGTGTCATTATAGGCATTGTCGATCCAGCCGCTGATCAGCGCGAGCGTTCCTTTCAGCTTGTATTTTTCATGCAATCCGGCAAACCGTAAATCAGATTCGTAGATACCATCATCATACATAATCGAATACGCGCCGGCCTTGCCGTCTTTCCAGGTAGTGACCTCCGTATCCCCGATGTTGTAAAGTTTGCCCCGGATAGCTTTGGCCACTGTATCGGCTAAAGTCCAGGCTCCTTTCGGATTCGGATGAATCTTATCCGGGAAGTCGCTGCTGCTTCCGGTTGTGGCCGCGTTCACGTCGATCAGGGTTGCGCCTGTCGCTTCAGCCGCCTTCCGAATCAGAGGAATGACCCCGTTTTGCAGGACGGAGTTGACAATGCCATAAGCCTGGTTCGGATCGTCGTTGAATATTGCCGGAGGCAGATTGACAAAGACCTTCGGATGACTTGGCAGCGCCTGATACAATTGAATCAGCTCTTTATAGTCGCTCAGGAAGTGGTTCTGCCCCTCCTTCCAGTTCCAGGCTTTCGTATCATTGGTACCCAGCTGGATAACCACGACGTCAGGAGCATAGGTCTTGCTGGCCGCAAATGCGGCTTCATTCCAGTACGGATCGTCGCCGTCCTTTTGCAGCGTGCGGCCGCTGACGCCGAAGTTCTTGACGGCAAAGTTGCTGCCGAGCAGCGACTGGAGCTGTGCCGGATAACTCGTTACCCCGGCATATTTCAGCCCGGCTCCCGCTGTGATACTATCTCCGACCGCTGCTACCTTGATTTGACCTTCCGGGCGGTTCTTCTCTGGAATCTTTTCCGTATATGTGGCGGGAATTTCATCCGACGGATACTCAGCGAAGTACAGATCGTCAAAATAATAGGTGCCGGGATTCCACTCCGACAACCGGATTTCCTTCAGACTGCTGATATCCGCAGAGGTCTTCATCAGCGGAAGATACACTTTCGTCCACTGCCCCTTGACGGAACTGACATCGGTCCAGTTGTTCACGGAGACCGTGCCGTCCGTATCCACAAAGGTAACGTGGACGGTGTTCGATCCCTGCATATCCTTTACATAGAAGGCCAGATAATTGAAGCCGGAAGCATCTATGGAAGCTGCACCGCCCTGTGGCTTAATGATGACAGATTGCTTATCCGCTCCCGGTGAGCCGGCGTCTCCAGTGACTTCCAGCTTCACACTTCCCGTTCCTCCAGGATTGACCCCGAATGTCCGGTCCACCGTCGCGGTGGCATTCACACCCTGGCCGACCTGCACATCTGGCTCCTCAAAAGATTGGAACCAGCCGCTGGAACCAACAGGATACGAAGCGGGCTCCACGCCGGTCTTGTAGGTTGCCGCGAAGAAGTTGTCGACCCATAACTGCTCAGAAGCGTTCATGCCGATCCTGATCTGGGTAATCGCCAGCGTATTCAACTGCCGGCTGGACAGTGGAACGCCCTGCGACTTCAGAAGCGGAACACTCAGCCGTGTCCAAGCGTTTTTCACCGTCTTCCCATCCGTCTCCGTTGTCCAGGAATGCCCCTCGGCATCCACGAGCGTCACGGAAAGAGGTCTGTCCCCCACGCTGTCCTTGGCGTAGAAGTTCAGGTAATTGTAACCTGTCAGATCACTGTTGATCGCGCCGCCCTGCGGAACAAATGCGGCATAAGTCCCGTCGGCGCCGGAGCCCGCTGTGATCTTAAGACTCTTCGTGCCGTTGCCGGCCGCACTGTCTGCTGCTGATTCCAGCTGCAGCTGAGGGGAGGAAGCTAAATACCCCCGGCCTGACTCAAAACTCTGGAACCAAGCCGAGATACCGGCCGGGTTCGGCTGCGTTCCGGCTGAAATCCGGTTATACCGGTTATACCGCTCGGCCAGAATATCCTTCACTTGCTTCGGCGTTGTACGGTCCATATGATACAAGCCCATCGTCTGCAGGCCTGTAATATTGGTATACCAGTTATATGCAGTCCACCAGGCTGCACCGCTCAACAGTCCACCCGGGTTCGGCGTTCCGTCCTCCGCCCGTGTAGCTGTCCGGGCAAATGCATTGAAGGTACCGGTGAACAGCGTCGTCTGCCTTGTGTCCGAGGCGGTTTCATCCCCTGACCAGTAGCCGTACTCTGTAGCAATGATCGGCTTACCTGGATGCAGTGCATGGATGGCCTCAATTTCCTCCTGTGTCTCTAAATCTGGATTTGCACCATAAAAGGCGCCGAAATACATGGTCATTCCGATGATATCGGCCGGGGAATGCGAATGGTCGCTCACCCCTTTGTACGGATTCGCCACGGCGGACTGGCCGACCAGTCTTGTTCCATCGATGGCATGTGCAGCATCCCGCATCTCTTGGATAAAGTTGACACGCTCCAGCTGCCCGCCTGACTCATTGCTGACCCCGTCGAACCAGACGGAAGGTCGGTTGTAATTACTGAAGATCATTTCCTCCATCATTTGCTTGGCCTGGCCCCGCTGACGCTGCAGGTCAAAGGCTTCTCCGCTGAACCAATAGGCCGGAATTTCCTGCCAGATGGCCAGACCGATCCGGTCGGCAAATTGATAGGTCGGCAGGCTGTGCGGAAAATGCCCGGTCCGGACGAAATTAGCCTTCAGCTCCTCCTTGATCTTCAGCAGGTCGCTGTACCGGGTTGCATCATTCAGTGAAGGTCCTTTGTCGCTGCTGTCCTCCGTATAACCGACCCCGGTGAGGAACGGGGCCAACTCTCCGTTCAGCTTAAGCTGTACACCATCCGCTTCCAGTGTACGGATACCGAACTGGGTATAGAAGGTGTCCGTTACTGCTCCGCCGGTCTTCTGCTCTACCTTTAAAATATACAGATTCGGTTCAGACGGACTCCACAGCTTCGGTTTAGGTACTTTTACCTTGAGTGTTTGTACCGCCTGCCCGCTGGCTGGAACCGTTAATGCGCTTCCTTGGGCCGCTGCCGCTTCCGTACCCGTCAGATCCTGCGCATATTCGCTGAGCCGGTTACTCTCTCCGATCTTCGCTTCATAGATTGTATAGGACAGCTGAACCTGTTCAGCTGTTTTACCCGTATGATTCAGAAAGGTTCGGACTGACAGATCTCCATCCGTACCCAGCGTACGCACATCACTGCGCACCACATAGGTGTCCGGCATAAATTCAACGTAGGCGTCCCGCAGGATTCCTGTGTAGTTGAACCAGTCGGACGTCGCGTACGGCACGATTTCCCCGTTATTGAACTTATCCCATTTCGGATTGTCAACACGCACAGCGATCACATTGTCGCCGCCATAATTGAGTAGATTGGATGCGTCCAGTGCGAACGGCGTGTAGCCGCCCTGATGCCCGCCCGCATATTTGCCATTGATCCATACATCCGCGAAATAGTTGACGCCGAGGAAAGTAAGCTGTGCAGGCTGCCCCGCAAGAGAGCTATTCACCTCAAAATGCTTGCGGTACCATACCCCGCCCTGATAACCCGACTTGTCACTCTTGTTCTCCGGTCCGCTCAGCGATTCGTAAGCTGTGCTCTCATCCTCCGGGAGAGGCAGTGTCTTACCAGCCCAGCCGGAATCGTTGTAGCCAGTCTCCTGTCTGCCGCCCGCCTCATCTTCAAGGCCGGCAGTTCTGGCACTGTCCCGTGGTGCTGCTGACAGATTGGAATCCAGCGTGGTTCTTTCTTTTTTCCAGTCTCCGTTTAAGGAAAGGTACGTTCTGTCCTTCTGCTTCTCGAAAGAACCCAACGGCAGACTGCCTGAATAAGGCATCGCTTCGCCGTCCACATCCTTCAACACCAATTGCGTAAAGCCGGCATTCGGGAAGCCTGCACTTTCTTTTTTAGCGAAATAAAACTCATCCAGATAATAGGTCCCCGCTTTCGCAGGCGTCACCGTCACCGTGCTTAGGCGTGCAAATTGGAAGTTCAGACTCTTGTCCAAAGGCATGGCGATCCGGTTCCAGCCGGCTGTTGTCGTCTTTCCGGTCTGCCAGTCTACCGTTTTTCCGCCAGCATCCTTCAACTGTACGGACAGCGTCTGACCGCCCTGCTCATCCCACACATAAAAGATCAGATGGCTGAAATTTGTGGCGTCGAACTCCGCCTTATAGTCGTAAGGCTGGTTCTTGTCCGGAGACTCTTCGAGCGCCTGCGGCTTGACGTTTATGCCATTCGTGGCAGGGTTGGTTGAATCCTGGGACAGCACTGCCCGAATGCTCGCAGAGTTGTATGGATTGGCTGACTTATCCATACTGAGTGTGGTACTCACCCCTGTACCTGCCGTAATCCCGTATTGTCCGTCCTGCCCTTTCGTCTCGAAATTCTGATACCAGACCGCTCCGATATTCTGGTTTCCGCTGATGAAGCCGGCCAGTACATCGTCTTCGGCCATGGCAAAATACATATCATCGAGATAATACACTCCGGCATTGTAAAAGCCGATATCGACGGATACGATTTTTGTCAGGTCAATCTTCGAGGCTTCTTTCAGCGAAAGCTGCATATTGACCCATTTATTCTTGGTCGATTTGGCGGTTCCCCACGTGTCCCAGACGCCCCCATTGGCATCCTTGATACGGAATTCCACACCATTGCTGCCCTGGGTGTCCTTCAGATAGAAAGCAAGATATGAATAAGCTGACGCATCGAACGTCCCGCCTGCTTTGGGCTGTACGCTCAAGTAACTCCCAGCCGCATAAGGCCAGTCATTTTTGACAGTCGTGACCTTGACACCGGCCATGCCCGCTGCGTTGGCTATATCTGCTGAGGTCTCGGCGGTAGTAGCGCTGCCTGCAGAGTAGCCGGTTCGGCTCTCAAAATCATTGAACAAGGCCGTGCGCTCTGGCTTAATGGCAGGCGAAGCATCCGTTTCCTTCTGGGCCAGATAAAGATCATCGTAGTAATATACATTACCGTAACCCCAGTACGATCCAAGCTCAATCTGCTGCAATCTGGACAAATTAATTTTTGATTTGTCCAACTTTACGGTCATTTTCACCCATTGCTTCGACTGCGTCTTGACCGCTGCGCTTGTTTCCGTATCCCAGACCCCGCCTTCGGTATCCTTGAATACAACATGTATACTGGATCCGGCGGCGGCTGTCGTATCCTTGACGTAGAACAACAGATAACTGAAAGGGGAAGCATCCATATACGTTACACCGGATACGGTCGAGTTGCCTTCAGGTTTAATTCCGGCTCCATAAACGCCGGTGTTCCAGGCTTCGTTCCGTTCCTTCCCGTCCCCGTCCGTATAGGTATTCTGCACCATTTTTAGACTGCCGGAGCTTGAGGAGTAAGCAGCATCAGCAGTGACACGCTGGGCAATCGTCGCGGTTCCCTGACCTGCCAAGCCATAGCTGCCATCACTACCGGGTTGTTCGAAGCTCTGGTACATAACTGGCGCCGACGGCACATTGCCATCATCCGGATAAGCCGGCGGCAGAGCGGCAGCAGATTTGGAAAAGTACATCTCATCAAAATAATAGATGTTGCCCCAGCCCCAATACTCGCCCAGCGAAATGGAGACAATCCGCGAAAAATCGAGTTTTGTCTTATCGAGCGGAATCGAAAGCCTCGTCCACTGATCCTTCACGGACAGATTCTGATCCGTATTGGCATTCCATTCTTTCCCATCTGCATCCCGGATAACAACATTCGGGTTATGAACATCGGTGTCCAGAACGTAAAAATTTAAATAGTCATAGGCAGAAGCATCATAATAGGTCCCTTCTGTAACTGTATCCTTCTGTGGCGATACCGTGAATCCGTAAATATCGGTGTTCCAGGCTCCGCCGCTGGGATTATTGTCGTTCGTCTGGGTCAGGCGCACACTTCCCCGACTTCCGCCTCCCGGTGTCAGGTCTGTAATCGAAGCTGTTGATGAGGTACCGACGGCAGAAATCCCATAGGTCTTCCCCTCTCCGGCCTGCTCAAAGTTCTGATACCACTTGCTGTCTGTCTGTGTCTGCGGCGGTGTCTGTGGTGGTGTCTCCTGCGCGTAAGCGGTATCTCGTGCCATTCCCCCGAATACTCCCGGCAACAGCAAAACCAGTGCCATGACGGCCGCGAAATATTTGTTATGCCCCCGCTTGCGCTTTACCGATTTGCTTATGGACTGCATACATGACTCCTTTCGACTCTCTTTATTTGAAATCGATTTCATTAAGATAAAAGAACACAGAATTATTTTTTCATTCCTCCCTCTCTCAACCGTATAAAAAGTTTGAGTACCTAAGTCATCCAATGTAGTATGACTCCATTCGACTCCATTTTCTTGAAATCGATTTCATTTTGATATAAAAAAACAGATTCCCCCCTGTTCATTCCTTCCACTCTCAAAACCTTATAAACCAGCTGAAGCGAATAAGGCTACAAATGAAATCGATTTCAAATCTATTATATGAATACTCTATTCAAGATGTCAACGCTTTCTTTGATGTTTTTATTCTCCACTTTCCGAGTCGAGTCGACTGGTTTCGATAAGATTCTCCCTTCACGCAATAGGTACACTAATATGTGTGTGTTCAAAAGGCGGCCGAACACCTTAAGTGTTTGTTTTATCAAAGTTTAAGGGACATGACCTTTTAAGAGCATTGGATCAAATCGCTGCTTCTATTGACGCTGCCTGCCATTACAATCAATAGTATATACGCCGAAAAGCCCCGCTTCATGTTCAGAAGTGGGGCTTCCTTGTTTGTTATCCTTCTAAGTCTTTTACTCGCTCTGATCTGCTAAAAAAGAGAGTACCGCAGTTTCAGCTTCATTTATGTTATTCACCTTAAATACAACCTTTTCTACGTCCTCATACTGATGGGATGAAAATACGTACTTGGGATCATAGTAATGCTCTAAAAGCAGTGCCACAGCCTCTCCGAACCTATCTGCAAGCAGGTTCCGCTCAATTTCTGCAGCCACTGGAATATGGATACGGGATTTAATATTCCGAAAAGCAGCAATATACTCTCCTTTAAATTGCTCCGGCTTATAATCCTCCAGAATTTGGTTCACTCTCGAATGCAACGGCATCTCGATCCAAAGCTGTGTAGCCGAATCTTTGTGCTGAGCCAGGAACTGAGGCATAACAACCTTTCCTATTCTCTTGCTCTCTCCTTCAAACAGAATGTAAGGTGATTGCTCCAGTGCCATCAAATCCTCCAGCAGAAGACTATCGAAGGTTCGCTGGTTATTCGCATGAAGTCCGATTTGTCCAAATATAGAGCCGCGATGCCCCGCCAGCCCCTCTAAATCCAAAACAGGATGACCTGATTTCTTCAACTTATTTAGGAGGTTCGTTTTACCTGTGCCGGTATTGCCGTGAATCACGTACGACTTGAACTTGAAATCATAGGTTTCCAGCTCGTCTATCACCCATTTACGGTATGCCTTGTAGCCGCCGAGCAGCCTGTAGGCATGAATATCCATTAAAGAAAGTACGGTTGCTGTGGTACGGCTTCGCATCCCTCCCCGCCAGCAGAACACCGCCTTATCTCCCTGTATGGCTCCAAACGATTTGATGAAGGCAGGCAGCTTGGCCGAGACAATCTCCAAACCGCGTTCTTTAGCGGCCTGAACGCTTACCTGCTTGTATAGCGTCCCCACTTCCGCCCTTTCCTGATCATCAAATAAAGGGATATTAAGACTACCCGGGAGCGTTGAATCTTTATATTCAGAAGGAGAACGGACGTCGATAACCGTAATTGGTTTCCTTGTTTGTAACAATCTTAATTCTTCCAATGAAATATCCTGAAACAATTGCTCTCTCTCCTCTTGTAGCTTGCTGTCAAGAATGAACGAGGCTCAAATCAGATTCTATGGTGCTGAAATCACTGCAATCTGACCGGGATGCTCTTCTGTTACTTCTCCAATAAGCGCTGCTTCAACTCCGGCATCTATCAGCTCATTAAGCAGCTGCTCACTCTGTTCAGGCGCGACAGAAATCAACAGCCCGCCAGATGTAACGGCATCGCAAAGGATGTACCGGTCAAGCTGATCCATGGCTTCCGGATACAGAATACTGCCTTCCAGATGCGCAAAGTTGTTCTTAGTCCCGCCAGGGACAAACCCCTTTTCGGCAAGCTCTCTGACTCTTGGCAGCATAGGTACAGATCCTTGACGTATAATTAGCCCTAATCCGCTCCCTTTTGCCATTTCTGAAGCATGACCGAGCAGTCCAAAGCCCGTAACATCGGTACAGGCATGCACTTCGTAAGAGGACATAATTTCAGCCGCTGTTTTGTTCAAGGTAGACATTACAGAAGTCAGGCGCTTGGTTTCTTCAAGGGACAACTGATCCTTTTTAATCGATGTCGTTAAGATCCCTACACCAATTGGTTTGGTCAAAATAAGTTTATCCCCTGCTTGTGAAGCTGCGTTCGTTCTTACCTTGCCGGGATGAATAAGTCCCGTTACCGCCAAACCAAACTTAGGTTCTTTATCGTCAATGGAGTGCCCTCCTACAAGCGTAGCTCCAGCTTCCTGCACCTTGTCTGCAGCTCCCCGCAATATATCTGCTAGAATACTCTTGTCCAGAACGGAAATAGGAAACGCTACAATATTCAGTACGGTAAGCGGTTTGCCGCCCATCGCATAGATATCACTTAGTGCGTTAGCGGCAGCAATTTGTCCAAAGGAATACGGGTCATCTACAATCGGTGTGAAAAAATCGACGGTCTGCACTAAAGCCAGCTCATCACTAAGCCGGTATACCCCCGCATCGTCACTTGTATCCAGTCCCACGAGCAGATCCGGGTTAGGGACCGCAGGCGGCAGACTGCGTATTACCTGCATGAGATCGGCAGGGCCAATTTTACAACCGCATCCTCCTTTTGAGGACAATGAAGTCAGTTTTATGGTATCCGCTTGTGACATTGAGACACAGCTCCTTAGACTGAAATGAACAACTTCTATAATTTTACACGATGTAAGGATTAATGTACAAAAAACAAAGGCTCACAAAAAAACGGCAGCAATTAGGCTATGCTGCCGTGTAAAAGTTGATATTGTAATGATCTTTGTGATGGATCACGAATACTGCTAATTCCTGCTATGAAATCCCTTGATAAACAAGCTCTCAACGTTACCGATCTGCTATTAGCTGCCCCCCAACTCCAATATTCTCCAGGTCATTCTCCTTAACCAATACGATAAACGCTGACTCGGGTACATTCATGATGGTTGCAGCTGATGTGGTGAGTTCTATGACCAATAGCTTTTTCTGTTCTTTATTTAATTTGGCTGCTTCAATGGTGATTACTGGCATGATCATTCCTCCTTATTTCTTCACATTCTTATTTATTAATGCATCGGTTTTTCCCATGAGCCTCTGACTTCAACATGGGTTTCTTTCGCTGCAATTTCAAGCTCACGGATTTCTTCCACAGTCAGCTCGACCTCAGCAGCTTTTATGACATCCTCAATATGAGCTAATTTTGTAACACCGATTATCGGTACTGTTCCTTTAGCTATGGCCCAAGCTGTTGCAATCTGAGCCGTAGAAGCATTGTACTTGCTTCCAATTCTTCTCATAACGTGAATTAAGCTCTCCAGCTTGCCAAGTGTATCTGGCTTAAAGGCTTCTCCTCTTCTCGTGCCGCTAGGGAAAGGCTGTTGCGCACTGTATTTGTCAGTTAATGCACCTTGCTCCAATAACATGTACGAAAAGAACACGATATCATTCTCATTGCAGTAATCAATAATCCCTGCTTCTTCGGAAGAACGGTACAGTAGACTGTAATGGTTTTGTACCGCTGAAATTTTCAGGCCTTCTTCTGCCAAAATACTTGCTGCCAGTTTAATCTCTTCCAAGTTATGATTTGAGACACCTGCGTACTTTACTTTTCCATTTTTCATTAGCGGGATCAGTTTTGGTGTCCATTTATTCACATCATCCGGGTTGTGTATCCAATAAATGTCTGCATGATCTGCTCCCAGGCTGCTTAGACTTCCCGCAAGCAGTTCCTCGACAGCATTATCGTTTCCCCCAGCCATTTGGGGAGTGAACTTCGCTGAAATTAATACATCATTACGGGCATTTGTGAAACTTCCGAGTATACTTTCGGAGGCGCCCATTCCATAGACAGCTGCTGTATCCCATAGATTGAATCCTGCGTTCATCGCCGCTTCAAACACCGGCTTCAAGTCTGCATCACTAAGATGATTTCCAAAAATGGCATCTCCGCCACTTGCACCAATGCCCCATGACCATGTGCCAAGAGCGATGGATGGAATATTGATATTCTGCATTTTAATCATTCTCATTACTTTTCACGCCTTTCAATATTATGAATTGCTTCCGCATAGTCAATCCTTCATCAGTAATGATGCAATTAGCGTGCGGAGAGCAGTGCAGCTTCAGGATTGAGTACATAAGCCAGATAGTCTTTCGTAGTTTGCTCTATTTGTTCATCGGATAGCTGCATAACTCCGTAGGCTGCGTAAGGCGCTAGATAGCGAGTACCGATCATATTGCTCGTTGCTTGAAATGGTCGCAGCAGTTCTACAAGTGTATAACTGAATGCACCCTCAGGAGTATAAGAAGATTCAGGGGCTCCTACGCTAACAGCGAGCAATAACTCCTTACCATGCAGCTTGCTGCCGGTGCTTCCATAGGCCCATCCATAGGTAAGAACCGCATCTTCCCATTTTTTCAGCAAAGAAGGTGTGCTGTACCAATAGAAAGGAAATTGCAGAACGATGCGGCTATGCTGTTCTAATAACTTTTGCTCCGCTGTAATGTCGATCTCCTCGTTGGGGTAAGCTTCATATACACGGTGCACAGTTACACCGGCTTGCTTGTCCATTTCTTCCGCCCAGTGGCGGTTAAGTCTGGAATTAGATAGGTTAGGATGAAATACGAGTACTAGTGTTTTCATTTAGAATCTCTCCTTTTTCTGTTTAGTAATCTCTTTTGGTCTACTGCATGAGATAAGAATAACAAGAAAAACCCTTCCTTTCTTTGCTCACAGGCTCATTTGGTTTGTTCATTTGGCCCATTTTCCACAAAAAAAACGTTCCACGGTAATTACCGCGAAACGTTAACACTTATCTTATATTCTCCACTTCATTCTCCTTGGGCTTAAACTTCAATCTAAACTCTGAAGGAGCGAGTCCAAACCGAAGCTTAAACACTTTGGAAAAATGGGTGATATTCTCGAATCCGGTGGAGTAACAAATATCGGTAACGGAAAGCGAAGTTTCCAGTAACATCTTCTCAGCCTTATCCAATCTCCGGTTACGAATCCACTTCAAGGGAGATGTATGATAGGTTGCCTGAAACTCCCGTTTGAACGTTGACAGACTTCTGCCGGACAAATAAGCCAGATCCTGAAGGGATACAGGATTCGTGAAATTCTCCTCCATAATTCTGCTGATACTGTTATTATCATTAATACCCGGTTGCAGCAGCTGATACAAAAACCGTTCATTTGAATCTGCCAGATGATGCAGTAATTCCATCAGTTTGATCTTAACGAGTCCGTCACTGACCTGTCCAGGCTTATCGAAATAAGGCTGCAACGACTCAAAATAAGTTCGGGTAAGATCATTAATCGGAATAATGGATACCGGAATAATATCACTCACGGGATATATCGGCTTCACCCCAGCGAACTGCACAAATTCCTCCAGTAATTTCTCGTTTAGGAAGAACATCATATAATCCAGTATATACTCGGAACCGGGTTCTCCCGACTTGTCATACTCAATTAGAGTTGATTTGTGAACAAACATCATTTCGTTACTCCGCACGGTATATTCCCGATCTCTGAAACGAACCTTGTAATTGCCTGATTTCACGTACAGCAGCAGATGATCCTTTAGAAAGTACGACCCTTTCCTCCCTTGAGTATGCAGGCAGAAAGTAATTACAGATAATCCGTTTTGCTGCAGGCTTCCTGTTTTATCTGGTGCATTGACCAGTTCTTGCGGTGCCTTGATTGTTTTGCCGATGCTAATGGACATGAGCAGTTCCGCCTTTTTAGCTTTTACCAATACGATAACAGAAAACTAGAAAAGAAACTTTGCTGCTTAGCTCAAATCTTTTGTCTATTTAGTCCAAAATACAAAACCTTATTCATTAATCATCTCAAGTAGTGCTTCTATCGGTTTATTATAGCTAGCCAGTTTCTTGGCATTATACTCTATACTTCCAAGCTTAATTAGTCCCGAAGCATATCCGGAGCTTTTGTAAAATATCGCAAGGTTCCCCCAGGGGGCGTAGTAAGCAAGGTCTCCTATTGATGCAGCTGTCCCTGGCGGAGAACCCTCGGCAGATAGACGTGTTGGGAGATCACTGATCTTCTCAGCACCCGCATAGTCCTGTAAGGTTAGCTTTAAAGGAAGCTGGGTGATGAATCCTTCCACTGCTTTACTATCTATTAATGTGGCTATATATTCATCCTGCCCAATTGATATTTTTAATTTCATATTAGCTTACCCCCATTTACCCTATGGATTGATTACATACTTTGAAAAACTCAATCCCCCGCTTCAAGCGCTGCAAACCATCTTCCAGACGCGTTTTTGGGCAGGCGTAGTTTATTCTTATAAACCCTTGTCCATTCCCACCAAAAATAGCTCCTTCAGAAATGTACAATCCGGTTTCTTTTCTTATACATTCGCATAGAGCTTTCGAATCATTAGTTACAGCTGTGCAATCAATCCACGCCAGGTAGGTAGCCTCTGAATGAATGACCTTAAGCTCTGGAAGCTCTGCTGCCATAAAATATTCAATCCATTGCTTATTGACCATTAAATATTCCAGCAGTGCGTCAAGCCAAGGTTCCCCTTCTGTGAAAGCAGAAATGGCCCCTTCAATGGCAAAAGCATTAGGTTCAGCCACTTCATCGGTATTGATTCCACGATTTACAAGCGCCCTCAGCTCCGGATTAGGTACGATAATAGATGACGTTTGAAGTCCTGCCAGGTTAAATGTTTTAGTTGGAGCCACACATGTGATGCTATTCAGGGCTATCTCTTCGGATACCGAAGCAAAGGGAGTATAGCGGTAGCTTGGATGCGTTAGATCACAATGAATTTCATCCGAAAGGATCAGCACATGATGTTTAATACAAAGGTTGCCGATAGTCTCAAGTGTTTGTTTGTCCCACACCTTGCCTATTGGATTATGCGGATTGCAGAAAATCAGGAGTGTTGCTTCGGGATCGGCCAATTTCTCTTCCAGATCGGTGAAATCGATGGAATACCTTTGATCCTTATAGACCAGCTCGCTCGTAAGAACCTTTCGCTGATTATTCACGATCGAGTTATAAAAGATATTATAGACTGGAGCCAGCACCAATACTTTCTCATTCACTTTGGTCATTTTACGTACAATGGAGGAAACTGCCTGGACGACACCAGTACAGAACATAATCCATTCCTGTTGTATCTGAAATTGATGCCTCCTACTCCACCACCCTGCAACTGCATTGTAGTACGTATCAGGAACCATCGTGTAGCCAAAGATCTTATGGTCTAATCTCTTCTGCAGAGCTTCAACAATTGCCGGAGACGTCTCGAAATCCATATCTGCCACCCATAGCGCAAGCTCGTCCGAATGAACATCCCATTTATAAGAGTTCGTACCCAAACGGTTGGTCATTTTATCAAAATTAAACACGGAATGTTTCACCTGCTACCTCCGAATTAAACGAGTTGCTTCGTTGGACGAATTAAAATTTCACTTACAGCAACCGTTTCAGGTGTACTAATGACATAGGCTACTGCGTCAGCAATATCACTTGGACTCAAACCCACACCTGCAATTTTTGCGTTATTTTTCAGCCATTCTCGGTTTTCACCGTCATTGACCGTTGTGTACAGCTCAGTATCCACTAATCCTGGGGAAATAATTGTGCTGCGGAGATTGTTCTCACGTTCTTCCTGACGCAATCCCTCCATGATAGCACGGACAGCAAATTTGGTTCCGCAGTATACAGCAGAACCGGGATATACAACATGTCCTGCCACGGAGTCCGTTGCAATAATGTGCCCGGATTGCTGTTTTTTCATGATAGGCAAAACTGCAGCAATCCCATTCAGAACCCCCATAATGTTGATATCAAGCATTTGACGCCATTCATCAAAACGGGTTGCTGACAGCGGTGCTGTCGGCATAACTCCAGCATTATTGTATAGAACGTCTACACGGCCATACTTCTTAACTGCTAAATCAATAACCGCTTGAACTTCTTCTTGTTTGGTTACGTCCGCAACGGCATAAGAAATTTCAGCATTAGGCAAGGATTCAACAAGAGATTTCAGGCGATCTTCACGTCTAGCCGCAATCACTAATTTTGCGCCTTCCCCGGCAAGCTTCTTCGTTGTGGCTTCGCCAATCCCGCTTGATGCCCCCATGATAATGACAACTTTCCCTTTAATATTAGTCATGTTAATTCCTCCTCAGTTTTTGATACAGGCCAAGTTTACAACTTCAAGTTAACTTGAAGTCAAATTCCTTTTTTTGATTTACGTAAGCTACACCAAAACCAGTTATGGCAATCAATAAGAGAATAATTGCATTTGTGGAAACCAATGATTGCATACTATGGACATGAGATAGTTGTCTAATCAATGTCCCTTCATAAGGTGAAAGTGTGGCTCCTAAGTTATAAGCGACCAACACGATAGTAGTGCCCAATTTTGCCATTTTCGCAATTTGCTGCGTAAAGGTATGTAGCAAATAAGGCATGATACAACGAAATGAAAATCCGATAACCATTGAACATAATGTAGTAAGATAAACACTCTGTGAAATCGTCGTTACAAACATGGATCCTCCAAGTAAAAGGATGGCTAAAGGTACAATATAGTTTCCGAGATATTTATATAATTTTCCAAAAGAGAAGCCGGCAATAAAAGCTCCTAAACCTATAAAGGCAATCATATTGCTGCCGTTCGTCGCGTTCCCAATATTCTTCTCCATTATCAAAGGAGTAATTTGGATATTGTAGTTGATAAATAGAGTTACAATTACAAACAATAAAATGCCAAAGCCAATCATCACTCGTAAGGATCTTTTATTACTTGGATGGTCTGAGGTCGTTGTTAGTTGTTCCGTCCCGCCTTTCTCTAGCTCCCTTTTATCAGCCGGAACAAAGAAAAGGAACGCAACAAAAACGGGAAGTGCCAATGCATAAACATAAAATGATGTATACCAGTTAATTTTTAATAATTGACCCACGAATAGTGTCAGACAGATACCTCCCAATTCCTCAAAGGCACTCTCGAGTCCAATTAAAGATGCCTGTTTTCCGGGATTAGTTTGGTATATGTCGCTGATCATCTGAATGATTAAGCGGTTAAATAAACCAATACCCAGACCAAACAAGCAGCGGGAAACGAATAACAATGAAAAAATATCGTGCTTAAGTGCCGGGAATATCCCTGCAATGAATACGAATCCTAATCCTGTTAAAATGGTTCTCTTCTTTCCGATCCGCAGTTCAAGCCGATTCCCGATTAGAACACCAAAAATAACAAACAGGGAAGGTATTGTAGTCAGTAACCCTACCTGGGTCAGAGAAATAGCAGGAAAATCTTTCGCTATCGCCGGAATATTAGCGGCGATTATTGGTCCTGAAGATATTAATACCGCTACTGACAATAAGGAGTACGTCTTTAGTTTTTCCTTAGGTTTAATATGAATCCCACTCCTTTAGCTACCGAATTCTGATTTATTCATGCTTCGCTTCTATTACGAGTGTGCCTTTGAGCTTCCCCTCTCGTTCAAGCAATTTTCCGTCGTAGTCCTTAATTTTCACGGCCAATCTGCTGATAGATTCGTCAAGTTCTTTCCGTTTCTGTATCAGCTTCTCCCTCTCATTGACCAAGATCTGCTTGCGTGCTTCTAAAGAGTGATCACCGCTAGCGAATAATGACGTATATTCAATTAATGCCTCTATCGTCAAACCTGAATCCCGCATACATTTTATAAAATCAATCCATTTGATATCTTCCTCGTTGTAATCACGCACACCGCTTTCTTTCCGGTTAACCGGCGGAAACAAACCAATGCTCTCGTAGTATCTTAATGTGGCTGCCGAAAGATCAAACAGCTTAGCAACCTGGGTAATATTCATACCTTCACCTCAATATCAATTTTTGTTCTAACTTATCACTTAAAGTTAACTTTAAGTCAAGTGAAGCTGGTCTATTATTTATAAAGCAATAACGCACCGAGTCCATGACTCAATGCGTTATTACGTCTTCATTCATTAGCAGACTACAGTTCTATACCATTGCTGTGAATTACTTTTTTGTACCACTCAAAAGATTTTTTCTTTCTGCGCTCCAATGTGCCATTTCCAGTGTCATCTTTATCCACATAAACGAAGCCGTATCTTTTGCTCATTTCTCCGGAACTGGAGCTTACCAGATCTATACAGCCCCAAGTAGTGTATCCTAGCAAGTCGACTCCATCCTCTTCCACTGCTGATATGAACGCTTTTATGTGTTCACGCAGGTACCCGATTCTGTAATCATCTGCGATATATCCCGTTTCATCAGGTGTATCCAGCGCTCCCAATCCATTTTCTACAATGAATAACGGCTTTTGATAGCGATCATATAATGCATTTAATGTAATTCTTAGCCCCAGCGGATCAATCTGCCATCCCCATTCACTTGTCGTTAGATGTGGATTACGCAGGGTCGGAAACAGATTTGCGGCGGTTTGCGTATTTACCTCCGGGTCCGCACTGGTTAACCGTGAGCCATAGTAACTGAACGAAATAAAGTCAACGGTATTATTTCTTAAGCATTCCTCATCTCCGTCTTCCATTTCCAAGTGAATATCCATTCGTTCAAGCATTTTCTTGGCATAGCTTGGGTATTCTCCACGGGACTGTACATCAACGAAAAAGTAGTGTTCCCGGTCTCTTGTCATTGCTTTCCAAACGTCATCTGGTGCACATGTATACGGATACGTGCTTGCACCCGCCAGCATACAGCCTATCTTAAATTCCGGATTGATTCTGCGCGCAATTTCAGTTGCTTTCGCACTTGCGATCAGTTGATGATGTGCTGCCTGATATTTTACTGCATCTTCATTTTCACCCTCTTCAAATACCAGGCCAGAGCTTCCAAAGGGCAAATGCAATAACATATTGATTTCGTTAAAGGTTAACCAATACTTCACTTTATCTTTGTACCGGGTGAAGATGGTTTCACATAGTCTCTCATAATATTCAACCATTTTGCGGTTTCTCCATGAGCCGATTGTTTTCACCAAATAGATAGGGACATCAAAATGGGTAATCGTTACTAATGGTTCAATGCCATATTTTAAACATTCATCAAAAACACGTTCATAGAATTTCAATCCCTCTTCATTCGGGAGTTCGTCATCTCCATTAGGGTAGATCCGCGTCCATGCCAAAGATAAACGGAAGCACTTAAAACCCATTTCCGCTAATAAGGCAATGTCTTCTTTATAGTGATGATAGAAATCAATGGCTTCATGACTTGGATAAAAATGTTTCTCGTCACATTCCAGCATGCTGACTTTCCCTTTCATAACAGGAACCCGATCCTTCCCCGCTGGAATTACATCGACTGTTGACAGCCCTTTATTACCTTCTGCATATCCGCCTTCACATTGGTTGGCAGCAACCGCCCCACCCCAGAGAAAATCTTTTCTTAAGGTCATCTAAAATACACTCCTAAGTTTGAGTATTGTTATGCTTTTACTATCAGCAATGCATTGTTGAAATCAATATAATCATGACTACTCTCTGATACCACATCAGAATAATTATAGGTGTTGGTTACAATAACAGGAGTTTGAGTAATATATCCCTCTTGTTTGATTTTCTCCAGATCGAAGGTCAGTAAGGTCTGTCCTTTTGTAATTCTTTGACCCTCTACAACATGGGCTTCGAAATATTTCCCATTCAGTTTAACGGTGTTGAGCCCTATATGGATGAGGATTTCTACTCCGTCATCGGATAAAAGACCCATTGCATGCTTCTTAGGAAACAGTGAAACGATAACTCCGTCAAAAGGTGCAACTACTTTCCCCTCGCTAGGCTCTATGGCAATTCCCTTTCCCATTGCTTCAGAAGAAAAGGCAGCGTCCTGTACATCTTTTAGCGGAATTATCGCCCCTTTGATCGGGCTCATAATCACGGAGTCTTTAATAGTAATCATTTCGTCTGCACTACCAATTGTTTCCTGAGTGGTCAATCCTTTTTCATATTTCAGACTTAAGAAGTAAGTAATAACCGCTGTTACAACAGCTGTAATTACTAATGCAATCAAAATATTATACAGATTCCAAATATTCTCTCCGATGTATAGCGGAATGGCTGGAATTCCTGAAGCACCTGTCGCATAACGAGAAACATTCATTAGTCCTGCATACAGCCCTCCACTGGCAGCACCAATCATAGCAGCAATCAGTGGATATTTTTTAGGTAAGTTCACGCCATACAGAACGGGTTCTGTAATTCCCATAAAAGCTGTTATCCCGCTAGAAGTTGAAATTTGCTTTAATGCTTTGTCCTTTGTTCTCATCCCTACCACTAATGCAGCGACGCCTTGAGAAATACAATTTATCATCGCTCCAGGGCCGATAATGTTCTCGTACCCGAGTGTGGTGATTTGAGCCAACGATAAGGGAACGATATTATGGTGTAGTCCAAACATAACCAGTATGGGCCAGAAGGTTGCGATGACGAATATAATCATCCAAGATCCGTGTGACCCCAGGAAATCAAATCCCATAGCTAAATACGTTCCGAAAAATGACCCTAGAGGTCCTAATACCGTTAAGCTAAGGAGCCCGACTACCAAAATCGTAAACATCGGAACAAAAATAACTTTGACTGCGTTTGGAATGATTCTTTTGAATATCGCTTCAATGTAAGATTGTGCCCAAACAGTTAAGAGGATTGGAACGACAGAAGAGCTGTAAGCAACCAGGGTCAAGGGGATACCGAAGACGCTAACGTCATTCCCGTCTGTCCGCAATTGGGTCAAGTTTGGATGGAGTAAAATACCCGCCAGTACTAAAGCTAAGACAGGACTGCACTTTAACTTATTAGCAGCAGAGTACGCCAATAGAAACGGCAGGAAGTAGAAAATGGCATCCGACATAAAACTTAATACATAATAGGTCTGGGACTCCTTTGAAATCCAACCAAATAAAATAAGTAGAGCGAGCAGCGCTTTTATCATACCTGCGCCAGCAATAGCTGGAACGATCGGACTAAATGTACCGGAAACGAAATCGATTAATTTGCCGATGAACCCTGCCTTTCTCTCTTTAGCTAGTTCACGACCTGAACCTTCTACGGATTTCAGATGCTTAATAGCCTCCGTGTAAACGTCTTCAACATGAGTACCAATAACTACCTGAAATTGTCCGCCGCTCTCGATAACATCAAGAACGCCGGCCAAGGCTTTCACGGCTGGTTGATCTGCCTTATTATTATCATTCAGCGCAAATCTGAGTCTGGTCATGCAATGAGTTAATGTAGATACATTTTCACTGCCTCCGACTTTCTCTACTATTTCCCGAGCTAATTCCTCATACTTCTGGCTCATGCAATTATGCCCCCTCTTAATAAATGCTGCATAATATGAACGAATACGGAAGCGCTTTACAAACATAAAAAGCTATTTATAAGCGATAAGTAAAGGCTTCTTTCACATTACACCTTTAAAATATCACTATATAAACAGCTATAGCCAATGCCTATATTTCATTATTGATTATGCCTGTAGGGCATGCTTGATGTACTGTAAAAACCTGGTCGCAGTCTGATTGAAAATTTTATGTTTTTTCCAGACGATCACACACCCGAATTGAAGTTCAGGATAAAAGGGCCTAAAGCATAAATGATCAGAATGCTTCATTGCAAAAGCACCCTCAATACAAATTGCCGTGCCCATTCCCTGCTCCACGAGATTAACCACATTGGAAATTAAGTTATAGGTAGCTACAAAGCGTAACTGTGAATGCTCATCTGCAAACCAGCTGGCAATTTCATTTTGTAATACCGATCGGCTGGGTATAAGCAAGGGCACTCCGGCCAAGTCTTTGGAGGTTACATATTCCTTCTGTGCCAGCGTTGACGAGGTTTTGGTAAGAATTCCCCAGCGTTCCTTTTGCGGCAGTCTGATAAAATCATATTTTTCAATATGAATAGGCTCTAACAAAATGCCAACCTCGAGTAATCCCTTATCTATTTTCTCCTTTATGTCATCGCCGGTCCCGCTGAAAATATGATAAGTGACCTGCGGATATTCAACATTAAACCCTTTTAATAACTCGAAAATAACATTTGTTGTTAATGATTCAACACTTCCAATGGATATTGTTCCTCCAACCAGATTGCTCTGATCTTTAAACTCTTTCTCTGTTTTATCCGCAAGGGTAAGGATTTCTTCTGCTCTTTGACGCAAAAGCATCCCCGCTTCGGTTAGTGTTATCTTACTTTTTCCACGTGTGAACAATTGAGTTCCTAAGTCTTTTTCAAGATCGGCCAGCTGTCTGCTTAACGTAGGCTGTGTAACATGCAGGATAGTAGCAGCATGCGTAATATTTTCAACACGGGCTACTGTTAGAAAATACCGAAGTACTCTTAATTCCATGGTTCCTCCTGATTGCATTTATTTTAAAATTTCAATGGTACGGTGAAGTCACCATTCATGCCTGTGAATGCCTCCATTCCTGAGTCTATCTTACCTAATGGAACGAGACCACTGGAATAGCCAAAATCCTTATAAAAGACAGCTAAATTTCCCCATGGTGCATATAAGGTCAGATCACCTACTGAAGGATTGAAGCCATCCGGCGCTTCCTCCGTCGTGAGAGTATTCGGGAGGTAACTGATTTTTTCTGTTCTGTTGTAATCCTCAAAGGTCAACGTCAAGGGAAGCCCGCTTAAAAAGTCCCGGCTGGTAGGATTGTCGTACATTGTGGCTATGATTTCTTCGCCATTTACAGTCATCTTAATTTTCGCACTCTGTACTTCGGACACTTCAGCGACTGGTTCCCGTTCTCTACAAGCTGTGAGCAATATTGCAAAAATAATTCTCCCAGTTTCAAGAATTTGATACAAATCCACATAATCGGTACCTAATCGCATGAGGCTCTTGTCAATCTCACTCATGATCGCTTTTCGGGAGAGTCCTGCACCATTAGGACCTTCATCATTCGGAAATGCACCTTCGTCGCAAGGACAATTTCATCACGATTCGCATATTGTTTTAGAGCCCGTCCTACAAATTCCTCACTTGTACCTGCATAAACATTCGCCGTATCAAAAAAAATTAATTCCAAGCTCTAAGGCTTTTTTTATGACTGTCCGTGTATGCTCTCCATCAAGCACCCATGGGTGCTGCCCCCGCCCTGCGTCTCCAAATCCCATACAACCAAGGCAAATCCTAGATACATCCATACCGGTATTTCCAAGCTTTACATATTGCATCAAAGAATATCAGAAATATAAATATCCGCTTTGCTGAGAAGCTCATTTTATTTGATCATTCAGCTCAACTCATATTTAGTATTTGAAATAACTACTTCTTCATCGTCCAGTATTAATTCACCAATCCCATTCGCTTTAATGATTCCGGAGATTGGATTTTTGACACTGTCAATCATTGTAGTTGTTGTCACATTAATAGAGGAATATTCAAAGGCCAAATCCGTATTGATTATGCTCCCATCTTCAATTACCACGTTCTCCATGTAACACATTCCCTGATTACTCTCAATAGTGCAGTTAATAAACGTAATGTTTTTGGAATTCCAGCCTAAATATTCTCCGGTGATCAACGAATCATATACCGTGACATTTTCACAGTTCCAAAATGCATCTTTTGAGAGTAGCCGCGAATTACGGATTTCTATGTTTTTCGCACCATCAAAAGCATAGTTTCCTGTCAAAGTTAAATCATCCACTCTGATATTTTCGCTGTTCATCCCAAAATAATCTCCTCTTGCAGTTACATGTAACAATTCAATATCCTTGCAGTTCCATAGCGTCTCCTCTGCATTAGGCATATCCACATGATTCAGACAGATATCACTTGCCCTGCGAAATGTCTTGGGTGCTTCAATGATACTGTCATTCATATAAATATGATGACTGTACCAGATTCCTGAGCGTGCCATTTCCTGAAGAGTTGTTCTCTTTAAGCTAATGTTCTGGCAATACCATAGCGGATACTTCCATTTAAAAAAACTGTTGTGGATAGTAATATCTGCACTTTCCTTCAGCGGTGATTCACCTTCCGCAAAAGTAGAGTTTTTAATCAAAAGATTCTTGCTCTTAAATAGTGCGCGTTCTCCTGTTAGCTTTTGTTGATCAATAGTTTGCATGGCTAATCCCCCTGTCTCAGATCAGCTTACAACTTAAAGTTAACTTGAAGTCAAATATTTTCGGGCACGAATAGATCGATAATTATTGATCCCTACTTGCGGTAAAGTCCACTTGAAGGTATACACTAGATGATGTTGCAGCAAATACTTGAATGGAGGATGGTAAAAATGGCAGAGAAACAAACTGCAGGAAGAGACAAGCTGGGAGAATTTGCACCTAAATTTGCTGAACTGAACGATGATGTATTGTTTGGTGAGGTTTGGTCAAGGGAGGAAGAACTTTCTCCCCGCGATCGCAGCATGATTACAGTAGCAGCTCTAATCTCAGGAGGAAACTTTGAACAGTTAACTCCACATCTTCATAAAGCGAAAGCAAATGGAATCACCCAAGAAGAAATTGCAGAGATCATTACACACCTTTCGTTCTATGCCGGTTGGCCCAAAGCTTGGTCCGCTTTTAATATCGCTAAGGAAATCTATAAAGAATAAAAATAGAGAGGATGTCCATGATGTCAAATGAACAATTATAGAGCAGCACCATTTTTCCATTAGGAAAAAAAGTTGAAGCTAATTTTAAAGGCGATCGGAAACGTGACCTTTGCCCCCGGCGCCCGTAATAACTAGCATTCACATAAAGTTGGGCGGGTTTTATTAGTTACAGGTGGTGAGGGTTGGTATCAGGAAAAAGGAAAACCTGCAAAGTTGCTTAAAACTGGTGACGGCGAAACCGAATGGTTGGAGCCTGTCGATGACGCTTGGTATGGTAGTTTATAAACATTATTTATCACAAAATAAAAGTCCCGATATAGGAAATTCCTAATCGGGACTTTTATTTTGCATTATATTGAATGTATTATCATCTTTCATGATCCACTTTTATCATCATTTGTGGTCGTTTTTGCAGCTTTGGTGATCCCTCACACACACTAAGAATATCTCCTAAACCCCTATCCTTACCCGCACCGGCTATACCCGCAATTGCTGCAGGTCTTGCAGCCTTCAATGTTAATCAGCGAGGCGCTGCCGCAGGATGGGCAGAGGTCGCGGGAGGCGGTGGCGTGGCTATGTGTACCGTGGCCGCCGTGACCGTCATCCGTGGAGGTTGCCGCTGGCACGCTTGAGTTCAATTCTGCATTCAAAGCTTCATTGAAATCAAGCTCCAGAGTAGCCGCGATTGGAGCAGGTGCATCGTCTTCATGGGCGTTGTTCTGCACATGGGTTTCCAGGGCTTTGGCTACTGCGTCTGCGATGGACTCGACACGGTTCGCGCCAAAGCCGATGGCGCCGGAGCCGCCGATGCCCTTGAGATGCTTGATGAGCAGCTCAACCTTCTCGCCATGGTCGCCATAGCGGAGGAACAGCGAGCAGACACGGCCCAGCGCTTCGGCCATGGCGAAGACGTCGGAGCCGGCCTTGCCGACATTCAGGAAGATTTCGGCCGGAATGCCATCCAGGTCGTTAATGGTGATATACGCCATACCGAATGGCGTGTTGATCTTATAGGTAGCGCCGCGCAGGACCTGCGGGCGTTTTTTGTATTGCTTGTCTCCGCTGCCTGCGGTGCTGGCTTGCGGTGCTGGAGCTGCCGATACAACTGCGCTGGCTGTTACAGCCGGTGCAGCAGGTTCAGCGGCTGGAGCTGCGGCTTCCACTGCCGGAGTTTCCTTCTTGTCTTCCTTCTTCGACGTCTCCAGAATCTGTACGTCACGGCTGCCGTCACGGTAGATCGTTACGCCTTTGCAACCCAGATCGAAGGCCATTTCGTACAATTCTGCCGTTTCCTCAACGGTGAAATCGGACGGGCAGTTCGCCGTCTTGGAGATCGAGCTGTCCACCCAGCGCTGGATCGCTGCTTGTGCGCGGATATGATCCTTCGCTGACAGATCCATCGAAGTTACGAAGTAGTCAGGAAGCTCCTCACCCGGATGGGCTTCCAGCCATTCCTGGGCAATCGGCACGAACTGCTCGTCGTAGCCGAGACGGCTCTGGCGGAAATATTTGAAGGCGAAATACGGCTCGATGCCGGTCGATGTGCCTACCATCGTACCTGTGCTGCCTGTAGGTGCCTGGGTGATCACGGTAACATTGCGCATGCCGTGCTTGCGGATGGACTCGCCGACTTCCGGGTAGGTTTCGGTGATATTTTTCATGAATCCGCTGAGCAGATATTTCTCTGTGTCAAAGGCCTGGAACGAACCCTTCTCGCCGGCAATTCCGGACGAGGCCAGGTAAGCTTCACGTGCCATGAAACCGTAGAGCTTGTCCAGGAACTCCAAGGATTCCGGGCTGCCATAACGGATGTTCAGCTTAATCATCAGCTCGGCCAGACCCATGGTGCCCAGACCTACACGGCGTTCCAGCTTCTGGTTCGCTTCATTTTCCGGGAAGTGGTAAGGAGTCTTGTCGATAACATTGTCCAGAAAACGTACAGAATAGCGGGTGGTTGTCGCCAGATCGGCCCAATCCACATCATGATTCTCCGCATCATAGAACTTGGAGAGGTTGATGGCGGACAGATTACATACGCCCCAGCCCGGAAGACCCTGCTCGCCGCATGGATTGGTGCAAATAATCGGGTTGAAATACCAGCTGTTGGACATCTGGTTGTAGTACTCCATGAATACAACACCCGGCTCCGCCGATTTCCATGCCGATTCAATAATGGTATGCCATACCTCACGCGCCTTGACTGTGCGGTAAGGAATCACGGCCCGGCCGTCGGCCTTCCATTTATCCAGATCGCCGTCCCAAATGGTATCGTAATCCGGATCTGTCGTATCCGGGAATACCAGCTCCCAGTCCAGATCTTCCTTCACTGCCTTCATAAAAGCGTTGCTCACGCATACCGACAGGTTGGCGTTCGTCACCTGACCCATCGTCTGCTTCACGGTAATGAAATCAACCACATCGGGGTGCCAGTCATTGATCATCAGCATCAGCGCGCCGCGTCGGCTTCCGCCTTGTTCAATTAGTCCAGTGGTGTAGCTGAACAATCCGCCCCAGGATACGGATCCGCTGGACGAACCATTGACACCTCTTACGATAGCGCGGCGCGGGCGAAGCGAGGACAGGTTAATGCCTACGCCGCCGCCGCGGGCCATGATCTCAGTCATTTCAGACAGCGTCTGCATAATGCCCCCACGGCTGTCTTTTGGCGAAGGAACGACATAACAGTTGAACAGGGTCAGTTCTTCACTTGCCCCGGCACCTGCTGCAATGCGTCCGCCCGGAACAAGCTTCCAGTCATCCAGAATAGACCGGAATTTGCCTGTCCATTCTTCCTGAAGCTCAGGGGTTTTCTCTACTGAAGCCATGGCGGATGCGAGCCGGTCCCACATTTCCTCCGGGGTCTTTTCTATGTTAAGTGTAAGCTTCTCCACATCTGACTGTACAAGCTCGCCACTGCGCGTTTTTACAGTTACCGTACGGCCGCTCCGTTCAACAATTTCCCCGACTTCCTTGGTAGGGAACTTCGGATCGTCTTTCGTCAGCACGAGCACAACATCGCCTACCTTGGCATTGTTGTTGTCTGCATCCTTCCAGGCATAACGGTCCAAAAATATTTTTTCGCTCAGACCTTCAAGACGCTGTTTGCGTTCCACTGTACTCAATAGAAAAACCTCCCGGATATTGTGATATGTAAAACTCTCCAAGTGGAAACGGCTTCGCCGTCCTTTTAAGGGACAGAATCCGTTTCAGCGTGAAATATAAGGATGATTTATAGCGTGAAACATATAAATCCTTATATTTCAAGAAATATAAGGATCGGCCGGCCTCACGGAGCGGTATAACCCTCATATTCCAACCGGAACTCGGCGGATTGTGACTGCACCCGGCTTGGACGCAGAAAGATCCTCTTGTCAATAAAAAATAACCGAAAATTGCCCGGTGTAATCAAAATTTCAAGCATTTGTAACAATATATTGTGTCAGTCAGCTTTTAAACTATACCACATATTGTGTGGAAGGTCTTTTTCGAAAATAGGAGCCTCTCAGCGAAATTTCGGCAAAAGATGGCACATTTACTCCCTCTTGCTCGCTATTTTACAACATCGGACCGAAAATAGCAGGTTATGAAACCTTTCTTTTAAGAGCATACTACTGCTACACATTCCCATATGAACCAAGCGCCGGAGGAGGCTGCAACATGACGCAATTATTCCGTAATCCATTACCGGAAGAGGACCCGACCAACGATAGCGTGCTGCCTGTACCTCTGTCATTCGAGCGAAAATGGCTGGATGAATTAGAGTCAAGTCTGGAGAAGGGCGGCCCTTGGGGCAATTGGAGACTATCCCGGTTGGCCATTCAAGGTGAGAAATCCGGGCTCGTAACCAGCTTTGATGAGCTGCAGTGTATGAAGCATTTGTCCGGGCTCTCCCCGCTCCCCCACCAGCTCGATACCGCTCACAAGGTACTATTCCAAATGTCCGGGCGCGCCATCCTCGCCGATGAGGTAGGGCTTGGCAAGACGATTGAAGCCGGGCTGGTGCTCAAGGAATATCTGGTACGGGGGCTTGTGACAAGGGTCCTCATTCTCGTTCCTGCATCACTGGTGCTTCAATGGGTACGCGAGCTGAACACCAAATTTGGCATTTCTGCAGTAGCCCAGAAGAAAGCCTACTCATGGGATAACTCTATTGTAGTCGCCTCCATGGATACCGCTAAGCGGGATCCGCATAAGGAAATACTGCTGAATCATGAATACGACATGCTGATTATTGACGAAGCCCATAAACTCAAGAACAAGAAATCAACTAATTATCTCTTCGTCCAGCAGCTGCGCAAAAAATATTGTCTCCTGCTCACCGCCACGCCGGTTCAGAATGATCTGGGTGAGCTGTTCAATCTAATCACGCTGCTGAAGCCGGGTCAGCTCGGAAATCAGGGGGACTTCGCCACTAATTTCGTGGTAGACAAGCGCCAGCCGAAGAATGAGGTTCAGCTGCGGGGCGAGCTATCCAAGGTCATGATCCGCAACCGCCGCGGCGAAGGTCCGGTCAACTTCACAAAGCGCAAAGTGCGCAATATTCCGCTCACGCTCTCACCGGAGGAGAAAGTATTATATGACGGGGTTACCGCCTTTGTCAAAGACCAGTATCAGGAAGCGGGCGGCAATCTCAGCAGCATGCTCTCCCTGGTCACGCTTCAGCGCGAGGTGTGCAGTAGCCGTGATGCCGTATTTATCACCCTGGTCAACCTGATCAAAAAGCTTCCGGCCGACTCGCCAAAACGCGAGCGGATGATGGAGCTGCTCCAGACCCTCCGGACGGTCAAGACGAACACAAAAGCTGAGAAAACCATGGAGCTGATCCGGGGGATGAACGAAAAAGTAATTGTCTTCACCGAATATCGGGCTACTCAGGAGTACCTGCTCCAGTACTTCCGCGATCACGGTCTCCAGTGCGTAACCTACTCCGGCGGCATGAACCGGGGCAAAAAAGACTGGATGATGGATCTCTTCCGCGGCCGCGCCCAGGTGATGATTGCCACCGAAGCCGGAGGCGAAGGCATCAACCTGCAATTCTGCCACCATATGATCAATTTTGATCTGCCCTGGAATCCGATGCGGGTGGAGCAGCGGATTGGCCGTGTACACCGGCTGGGACAGGAGAATGATGTGGTGATCTACAATCTTTCGACGGAAGGCACCATTGAGGAGCATATCCTTCATCTGCTGCATGAGAAGATCAATATGTTTGAGATGGTCATCGGCGGACTGGATGTTATTCTGGAACGTTTTGAGAAGAAGGAATCTTTGGAGAAAAGCCTGTACAAGATCATGCTCGAAGCCCGCAGCGACGAGGAGCTGCGCAGTGGACTGGACCATATCGGCGAATCGCTGAGCGAGCTGACACACGGAGTACGGGACGAAAGCGAGGCTGGAGCATGACACTTACGCCACAGGAAGTGCGAAAGCAAGTCATGGATTATCTGGAGGCCACAGAGTGCTCGATTATCGAAGTGTCGCCACTGCATGTGACGGTGAAGCTCTCGCCGCGCGCGGACCGGATGCTCACAGACCGGCCTTATTATTGGGGGTTTGTCGAGCGGACGGGCACCCCGCCGGAAACGCTGTCGTTCACCTTCGTCTTCGATCCGGAGAAATACGATCATTTGGCGGCAGCCGCTCAGGCGGCCCCGACCTCCAGACAGCCGCGCGGAGCGGGGGACCGCACAGCCGCGGCTGGACTGCCGGCCGGAGCTGGCGCGGCCGGGATGGAAGCCGGGGCGGACACCGGCGGCACCACTACCGGCGGGCCTCTAGCCGGGACGGCACCACCGGAGGGCTCGGCTGATCCGCAGGACAGCATCCTTGCCCGCTTCTTCGGGTTCGTTCCGCCACTCCCCCGGATCGGTCCCGGCATGATCAGACGCGAGGACGTCACCTACGGCAGCAAGCGGCTGGGGCAGATCTGGTCAGCCGCCCGGGAGGAAGGCAAATGCCTGCAGCTCTTCGAGGATCCGGGAAGCAGACAGCGGATGACCTTATTCTCGGCAGCCTATGAGCCTTGGCTCGCCGTCTGCTACAAAGTGGAAATGAGCTGTGACCTGAAGCGGGAGGAGCTGCATTTCATCGGCGTCTCGCTCACCTCCGGCCTGATTGTCCCGGACTTCGAAGCGAAGCTGGGGTCACGTGAATTGACGCCGCGCTTACCCGAAAATATTCACATAGAGCCCTCCGGGCTGAGCCTTGCTGCCGGAGCCGACAAGCTGGAGGGCTATCTTACTTCCAAGCTGGCTCTGCTGGACTACACCTGGGCCGAGGAAGCGCGTGAACGGCTGCGGCTGGAGCTGAGCATTGTAGATATCTATTATGAGGAGCTGCTTAAGGAGCAGGATGAGGAGAAACGGCTGGCGATCCTTGAGCAGTACAACCGCCGCCGCAAGGAGACAGCCTGGCAGTATGAGCCGCAGATTGCAGTTTCTGCCGTCACCTACGGCTTGTTCCATCTGCGGAGCACATAAGATGCGACCCGGCTCGCTAAAAGCAGGCAAAAAAACAGCGGAATTCCTGCACCGCCGCGGACAGCAAGCAACAGCCTTTTCAGAGCTTGTCCTCTACAATACAATCAGTACTTCCGACAAGTGGAAACGGCTTCGCCATCCTTTTATGGACGGTATTCGATTCAGCGAGAAATAGAAGGATGATTTATAGCGTGAAACATATTAATCCTTATATTTTAAGAAAGGTGAACGCCAAATGAAGATAAAAACTAGGCAGAAGGACGCTCTCGGATACCGTGCACGCCTCCTTCTCTGCCTGTGTCTGGGTCTGATGCTGTTCTCAGCCAGCTCTGCATTCCCTGCGGAGCTGTCAGCCACAGGGACCCGGGTGACCGTCACACAAGCGGTCTCCAAAGCCTATTTGCCTTTACTTGAGATGACACCCGTTGCCTCACCGGAATCCTTGCAGGATTTCGCCAGTCAAACGATTAGCAAGCTGTCGGCCAATCCTCCCTTCACGGGCTGGAAACATGCCAGCACCGAGTATTTCCCCCTCGGTCCTGGAACCCATAGCTGGCTGGTTAATGTGATGAACGGAGAGCAACGGATCGGCTATTTGATTATCACCGCTGCAGAACAAGGCGGTTATGTGCTTAGTGAGTATGGAGCCGGCAGCTACGGCCTCCCCTACAGCATGCAGGATCTGCGCCAGTTTCTGGTGCAGCAGGAACTTATCCCCTCCCATTTTTCCGGAAAGCTTGAACTTGACGCGCTCTATGCTCCAATGCTGCCCGTATGGAAATTAACGATCGACAGCAAGACATTCTATATTAATGCATCCCTATTACAGGTTCTGCCTTGGAGTCCCAGCCAAGCGGATGATGTTCTGCATGGCAAATCTGCCGGAAGCGGCACCCTATCCAGCCTGGATACAGCTTTTTCTCCCCTTCCCGTCTACCTGACGGAGGGGCAGGATGATCCCTATGCCGATTTGATCTGGCTGTCGGCACCGCCACTGGCCAATCTCAGCACCGACAAACTCGCCCTGACGCTAGCCTCAGGCGGCAGTTTGGCCTTCCAATCCCGAGGCCGAAATGATGCATTGGGGGCTCCCTTTATGATTACCGGTTTTCAGAGCTGGCGGACAGCTGACTCTGGCATCGGCACGGCTAGCGCTAGCTCCAGCATCCTGTACGCCGCTTCCGGACCGGAAGGCAGACGGTATCTTCCCTTCGGGGCGCTTCAGCATAGCGGTACCTTGCACAAGCTTCCTTCTTCTGGCAATGCCGCACTAGGCTTCACTTCTGGAGCAGTATCGGCAGGTTCTGGCCCTAAATGAGGTAATGCTAACATGTCCATATGTACACACAAAGAACCTTCCCGATGCCAGAAGTAGAGGCATGGGAAGGTTCTTTACTTAAGATGTGTTGTATAAGGCTGAACCGTGTATGCCTGCGGTGAACCTTCTAGGCTTGACGCGTTACAGCGAAGCGAGTCAGTACTGCTCTATTTCTTACTGTTTCGCGACCAATTGCTGCGCCATATGGACCAGCCTAGCGGGAGCATGCCGAACCATTTTTCCGACCAGGGCTGCTTTTCAGCCTTTCTCCGTTCCCTGCTGGCCTTCGGGTCTTCCATATAGACGACTACCTTCTCCGTGATGTACTTCACCAGATCATCTCCCCCGGAAGCCATACGGATCACCTCCTGTTTCCCTGATTCAGAAGTCCCATTACGCTTGCTTCAAGCATCATATTTCTAGTCTGCTCCAAAATCCCTTATGCTAAACCTTTGCACTTTGTTCCGTATAGCTTGGACAGCTATGGCACAATCTAACAAAGAATCCATCCAATTGACCCGCCCAGACAAGGAGGTTATTCACTTGAGGAGCTCGTATCACTTGAAAATACTGCTGAGAGCAAGCCCCTGCCTGAGACTGACAAGGCCTTTATGGTTGCTACTCGCAGTTGCAGGACTGCTGCTCTCGTTATTGTCAGGAACGGCTGCGGGAGCACAACCGCTTCCTGTATCTCCAAAAGCAGACGGGAAGCCGGAACGCCAACAAATACTCGGCCACGATCAGCGGATCATTCTGATTGATGCGGGACATGGGGGCATTGACGGCGGCACCTCGCATGGCAGCATTCTGGAAAAAGATATTACGCTGGCGATATCCCGCCGCCTGTTTCTGCTGCTGCGCAGTGACGGTTTTGACGTCATTCTGAACCGGACCGGGGATTACGCTCCCAGTGATGATAACCGCTGGCTGCGCAGCTCCTCCCGTCATTTGCGTGATCTGGCTCAGCGCAAAGAGCTGGCCGAGACCCTGCCTGCGAACCTGGTGGTCAGCATTCATATCAACTGGGCGCCTTCTCCGGCGAAACATGGGCCATTGGTGCTGTACCGCCAGGAGGGCCGCAGCTTCCTGCTCGCCAGGTCTATTCAAGATCAGCTGAACCAGCTCTACGATGTAAATGAATCACCCAGACCCGGCAAACCCTTTTATCTGCTCAACAAAATAACCGCCACAACGGTTATCGTTGAGGCGGGATTCATTAGCAGTGCAGCAGACCGGGACAAACTGTGTACCCCGAAAGGCCAGGAGGAAATTGCCGAAGCCATCGCGGGCGGCATCGCTGCCTACCTTATGGAAGTGTGAGACTGGAATTCCATTTCCACTGGTCCTTGACCAGATCCGAAATCCCTACAAATTCAACACTGTCTTTCAATTCTGCAATACCGCTGCGGATGCCTGCGGCGGTCTCTTTTCCCTGAACGCCGACATGTCCGATCGTCACACAATATGTTTGACTCTTCGCCCTTTCCTGCACTAGCCGCATTTGCTTCATCACATGGCCTGAGGTATGGACATCATCCAGAAAAATGTGATTCTCCACCGGAGGAAGTCCCATCTCCCTAGCCATCCTTCCGGCAATCGAGCGGTAGTTGGTATGACTGTCGACAAAGAACAAGCCACGCTCCTTGCATACGCTCAGAATAATGCCCATGACCCGCTCATCCCCGGTCACTTTGGAACCCATGTGATTGTTGATCCCGATGGCGAACGGAATATTATCCAGTGCAGCCTCCACCCGCTGGCGTACCTCTGTATCGCTCATCCGTGTCAGGACGGCTCCAGGCCCCAGCCATTCCGGTCTGCCTTTATTCGGCTCCATGGGCAAATGCACCAGCACATCCAGGCCCTGCTCATGTGCACGCCTTGCATCCTTCTCCGAAGTCGGGAGGAATGGCATGACCGCCACCGTGAATTTCACAGGCAGCGCGAACATCTCATCCGTCCCCCGCATCCCGTTGCCAAAATCATCAATGATCATGGCTACACGGCTGTGACCCGAAATGTTCTCCGCTGGCTGTACACGTGTGCTTCGGCCGCCACTGGGCGGAACGGGCTCCGCCAGCAGTACGCCAGGATGTTTCTGCATTCCGCCAGGGTCTTGTGCAATCTCCTTCCCTTGAGCGGGTGGTACAGCAATGCACAGTGTGGTTAGTATAACTACTAACGCAATAAGACACATCATGGTACGTTTAACCAAACGATAGCCCTTATTCATAAGGAATCCTCCTTCGAGTTCTACAACCATAGTTCTCATTGTTTGGAACCCAAAGGATAAATATGTACAGGACGGCTACGTAATTATTAACAATCGCCCTCCAAGACCTGCTGTCCCCGCCGATCTGCGGCAAGAATAGCATCCAGCACCTGCTGTGGAGTCACAGTAAAAGGCATATTCCCCATCGGATTGTCTTCTGCACAGCTCGCTTCAGCAGCGGTCATAAGGCGCTCCTCCGGAGTGCCGGACAACCCCAGTTGACTTAAGGTGAACGGCAGGCCAGCCATCCGGCAAAATGAGATTACCTCTACGATCTCCTCTTGCGGTGCCTGCTCAAGCATCAGCTGCACAAGTGTCGTGAACGCGACCTTCTCCCCATGAAGCACATGCCGGCATTCCTCGAGCACCGTAAGCCCATTATGGATGGCGTGAGCTGCAGCTAATCCGCCACTCTCAAAACCAATACCGCTGAGATAAATGTTGGCTTCGACAATGCGCCCAACCGCATCTGAGCCGATACCTTCCCGGCAATCCCGCAGCGCCTCGGCTCCATAGGCAAGCAGAGTGTCACGGCAAGCACCGGCCAGAGCGAAGGCGGCAATGGAGCCGGTTCCTCCGGCCTCAGTAACCGCACCCGAGCGGCGGCAGGCTCTAGCCTCATAATAGGTTGATAAGGCATCGCCCATTCCGGCAGCGAGCAGTCTGGCCGGAGCCTTGGCGATGATATCCACATCGGCAACCACCACATCCGGACTACGCCGCAAGTGCAGGTAACGGTCCAATTGACCATCCTCCGTGTATAGTACGGACAGGGCACTGCAGGGTGCGTCGGTGGAAGCCACCGTTGGCACGAGGACCACAGGCAACTCCGCGAAGTGGCTGACCGCTTTTGCCGTATCCAGAGTTTTCCCGCCACCGATACCGACAATCACACCAATGCCCAAATCAAGTCCGCCAATAAGTTGTTCTACTTGCTCCATCGAACACTCCCCCCGGAATTCATGCTGAACCACAGGGAGAGCCGCACGCTCAAAGCTATCAGCAACCTCTTGCCCATATACAGAGAGGATATAGGGATCTACGATCGCATAGGCTCCTTTCGCTCCGAGCAGTGCGCAATAGCGTCCAAGCTGCGAGAGCTCGCCTTTCCCCTGAATATATTTTGACGGAGAGCAAATCATTTGTGTCATCTGTAACTCCTCCCAAATGCATAGTCTTACGAATTTCTTTCATTCTAAGCAGACTGTCCGGATCCGGCAATGAAAAAAGCCCCAACCTATGGGCTGGAGCCTACTGCCTATTATCGGATTGTCCGGCGCACAGGCATTTTCTTCCGATCTCCGGTCAGCTCACATTCCTGCGGCCCAAGAAAGTTCTGGTCTATTTTGCTATCAATCAAATCTACAATTTGTTGCAAGGATGCGATCTGATCCAGTATTTTTTGCTTATGGTTTAATATCATCTCATGCAGTTCCGGATATTCAGACAAATTGGAATCCAGTGACAAGTCCAGGTAAGGGCGCATATCATCCAGTGACATCCCTGTTTTTTTGAGGCAGGTGATCAGCTTCATGGTCTCAATATCGTGGCCGCTGTAGATACGGTGGCTGTTTTCCTTACGCTGCGCCCGGGGCAGCAACCCAATCTTCTCATAATACCGTATCGTATCCTCTGTAATCCCCGTAATCTCCGAGGTTTGTTTAATGGAATAACCATGCAGCATATCAACACCGGTGTTGACACCAGCTTCGCTCATAGGATCACCTTCCGCGATTATTTTGAACTGTGTCTATTCATTATATAACCTGGAGTCAGCTCCAAGTCAATCTTGAGTTTGTTTAAAAATCCTCTGCTTGACTTGGAGTCGGCTCCAAGTTATACACTGAGCGCATTAACCGCCAGGCCTTCAGCTTATTTCAGCAGCCTGCGACTCACTCCAAAGGAGAAATGACAAATGACTACAGGACAACAGTACCGCGGAACAGCGCTGATTACAGGTGCGAACAACGGCATAGGACTTGAATTGACCCGCAAAATGCTGGCAGAAGGCTGGCAGATTATTGCCTTGATCCGTTCTGGCTTTCCTATTGAAGATCCATTCTTCACCGGGGCCGCGAAAAGCGGGCAGCTACGGATCTACAAAGCCGACCTTAGTGACTTCACCACACTGAGACGTGCCTTGAATGAGATTAAAAGTAAAGAACAGAGGATCGATCTGCTGTTCAACAATGCGGGCGGCAGCTTCCATGAACTGAGCAACTCTAAGCAAGGACGTGAAATGCATTTCGATCTCCAGACCGTCGCGCCGTATTTGATTACCATGGAGCTCAAAGCGCTTCTCCAGAAAGGACAATTAAAAACCGTAGTCAACACCTCGTCCAATGCATTTATGACCATGAAGCGATTTAACCCGGACTCGCTGGAGCATCCCACTGAATTTAAAAAGCTTTTCGGTCCGTATGCAGCCTCCAAGCTGGCCCTCTCGCTCTGGACCCATGAGCTTGCCCCTCAGCTGGCTGCGGAAGGCATCCTGATCCGCAGCGCCGATCCGGGAGGTAATAATACCATCAGAAGCGGCAAAAACTCAGGATTGCCCTTCTGGCTGAAGCCGATCATCAAGCTCTTCTTCCCTCACCCGAGCCATGGTGCCGGACTACTGTACAATGCAGCCTTAGGCCAGCACAGCAAGCAGCCCGGTGTTTTTCTGATGAAGGACCGGATCACCGAGCTGAAGTTCCCTGACCACAGCGCTGCTGTCCTTGCGAAGGTGCGGGCCATTTATGAGCAGGAATTCCTAAAAGACGGCGAATAACGGCCAAACGCGCGCAGCAGCAGCACATTCTCAATCACGATATGCGTTTTCCACCAGTTTTCGCTGATGGCGAACTCCCGCTCAAAGGCGTCCCAGTTCCAGGTCAAATTCCAGACGCCTTCCTCATTTCTTGTCTGAAGAAGATAGTCCAGCTCCTTATGAAGAAGAGCAGCATTGTCTGCATAACCCGGGCTTTCCGGTGATTGGATAAATACCGAGGGTCTGCAGCTGTAGCCGCTCCACTCCCCGGCTTCCCGCTTAATTAATGCTGTAATTTGCTCCACAGCAGCTGCCTGAAGCCGGGCATAGGGCAATTGTTCCTGCAACCCCGCCTCCGAGATGCACTCGATGAGAGTAACGATACATTTAAGCGGATGCATCTCAATCCCAGGGTCTGTGAGGAAAAACACACTCAATTCTCTGGCAATCTCCATCCCTCGTGGATAGAGTCTGCTGCTTCTATCCGCATACTTCAGGATAAATCCGGCCAGAATGGCTGTAGGATTGAACATACTGTGGGCTGTGCTGTTCGAGTTTGTGTTCCACCATGGCGCATGCGGATAAATGTTATTTGATTCAACAACATTCTTCCACGCCTTCCCCTCCACCTCAGCTCCACTGTCAAGATACTTCAGAATCCCTTGAATCACTGGATGTGATCCATCCTCCCAATGTATCTCCAGCAGTTTCTCTACTGCGTTAGCAGTCTGAATCGGAGCCGAACAAGGGTTCCACGAATCCGCCTCGAGGGCATGAGCGAACCCGCCATCCTCATTCTGATAGGCCGATAGGGCAGAAAGTACAGCATCTGCTGGTCCCTTCTCGAAGTGAAACTTCCATCGCGCCAGGTCAACCGGCCGGGCATTGCGGTACACCCAATTTCGGATTCTTTTCAAATCCTGTTCCGATAAATCCATCTGCATTCTCCTTTGGGCACAAGCTATAGACATGAACATTCTCTGCACCTGCCTGTATTTAACCCGACTCTCCCCTCAAATACTATGATATCCTTCATTACAGGGATCATAAATTAAAAATAGAATATAAAGGAAAACAGAGAATGGCAAGGAGGATTCATTTTGAAGCCCTTTTATCCCGTTCATATTGTCGCCGTTCCCAAGAAACATATTTCTTCTTTGCTCACGCTGCAGGAAAGCGACAATGAGACATTGCTTGAGATGATACGAGTGATCCAACAAGTGGCCGCACGTGTGACCGAACAATACGGAGCTTGCAAAGTCACTACCAATCTGGGAAAGTATCAGGATTCCAAACATCTGCACTGGCATATTTGTTTTGGCGAACCCCTGCGATAGATCCCGAGTCTGGCACTTTACTTTCATCTGCCCGGCCTAGAATAGCGGTTTTTATTTCCTCCGAACGCGCTTTCCCGCTCCACCCACTGATTCCAACCTGGGAAGTTGAGTTAAATATATGCGATAAGCATATTATAGGATAAGCAGAGGAGGGACTTATGAAGAAGACTGCCGCCAGACGAGCCATTTCCTTTTCCAAAGAGCTGTATCAAAAGATTAAACTTGATGATGTTCAAGGGATCAGCGCACAGCTTACTTACTACTTAATCCTGTCTTTATTCCCTTTTCTGATCTTCATTATGACGCTGATTGGTTATGCCCATATTTCGGTGGAGGATAAGATCCGTGATCTGGAGCAGATCATGCCTGCCGAGGCGATCTCGATTATCCAGGAAATTCTGAAGGATGTTGCGGAGGGCCGTAGCCAGGCCTTGCTGTCCTTCGGGATGCTGGCAACCTTATGGGCCGCCTCCAAAGGAATCAATGCGATCATCAAAGGCCTCAACCGTGCCTACGATATTGAGGAGAGCAGGGTTTTCTGGAAAATACGCGGTATTGCCTTTTTGGCCACTCTCTTCATCGGATTAGTGGTGCTGCTCAGTATTTTACTGCTGGTGCTTGGCTCCTGGCTGAAAACACAGGTCTTCCTGCTGGTCGATCTGCCTTATGGCTTCCAGAAAATTTGGGACTTGCTGCAATATGCTGTTCCGCTGTTCATCATGTTCATCGTCTTCACTCTGCTGTACTGGATTGCCCCCAGCCGCAGGCTAAGACTGAAAGAGGTTATGCCCGGCGCGATGTTTGCAACCCTCGGCTGGATCATAACCTCTACCCTGTTCTCCATCTATGTCAATCAGTTCAGTAGTTTCACTGAGACCTACGGCAGCCTCGGCGGGGTCACGGTGCTGCTGATCTGGCTGTACATCAGCTCCATCATCATCCTGGCCGGCGGTGAGATCAACGCCATCCTTAGGAACCGGACGCTCAAGCGATCCATCAAGTGAATGTAAGCTTAATGGTAAAGGTTCCCTCCGCTGCTTTCCCCACCCTTGGTCGTTGCAGCGGCTGATGCCTCTGCCTCGGCTTCCGTAAGCGGCAGATATGCGCCTTCCTCCCGCAGCCGTCTGCGAAGGGATATCGTATCTACCGCATGGACATCAGGCAGGGGCTGTATGGCAGCCATGGCAGCGGCAATCCCGGCGGCCTCACCCATTGCCAGACAGACAGGCATAACTCTGACGCTGCCCTGCACTTCACGTACACAGGAAATGGAGCGCCCGGCAACCAGCACATTTTTGAGCGAACGGGGGGTCAGGCAACGGTAGGGAATCCCATGGGATTCTCCCGGACCATAGCGCTTAATCACTTCCTGCTTGCCTCCAGCCTGCTTCTCCTCCTTCTCTGTTCCATGAATATCAATGAAATAGCTGTTACGGCAAATTTCATCGGCGAAGCTGCGGCGGCTGACGTAATCATCCACACTGAGCACATAATCTCCAGTAATTCTCCGTGTCTCCCGCACGCCCATCAATGATCCCGTATTGGCTACGAACGAGTTCCCGAAGGAGGCAGGCTGATATTCAGCAAGAGCATCCCTGTAGGCCGCGGCCAGCTTGCGTCCCTGTATCAGCGCCTCCGATATGGATAGAACATCCGTATTATCCACTTCCCACAAATGTCCTGCATTGAAGCCAACCGTTCGGGGAGCAATAATATTGTTGCAGATATGCGCATCCGGGATCAGGGGATAGCGGCCGGAACCGAGAATATCATATATCGGACTGGTCTTGTTGTTGTTATGGAGCATCGGGCCATGGAGGTACGCATACTCATCCACATTGCCCAGCGTGAAACAGTGTGTGGCCGGCATCAGCTCACCGGTATCCGCATCTCCTTTCAGATATTCCGCTCCCGCCCAAGCGGCAACATCCGCATCACCCGTACAGTCAATATACACCTTGGCCTTCAGGGCTTGAAGCCCGCTTTTACTGGCTGTAATCAGTGCTGTCACATTACCATCCTCATCTGTATCTACCGCACCCAGCTGTGTCATGAACTGAACCTTGGCCCCCGCTCCTTGGACCAGCTCATCATAGACCACCTTCAGCTTCTCAGGCTCAATGGGCACCCAGTCCATAGCGTCCTTGCTTACATGCGGCATCTTCGCCTTCAGAGTTTCAAATACCTTCATCGCCAGCCCTCTGTAGATCATCGACTCCATGTCAGAGAAGGGACACCACGCCGGCACCAGTCCCGAGGTTCCCATTCCGCCAAGGCTGCTTGTGGCTTCAATCAGCAGCGTTTTTGCCCCTTCCCGAGCTGCCGCGGCCGCCGCAGTACACCCGGACGGACCTCCGCCCACTACAATAACATCCCAGGAATCCTGAAGCGGAATTTCGTTTTTCCGCATTCTGTAGCTGTTCATGCGTTTCCCTCCCGACTATTTCTTCACTGACGCATACCACTCATTGACTTCCTTGGCGCTGGCTTCACCACCGGCGGCATTGTATTTCTCAACGAATGCGGCCACTGCATCGGTAGATTCCTCGCCAACAATCACTTTTACAGCAAAATCATTGATCATCTGATTCAGCGAAGCGTTGTTCTTGGAATACTCCGGTAAAGATGGAGCCAATGCCAGCGGATCAGAGATTCGGAATTCCGCCGGAATTTCCTTGTTCAGGAAGGTGAAGCCTGCGAACAAACGCGGGTCTTTCTGCACACGGGCCTGCCAGTAGACGGGATACAGCTTCTCATCAATTCCGGTCACATAGTTGCTCGCCAGTCCGCGCTCATCGGTAAACAGGGGCAAAATCGGACTGTACACACCGTCTTTGTAAGTGAAATGCTTGCCTTCCTCGCCAATGGCGATCAGCTTGAAGGTCTCTTTGTCCAGCTTGGCATTGATCCACTTGATCGCGTCCTCCGGGTGCTTCGAGGACTTTGGAATAAAGGTCAGCCGGTCAAAGCCGCCGCTCATCCCTATACCCGCCTGCCCATCCTTACCCTTCAAGGCTGGAACATAAGCATATTTGGCATCCGGAAAGTTCTTGGTCAGGGCATCTGCAATGCCCGGGATATCATACCAGGCAAGCGGAATCACACCGACCCGGCCGCTCGTGAACTTTTCCTTTAGTGTAGCATCTTTATTCACTGCAAATTCTTTGTCCAGCAGCCCCTGCTTATACAGGTCAGCCATATAGCTCAGATATTCCTTGAACCCCGGATGCACCGGTGCCGCAACCAGCTTCCCGTCCACAATATTCCAGCTAGTGGCAATGCCGAAAGCGCCGGTCACATTAACCATCGTGGCCATTGCGCCGTCTATGGAGAGCGGTGCGCCTTTATCGCCGTTACCGCCCGGATCTTTTTCCTTAAAGGCTTTCAGGACTGAGGTTAATTCATCCAGGGTTGCGGGCATCTTAAGGCCAAGCTTATCCAGCCAATCTGTGCGGATCATCAGACTACTACCTGCAAACTCGGAGGCCCGGTTCGGAATGGCGTAGATCTTGCCGTCTACCTTCATCGCCTCGAAGGATTCGGGAGAGATAGAGGCTTTGATATTCCCGCCATATTTGTCAATCAGCGGGGTCAGATCCACAAGTGCACCCATTTTGGCATAATCGGTATAGACCGCTTTCTCTCCATTGATGGTAATGACATCGTAAGGCTCCGCGGAGGAGATCAGCAGATTCAGCTTATCCATGGCCTTGTCGGCCGGCAGCATCTCATATTTGACCTTATAGCCGGTTTTCTCCTCCACCACTTTGGCCAGTGTGTATGTGTTGTAATCATCCTTCGACCATAAATTAAGCGTCTTCAGCTCCGGTTTGGAGCCGCTTTCCGTTTGCGTGCCAGCCGTTTGCTCCGCTGAACTTCCCGCTGCCCCCTCCTTGTTCGTATTGCCAGATGAACCACAGCCGGCTATCGATGCCACAAGCCCTGCAGACAGCATAAGTGTCAGCCATTTTCTATTTATCATATGAAATAAACCTCCCCTTAAGTTCTGAAATCTTAGGTCAGCCCTTAACCGAGCCAATCAGCACCCCTTTGATAAAATACTTCTGCATAAACGGATATACGAGCAGTATCGGCACTGTAGACGCGACGACTGTAGCTGCGCGGATGCCTTCGGGGGACATATTCATGAGATCGTCTACACTTTTATTCGTCAGATTTGCACTGTTTGCATCCATCACCACATCCTGCAGATACAATTGCAGTGTCTTCAGTGCGGTTTCATTGATGTAAATCATCGGGCCAAAATAATCATTCCAATAGCCCACAGCATAGAACAGCGCAATCGTGGCGATCACCGGCATACTAAGCGGGAGGATGATCCGGAATAAAATAGTGTAAGTCTTCGCTCCGTCGATCCGTGCAGATTCCTCCAGTGCTTCAGGGAGGCTTTCGTAATAGCTTTTGATCACCAGCATGTTGAACACGCTAATCATTCCCGGGAGAATCAGCACCCATAGATTATTGATCAGATGCAGCTGGCGCATCAGCAGATAATTGGGAATCAGCCCGCCGCTGAACAGCATCGTGAAGATGAACAGCACCATAATGAAGGAAATGCCGGGCAGATTGCGTTTAGATAGCGGATAGGCTGTAAGTGCCGTCATGAGAATGGAGAGTAGCGTCCCGATAGCGGTAACACCGACGGAGATACAGAAGGCCCGAATGAACAGGGATGAGGAAATGACCTGTATCAGCGTATCGAGTTGGAACCCTACAGGCAGAATGCCGACTTTGCCGGAGGTGATCGCCCACTCTTCGCTGACCGATTTGGAGAAGACACTTGCCAGGGGCATCAGCATCATTAGTCCGAGAGCAATCAGGAAAAGATACACACCGGTATCCAGTAAAAGATCCCCTTTCGTCCGTTTTGTCATGGTTGTCCTGCTCCTTTCCTCCTCACCAGATCCCGCGCTTCAGCAGCTTGCGGCTGAGATAATTGCCGGAGACAATGAGAATAAAACCTACGACTGAGTTGAATAATCCGACTGCCGTACTGAAGCTGTAGTCCATTTTGCCAAGACCGATCCGGTATACAAAAGTTCCGATGACATCAGCCGTCTCGTAGACCACCGGATTGTACATCGTGAGAATCTGTTCGGTCCCGGCATCCAGCACGGAGCCCAGGCGGAGAATGAACATCAGCACTACAGTAGGCAGAATCCCCGGGAGCGAGATATGCAGCATTCTGCGGATGCGGCCCGCCCCGTCGATGGAAGCGGCTTCATATTGTTCCTGATCAATCCCGGCGATAGCAGCAATGAAGACGATGGCATTCCAGCCTACCTCCTTCCACCCGGCAGTGAAGACCACCAGACTGCGGAAATACTGGTTACTGACAAAAAAACTGACCGGCTCTCCGCCGAACCACTGAATAATATTGTTGACGAGCCCCCCGGAAGTAGAGAGTATCGTTACGAACAATCCGGATATAATGACCCAAGACAGAAAGTGTGGAAGATAGATAATCGTCTGAATGGTTCGTTTGAAAAACATCAGCCGGACCTCGTTCAGCACCAGCGCTATGATAATCGGAACGGGGAACAGCAGCACGATCTTATATACGCTGATCAGCAGCGTGTTCATGAATACCTGTCCGAACTCCTCGGACTGGACCAGCTTGTGGAACTGCTCCAGCCCCACCCATTCACTACCTCTGATGCCGTCAAAAATATTAAAGTCCTGAAAGGCGATCAGCACGCCATACAAAGGCGTATATTTGAAGAGCAGCAGAAACAAAAGTCCGGGGATCAGCAGCATATAATAGTCCCTGTTCCTCCAGGCTAGTCTCCACTTGCCGGCAGCCCTGCTTCTGGCTGCGGCTGCTCTGCTCTTCGGGTTCAACTCCGTGGCACCTGCGCCCAACTTCAATCACCTCCGTATGTTTGTGAGTTGATTATACTGAGGAACGTGGCACGGCTAGTAGAGGGTAATCTGATTATTTCTGGTCTCTGGCGACTGTAAATGCGGATGGGTTATTCCGCCAGGGTCGCTTTCACGGTAACTCTTACGGCAGTGCCCTTTCCGGGCTGCGTATCAATGGACAGACCGTAACGGTTCCCGGCAAAATAACGGATTCTTTCATTTACATTGTATAATCCGAACGAACCGTCCAATCCATCCGCATGCTGCCCGGCGGCAGGTTCGAGCAGCAGCCGGTTAGCCTGCTCCGGTTCCATACCGATTCCATCATCCGCAACTGTCAGCACAACATCACCATTCTCCAGACGCGCCGAGATCTCAATCGTTCCCTGCTTGTTTTTCGTCTTGCGGATACCATGCAGCAACGCATTCTCTACCAGCGGCTGCAATGTCAGCTTGGGAATGATATATGCCGAGAGCCCAGGCTCCGCCTGAATGGAGAACGTGAATGTAGACGGAAAACGGTTCTGCTGAATCTCCAGGAATACCCGCGCCAGCTCTAATTCATCGGCAATGCTGACATTATCGCGGCCCTTGTTCAGACTTAACCGGAAATATTGTGCCAGCGCCTCGATCATTTCACTGGTGTCCTCCGCATCATGGGAGATGGCCGACCAGTTGATCATATCCAGGGCATTATAGAGAAAATGCGGATTGATCTGTGCCTGCAGCGTCCTCAGCTGGGCTTCCCGTTCCTGTATCTTCGCCTGATAAGACTCTTCCATCAGGGTATTGACCTTATGAATCAGGTGGTCAACACTGCGTTCCAGCAGCCGGAAATCCCCGTCCGGCATCGACCGGCGATCCTCCAGCCACCCGATGCCTTCTTTGCGGATCATCCGAAGGATCATCTGCACCCGGCGCTGCATGCCTTGGATCATGAACATTAGGAGCACAAATACCAGAACAAGAAACATTACCGTAATTCCTGCCAGGGTAGCAATACTGGTGAACTGGCCCTGCGCCGTGGCGCGGTGCGAGATCTCCGATTCAGATACCTGTGCCACCAGCTTCCAGCCTGTTGTCCCAATAGTGGTGTATACTACATTCACGTGATCACGGCCAATGATTCTTTTTACAATGCCTTCTTCCGTATGGCTGATCTCGTTAAGCAGTTCTTCAGGAAGGTGGTTCACAGTCTGTCCCGAACCTGCCTCTGCCTTTGTATTAGGAACCGCACCTTGATCCGGTCCATCTGTTCCATAGATCAGCTTCCCTCCTCCGTCAAGGAGGAACGGTGCATATTTGTCCGAGAAATGAAGCTCTGACACAATCTCCTGAACCATAGTTTCGGATATATCCATCACCAGAATGCCAACAATTTCCTCGTAGTCCTGCGGGTTACGCAGCAGACGGGCGGCAGAGAAAATATTTTTTTCTCCATAATCGTTATAAATTTCAGGATAAACCCCCGTCCAGACGATCCCACCGCCAGCTTCCTTTACAGCTTCATACCAGGGGTATTGATCCATATCCGTTAAGGGATACAGATTAATCCGGTCACCGCCATATATCCGGGAAGCATCGGCAAAAAAACGCAGACGGAAGATATCCTGATTCTCCTGGGCGGTTTCGGCCAAGTTCCGCAGCTCCTTGATCTGCCCCAGCTGGTCGGTAATGTTGTCTTTTTGCAGCAAATTGTCGTACAGAATCTGGTTCATGAAGACGGAATTGCTGCTGTCGCGGATATGGTTCAGCTTATAGGACAGATTCATGCCCGCCTGCTTCAGAGTGAGCTGCATCGTGCGGGTTACTTCCTTCTCCAGAATGTCATTGGAACGCTGATAAAAGGAGCCCAGCATAATTGAAACCGGCAGCAGGATGAGCAGTACATAGGCAAACAGCCATTTTCTTGCAGCAAGTATCCCCTGACCCAAACCGGTCAGATAGGCCCAGGCTTTTTTCATCGTACAGCCCTCCCGGTCTTCCTGGATCGTACCCGTAAGACTTCAGACGCCTTACTCATTTATGCAGCTCTCTGAATGCGCTTGGTGTACTTCCGGTTATTTTCTTGAACAGCTTGCTGAAGTGGCTGGGATCGGTATAGCCCACCGCATAACAGACCTCATATAATTTATTCTGCGGATTTCTGAGCATGTGTTTGGCCTGCTCAATGCGCACCTTGGTCAGATATTCAAATAGGGTTTCTCCGGTTTCCTGCTTGAACAACAGCCGGACGTAGGTAGGGCTGAGATATACACCTTCGGCGATGTCGGATGCGCTCAAATTCTCCGCATATCTCTGCCCGATCAGCAGGCGTACCCGTTCAATAACCTCACTGGACTTTCCACTGCGTTTCAAAAGAGAGTACTCACATACCTCCTGCAGATATTCAGCGGTATAATGCAGCAAATCCCGCATCGTTTCCTGGCGCATGACCTGTTTCCAGGCTTCCATTTCCTTCTGCTCCCACTCTTCTGTCATACCGTTCAGTTCAAGCATGACCTGCCCGGACTGTAAGATCAGGTGCAGACTTACGTTCTGTGCATAACGTGAGCCATGCCGCCGGTTCTGCTCCAGCCTTGCAAAAATCTGCTCCAGCTCGTTCAACGTTCGCTCCCAGTCCCCGGATCTCAATGCCGAGAGCACCCGTTCACCCCACTCTGCTTCGTACCGGTACTGCAGATAATCTCCAGACTCCAGCTTATCCATTGTCAGGATACGATTTTTGCCCAGATACCATTTCTGGTCAGCTGCACCTCTCGCCTGCTTATAGGACGACGGCAGCTCCGACAGACTGTTCACCCCTTCACCTACTCCGATGGTTACACTGAGCTTCAGCCATTGCCGCAGATTGCCGCGGATGGATTCCGCCAGTAACAGCAGCTCCTGCTCTGGAGATTGAACCTCCTCAGCTTCTTCTGTAGCTCCATCCTCCAGCTGCGGGGTCAGCAGAATACCCACATATTCTCCAGGCTGCTTCTCAAAGGTAACGCCCCGCATCTGCTTGTCGATTAACTCCTGTATAATATTCAGCACAGTATAAGACAGCAGCTGCTTGTCCTGTTCACTCCGGCTATCCAGCACCTGTGGCACATCATCAATCATAATAACCACAACCATGTAATCGCTTGCAGATAATAGCGGCAAATCCAGGAACTCCAGCTTCTCCCGGATATGTGCCGGATGGATGCTGTCACTGATGACGGACAGGAGAAACCTCTCGCGCAGCAGCGGCAGGCTCTGGGCCAGCTTCACCTGCATCTCCTTCACCCGGCTTCGTTCCCGGTCCTCCGCATCAAGCGACTCTGTAACCTTGCTCAGGACAGAGACCAGCTCTTTGCGGCGGATAGGCTTCAGAAGGTAATCTACCGCATGGATCTGAAGAGCAGACCGCAAATAATCGGCATCGTTATGCCCGCTGATGAACACAATTTTGGCAAAAGGCAGCACCTCACGCACTTCCGCCGCCATCCGGATTCCGTCCATCGCTGGCATCTGCACATCCGTCAGCACGATATCCGGCTTCAGCTCCTTGATCAGCTCGAGTCCCGTATCCCCATCATCCGCTGTTCCAATCAACTCGATCCCCTGCTCTGTCCAGTTCACATAGTTCCGCAGTCCGTTCAGCACCGCCGGCTCATCATCCACTATGATTAGTGTTTTCATGGGCATGTTCCTTTCTGAACCCGTTAGTTATCCTGTCGTCTTCTACACACAAAGTGGTTCTCCTTCCTCAAAGGTAAATGTTGAAACGAAGAATTTTATAGGTTCAGCTTATAAAAAAGGAAAAGAAAAAAGAAAACGCCCGGTTTCCCAGGCGCTTCATCTTTTCTGCTATTTAGCTGTCAAATCGTAGGCGAAGCAAGCCGCAGCCTCCACCTGCTTGAAGCCCTCTCCAATATACAGGGCCTTGGCACGTTCATTTTCCGCGTTTACACACAGCACTGTTTGCGTATAGGCCTGTTCCTTGGCGAACCGCAATGCCGCTCTCAGCAGAATTCTCCCCAGCCCTTTACCTTGATACTCCGGAAGTATAGCCAGTGGTCCAATGTTCATGATCGGAGATCCTTCATATTCATCGTCTGCTCCACGGACAACGCCGACCGCTTGACCATTATGGCGAAGAATCATGAGACCGCCTTCAATGTAGTCCTTGCGGGAAATCATATTCGTCACCATTTCCGGAGTGGCCGGTGTTTCGCTCCCTTTCAGTTTGGCAAAGCCGGCATTTCTCACCCCGCACCAGTCAGGCTCATCGGTTCCAGGCCGAAAAGGCTTAATTTCGTATCCGGTGGGCAAGCTGAGGTCAGGAACAAATGCTTCATTACGGACAAGCAAATAGGAATAGCGCTCCACAGCAAAGCCGGCAGCAAGCATATTGTGCGTCTCTCTTGCATTCACCGTTGGTACAAATATATCCAGCTTATCCAAACCTGCCGTATGCCGTAGTATGGCTTGCAGCAGCTCCCGGTAAATGTCAGGTTCAGCGGTATCCGCCTGAAAAATCCGAAAACGGCCTTTTCGTCCTCTGCGGTTATAGTCATTCAAAATCAGCGAAGCGGCCGCAACCAGTGCACCCTGCTCATTTATCGCCACATAGGTGGGATTCTCTTCCGACAGTTCAAACTCAGCAAGCTGCTCTTCATATAAAAAGGAATCGTCAATATCCGGCCGGTGCTTCCGGCAAAAATCCAAAAACTCGTCTCTCCTATGCTCACTTAACGCTTCAATCTTCATTTGCTTATCATCCTTCCAGCCTGTTATACTGCTGTTCTAAAAGTATCAGAAGTTCAATCAACCGAAAAGGGTAAAAACAACTATGAACCATTGTATCATTGCTGCCATTACCAAAAGTCCGCTGAGAGCCTCCCTGTATCATTTTACCAGAGCAAGCAACCTGCAGGGTATGGCTGCCTTGGATGGGATCTTCGCATCGGCCTTGCTGTACCCCGAATATGCCAACGGCATACGCCGGAATGAAGCCCGGAAGGCAGTCTATAACGGCCAGCATGCAGTGCTGAACTCCCATCTTCGAATCACCCCCGAGGCTATGGAAGCAGGAACAACGGCTGAACAGTTCCGCGCCTGTCTGGACAGCCATGTCTTCCTGTGGCCAACTGAACGCGACTGTATGTCCATGGCAGCTATGTACTCTCGCAGAGAACCAGGAGAGACCTTTGCCATTCTGAAATTTGATGCCCTTAAGCTCTTAACGGATCACTTCGATCATATCCGGTTGTCCAAATATGACTCCGGGAGCTCTCCCCGATACCCGCACCGGATGTCCTACCGCAAGAGCTGTGAGATGCTGCTGCCCATCGGACAGTTCATGACAGAGAATAGGCCGTCGATTCCGGCAAAGCCCTCCGAGATCAAAGAGGTGCTTGTTGAGTATTCGCTCACTCCGTTAAGCCGCTATCTTCAGACAATCTACTGTTCCGGTCAGGAGCTGGTGCCAGCAGCTTGGAGGGCCATCCATGAACCGCTGGTTTTGCCTTCGACTCCGCATTCCTAAATAATGTGAGAGCATTCGAGCATAAAAAACAAGCATCCCTTCAAAAGAAGGGATGCTTGTGTAAACCGTAGTGCGGTCAAGAGGACTCGAACCTCCACGATATTGCTATCACTGGCACCTGAAGCCAGCGCGTCTGCCAATTCCGCCATGACCGCATATTCAATGACTTAATTTCGCAGTCACAAGATAGATCATACCATTCGAAGATGTCTGAGTCAATATTTTTATGCAATTATTTTTAATACATTAATTTCTGTATAAATATTGCTTTTATTTGCGAATACGGGGTATAATGAGAACAAAGGTTCGCATACTATAAATGAGGTGATTTATATGGCGACTACCAAGAGAAATCCACTAACTACACCAACAATCCCCGAAGATATAACCAAAGACGAAAAGTCCCTTGTCAGAAGCTATTTGCTGCTTACGTTCATTCATAAAGTATTTGAACGCGATTGCCGGGTCATCGGCAAGAGCGGGTTATTCAAGACACCACAGCTCTACATGGAGCTGGTATCCGGTGCAACGAAGAAGACCTCACTGATGCTCCAGGAGGTCACTCGTGAGCTTACCTCGCATCATCTGAAGATCACAACCATCCGTCAAGATCAACGGGGTGTAGAGGCCCAATATTCCTGCCGGGGATACACCGGCGAGATGAATATCCCTTGGCCCGGATTCCGTAATGAAATGATGCTGCGGATGCGTGCTTACCTCGGCCTGACACCCGAGCTAACCGTTCTCCCCCGGGAAGAAGCTGTGGAGCAGATGGCTTTATCCATTTAAGATCTACACCGCCAATAGCAACAGCCCCGTCCATAACCGGACGGGGCTGTTGCTGCGTCTTATATATTCTCCGGCTCTTGTCTGGGTTCGGCAAAGGGCTGGTACACATAGTTGCGGTCAAGCTTCACTATCCGCTTATTGGGACGGCGTATCATCACCTGAGACTCGTCCCAGGCAAGAACAATACCCTTTACATCATTGCTCTCCAGTGCATCGCGTACAACACGGATCTTCTCACCGGAAATCCGGTAGGCATCCAGCTGTTCGTCACTAATCATGAAGTTCAAGTCTCCTTTCAACACATTGCTAGCCTTATCCACCCGTGAAAAAGACCCCAATGAGTAGTCATTCGGGTCTAGTTACTTGCAGTTCTAACCTTATATCTTATGAAGTTCTATATCAGCGCTTCATTCTTCTCAAACCAGAAGTCAAGAACTTTAGCGGACATCACACGTTGTTCCAGATATTCCACTTGATGATCAGTGAATTTCTGTCTCCAATTGAAGGACAATTCTTCACACAAGCTTGTGATCGTCAAAAGTTCAGACCAAGCGACGTAACGTTTGTACCAGAAAAACTGAGGATGTTCAATCATATAGGGATACAGGTCGTCGAATTCCGTATGTTTGCAATCCAGCGCACGCTCGAAATGATCCTTGGCCTCGGTTAGTTTATCAATAAAAAATTGCTCTGTCACCGGTTCTTTCCCCATTGTGACGCCTCCTCTCTCATGTCTAATTTTTATTATAAAGGAAAACTTATAGAGTGAAAAGCAGTTGTTAAAAAAATAGGCTATGTTCCTCTAATTGTCATCCTTTATTCGTCAAAGACAATCGTTCCTTCACTAAGAGACATAATCCGGACAAGCGACTCCAGACGGATACCCTGTTCTCTAATGGTTCTGGCTCCGGCCTGGAAGCTTTTCTCCACAACTACACCGAGTCCGACCAGTTCTGCGCCGGAGCGCTGAATGATTTTGATGAGACCGCGTGCGGCGTCGCCATTTGCGATAATATCGTCAATGAACAGCACCTTGTCATCCGCAGAGATAAATTGACGGGAGAGCATGATGTCTGTAACAATGCCTTTGGTGAATGAAGGCACTCTCTCGCACAGCGCATCCGGATCAGCTAACAGTGTTTTTTTGCGGCGGGCAAACACCAGTGGTACCTTCATTTCGTAAGCGGTGGCAAATGCCACGGCAATACCCGAGGATTCCACGGTAACCACCCGTGTAACTCCAGCATCAGCAAATCTCCCGGCAAACTCCCGTCCCATTTCCATCGTCAGCATAGGATCAACCTGGTGGTTGAGCAGCGCATCCAGCTTCAGCACCTGATCGGAAAGGACGACCCCTTCCTGCAAAATCCGTTGTTTCAATAATTCCATGATTTTGAACCTCCATTACCCTTTATAATTCCAGACGTCCACCGTAATAACCTTATTTAAGCATTAGGCGGAAGTCATGTCCTTCTGCTCATCATCATAACCTGTACTATATGGACTGCACAAGGCTATCCTTTGGCACAGCCATTTTTTATCTTTGCAGTACAATGAAGGAGGGGAGCCATGAAATCCCATGTCCGTACTCTGCAAATCGCTTTCACCTATATTGGCACCATTGTAGGTGCCGGATTCGCCACCGGCCAGGAGATCCTTCGGTTCTTTACAAGATATGGGCACTGGGCCGTGCTGACCATCCTGCTCTCCACGGCCTTGTTCATCTGGCTCGGCACCAAAATGATGATTATCGGCCAGCGCATCGGAGCAGACTCTTATGAAGATTTCAACCGCCATCTCTTCGGTGAGCGTGTCGGCAAAAGCATCAGCCTGTTCACGATGATCATCCTGATCGGTGTCAACAGCATTATGCTGGCCGGGGCAGGAGCTATTTTTCAGGAGCATCTCGGAATGCCCTATCAGGCAGGCCTCCTGCTGACAATTCTCGGGTCCTATCTGCTGCTGAAGCGCGGGATTTCAGGCATCCTGCAAATCAATAGTCTGGTTGTGCCGTTAATGCTTACTCTGTCGCTAATTATAATTTTTAATACGCTGAACGTCCCTGGTGCAGATCGGTTCTTGTTTCTACCGACGGATCACAGCCCCTTTAGCGCCTGGATGTCGCCGCTTCTCTACACTGCCTTTAATCTGGGCATGGCACAAGCCGTACTGGTACCTCTGGCCCGGCATACGAATGATGAGAGAGCACTGCGGAGAGGCGGGATTCTCGGGGGGGTAGGCATCGGCTTCATGCTACTTGCTGCACATTTTGCCATGAGCTCACAGATGCCGGGCATTCTTCAGTTCGAGATTCCGATGGGCAGCATCGCGGTCCGCCTTGGTCCAGTGGTGCAGGGGATCTATCTGATGCTAATATTCATGGAGATCTTCAGTACCTTTGTGGCTGATATTTATGGCGTCGGTACACAGCTTGAGCAGCGTCTGCCCATCGCCCCCGCCCTGGTGACCCCGATCCTCATGCTAATCTGCTATGTGTTCAGCCAGTTTGGTTTCAGCTCGCTGCTTTCTATTTTCTATCCCATCTTCGGCGCCGTCTCGCTGGTGTGGGTCGTAATGTTGCTCCGCGCTCCGATGTCACCGCCTCCACAAAAAGGTGATCCCCCTGCCACTAACGTCAAAGGGATCACGATTGTTGCGGTAAAACCAGTGATCCGGATTACACGGAAATAGCTGCTGCCTGTGGATAACGGCAGGTGGTACATTGGGAATGAGCGGTAATATTGTAATGCTGAACCTTTGGATCAATGAACCGGACGGGCCGCCCAATACGGCAGGTAATGCGGATTGGGGATGCCCGCGGGTGGAGCTCATTCAAAGGTATTTTTACTTTTGATTGCTCCGAGCGTCGCCACCGCAAGACCCTCACAGGCATATTTTCGCTTGCCTGACGGTAAAATCCGCATTGCTGTGCTCTAGACCGAAATTACCGAGGCGGCGGGAATGATCCGGGATGCCGCTTCAGTCACATGTCTATGACAGGTCATCATGATGATCTGCCGGGTTGCTGACAGTTCTCCAAGCAGGCTAAGCGCCGCATGCAGCCGGCGTTCATCGAAATTAACAAACAAGTCATCGAACAGCAGTGGAAGATTTGCCTGATGTGTCATCGTCTCCGCAAGAGCAAGCCGGATGGCCAGATACAGCTGCTCCGCCGTACCACGGCTAAGCAAGCCGCTGTCCAGCAGTCCAAGGTTCTTATGCTCCGCCTTTAGCTCTTTGTTGCCGAGCGTCATTACTACCCGATGGTACTCCCCTTCGGTAAGTTTGGCAAAATATTCAGAGGCCAGCCGCAGCACCTGCGGCTGCTTTTCCTGTTCATAGATACGGCGCGTTCTCCCCATCAACTCGGCAGTAAGTGCAGTCACCGCATATTGGCCTGCTATTCCTCTCAGCGCCGCCCGTTGTTCTTCCAGCTGCTGGGGGACTGAATCCTCCATCCCCCGCTCCTTCAAGTATTCCCGCTCTTGCAGGAGCTTCCCGCGATGCTGAAGCAAGGCATTACGATCTTCCTCAATGCGTACCGCAGCCTCTTCCGCAGCATTCCTTTCCTGTTCCAGAGTGTACGAATCGTAATGCTCCAGGAGGGCCAACAGCTCAGCCTTGGATCGATTCTCCCAGCCTCCGAACATGGCCAGCTCCCATTGACGGATCAATTTCGTCAGCTCGATGCGCCGCTGTACAGCAGATGACCGCCGCAGAAAATCCTCTGCGTCCGAAGCACCGCCCTCGCCCAGGAGCCCGCCGGAGCGCCGTGACAAATCCTCCAGGCCCCTGGTGCTCAGCGCCAGCTCTTCCTGCAGCTCGAGCAGCCGTGCATTCATCCCTTCCCGGCGAAGGACTTCCTTCTGCAGCAGATCCCAATCCCGCTTTCTCAGTTCCAGCCAGCTGAGGAGGGATAATCCGCCTGCTTCAAACGGTTGTGATAGCGAAAGAGCAGGAATGTCGCGAGCTGCACTATCCATGTCTGAATGCGTAAATTCAGCCGATACAGGCGTAAGGGCCATATGTGGCCGGTTCGAGCCAGCCCAATCCACTCCAGCCCCTTTCGTCAGCATAGCTCCGGCCTCAGTCATCAGCGCCAGCACGTCCTGCTCAAAGGCCGAGCACTCCGATTCCAATGTCCTGAAGCGCATTGAAAGTTTGTGCTCCTGACGCAGCAGCTCATTGCCCTGATCCACCATCGCAAAGATATCCGGCAGTCCTTCGGGCGACAGCACTTCAGGCAGCTTGCGTTCTTGCAGCCACTCTTCATAACGTCCGGCCAGCTTGGTGAAATCAGCCTCGGCCTGTTCCAATTCGGCAGCAAGTGCACGCTCCTGACCCGACAGCGAATCCACCTCTATCCGGCAGGCCTCCCGTTCGGAAGCCAACCGTTCGATACGCTGCCGCCAGGTGTTCCAGGCCTCCATGAGTCTGCGAAGCTCCTTCATTCCAGCCTCCAGCCCGCTTGCATCAGGGCTGGCGCTTTCCGCCGGCCGCCGTCCCGGCCGGCCAAGCCCGCTCTCCGGCTCCGCGCCGGAGAGCAACAGCCCGCGCAGCCGCCGCATCTCGGCTGCAGCGGCACTGCCCGCCCCGCCGCCATGCTCCGGCGGGGCAACGTCCGCCCTGCGCTCCGCGCGCAGGGCAGCCCACAGGGCCAGGTCCGCTGCGGCCAGCAGGCCGAGCGCGGCCCAGGCACTGACCGGCGGGGCGCCGGTCAGCCACAGCGCTGGCGGCAGCAGCAGCGTAAGCGCTGTGCCCGCCAGCAGAAAGCGCCGGTAGCGCTGCGCCCGGCGCCCGTCTGCGCCGCTGCCTGCGGTGCCGCGGCCGCGCAGCGGCTCCCCGCCGAGCTGCGCTTCGCGCCAGCGCTCGGCAGCCAGCTGCAGCTCGTCCCAGAGCTGCAGCAGTTCACGCGGGCTGCGCGCAGCAAGGCCCGCAAAATCGGCGGCACCGGCGGCGTGCTCGCGCGCCAGGGCCCGTTCTGCCGCCTGCAGCGAAGCAGCGGCAGCGGCCAGGCGGGAGCGCAGCGTCTGCCGCTCCGCTTCCCGGGCTTCCATGCGGCGGTCATACGCGCTGAACCCCGCCGCGAAGCGCCGTGCGGCCTCACGATCCGCCGCCGTTCCAGAGAATCCGGCCAGTTCGGCTGTGCCCCAGCCTGCACCGATCCCGCGCAGAACCCGTTCCAGATGGTCCTCCAGTGCTTCCATTTCAGCTGCAAGACGTTCCGCTTCTGCTTTCTTGTCCTCATAACTGCTGCGCCGGCGGTCCAGCGCTTCAAGACGCGGACCCTGCGACTGAAGAAGTGCATCTGGAAGATTCTTCGTCAGTTCTGCGGCAAGCTCGCTGTACTGCCGCTGAAGACGGAATACCGTAGCTTCAGCACCGCGCAATTCCAGTTGCAGCGACTGCCAGCGGGAAGCGCCATTCTCCGGAAAAGAAAGGATAACCGGAAGCTCCGCAAGCTCGAGCCGGGCTTCGCTCCACTTCAGCCACAGCTCACGAATCTCCTGGGCTTTGCGTGTCAGGGTCAGTCTGCCCGCTGCCGACCGGCGGTGCTCTTCCAGCTGCGCCAGTTGCAGCTCCGCGGCTTCCAGCGCCGCTGTGTTCTGATTATAGCGCGACAGATAGGAACGGCTTTCAGCCGCTTCCCTCTCCAGCTTCTCAATCGACTGCAGGATTTTGGCTGCCTCCTGCACCTTGCCTCGCGGCTTGTACAGCTTATCGGCATCCTGCTGCAGGCGCCGCTCAGCCCGCATTATTTCTCCGCCGCCTCCCATCCCGGCATGGAAGAGATAGCTGCTCATTTCCTCAGATTGCAATGCACCTAGCTCCTGCAGCTCATCTAGTGAGACAGCAAACAGCTGACGGAACATGCTCCGGGAGATGCCCCCGAGAAGTCGCCGCTCCATTTCTGCCTGGCTCCGTTCTTCGGTTGTTCCGTCCAGGTGGCTGACGGTGATGTGCAGCTTTTCACTTCTGCCTTGTACCTCTCCACCTGCCATATACCGGCGGATCCTCCAAAGTGAGCCTTCCCCGTCACGTGCAGCCAGTATTCCGCCATGCTGTCCCCCTTGAGCAGGCTCATAACGTTCAAGTAGATTGGCTCTCCCCGGAATGCCGAAGAGCATGGCACGGATGAACTGCAGGGTAGTACTTTTACCAGCTTCATTGCGCCCGTAGAGCAAGCTTATACCGCTATCCAGCTTCAACTCCCGGTTATGCAGACGGCCGTAACCGCCAATCTGCAGCTCCTCAATCCTCATCCGGCATTCCCCCGATCTCCCTGATAAGTGCTCTCCGCTCCAGCCCCTTCTTCCCGAATCTCGATTTCGCTGAGAATCCCAGCTTCTGCATGATCATCCATTCCGGCAAGAAGGGTAATTCCGAGCTCCGCCGCACTTCTCAGCCAGCCCAGCTTCTCTTCTCGAGAGGCAGAAGCGAGCATCCGGCGCATTTCCCGGTTCTCCATTAGCGGCTTAAGCGCACAGTCCATCAGTTCATCCAGCATGCTTGAGGACTGTTCGCTCTGCCTTGCCAGCCGCAGCATTTCGCCAAGGAAGCTGTCCTCCTGAGCCAGACGCTCCCGGTCGATAGCAAGGCCTGTTTCCAGCGCGAACCCTTCCGTCCACACCAGACCAGCGTACTCATTGCGTTCTGCACGCACAACCTCCCGCCGCTGCAGCTCAGCAAGCAGATCCTCCGCAGCGCCTTTCTCCGCCAGCACTCTGTGTACAGCACCTCTTCCTGTCAGCCGGAAGCGCACCACTGACATCCGTTCCGGAAGCTCATCCCTGATCTCCTCAACTATCTTTTCCACGGCCTCAGCCCACTGCGCTTCATCTGCCAGTCCTTCAATGGAGAGCTCACGGACATGCCAGCGGACAGCATCCAATTCGTGAAACTGGAGGGATGCCTGACCCTCCTGATTCACATCTACGACATAACATCCTTTAGGTCCAGTCTCTTTGACACTGCGTCCCTGGATATTTCCGGGATATACGATCGGCGGCTGCTCATGCAGAATACTGCGTTTATGTATATGTCCCAGTGCCCAATAATCGTAACCCCGGCCAATCAAATCTTTACGGCTGCAGGGAGAATAGGTCTCATGCTGTAAATCTCCATCAACATTTCCGTGCAAAAGAGCGATGTGGAACAACTCGCTTCCCGGCAGGCGTTGAAACTGCAGGGACGTATTCTCCGTCACTTTGGCCGTAGGGTACGATATTCCACTGACTACAGCCACCTCTTGGCCGTCACTGCGTCTTAAGGCTATCGCTTGTCCCGGTTCCCCGCTGCCAAATACGGTCACATGAGCCGGAGGCTCCGACGAGAGACGCGGCCCATCGAGCGGATCATGATTGCCATGAATCAGGAATACAGCGATACCGTGTCTGCCCAGCTCCTGAAGCGCCTCCTGAAAGCGCAGCTGGCCCTGCAGTGAAGCGTCTGAGATATCGTAGACATCTCCGCTGATGACCACAAAATCAACTTTTTTCTGAACGGCTACGCCAACAAGCCGCCCGAGGGCGGCGAAGGTGGACTCCCTTAAGTAGGAGCGGATCGTCTGCGGAAGCTGTGCCAGACCGGCAAAACGGCTGTCCAGATGCAGGTCTGCAGCATGCAGGAAACGAAAAGGAATCATAACCTCACCCTTTCAATCCCGGCTGATACTGCAGATACGTTTTTTTGAGCTCATTGGCTACACGTGTCAAGGAATACAAGCTTTTGGCTTTATCCCAGGCCGAACGCGACAGCTCGTAACGATAGCCGGGATCGGTGATCACCTTTTCCAGCGCATCTGCCAGGGCCAGCTCATCATCGGGATCAACCAGCAGTCCGTTTACCCCGTCTTCAATCTGTTCCGGAATTCCGCCTACATTGGTACCTACCAGTGCCAGACAGCTAAGTGCTGCCTCTGCAAACACCGAGCCGAATGCTTCTGCCCGTGACGGCAGTACAAAAATATCAAAAAACGGCATGAATTCTTCGGGGTGCAGGGTATATCCGTAAAAAATAGTTTCATTATATATACCGAGATTCTGTGCCAGCAGCTCTAGTTCTGCGCGGCAAGGGCCGTCTCCGATAATATGCAGCACATATTCATGATTGCGTTTTTTCAGCTCAGCACAAGCCTTGAATAACGTGTCGATTCCTTTGGCCGGTACAAGACGGGTTACGGTCACCAACTGCGGAATGTCGTTGTCATGCGGCACCGGCTTGAATCTTTTCTCATCAAAACCGTTCGGAATGACTCCGATGCCGTCCGGCCGGTCAATATAGGGAGCCAAGTAGTCAGCAAATGAGCGTGACACAGTCATCAACCGTTCGCTGACATGCTCCAGCTCACGGTAAATCGAGACGAGAAATTGATGCTCCAAGCCACCTTCAATAATCGCTCCATTCAAGATCAGCTCGCGTTCGTAGCTGGAATGCAAAGTTTGAATAAGCGGAACCTCAGGATAAATCTTTTTCATTGCCAACCCTGCAATCGGATGATGGGCATGAATCAGGTCGTACTTTTTGGTCATACGCAGCTTGGTCCACCATAAATAATCCCTGTAGGTTTGAATATATTTTTGCACAACCGGGCTTTCGCCATAGAGAGTCCAGTCAAAAGTTTCAAAACTAATATCTTCGCGGCCTTTGCCCCGGATACGCTTAGGCAGCCAGAACAAATCCATTTCCCATCGGCTGGAACGAAACCGTTCCTGTAAATAAGGGATCATGGAAGATACACCACCGGGTTGCTCCGGAGGGAAGAATAGCGCTTGCAGCAAGTTCATAAGGCACATCCCCTTTACAATTGCCCTGTATACGGTGAGACCCGGCAATTATGATATAGTTATATATGTAGATTTACAGGTACGCTTAAGGTCCCATACCTTGATTTTATCGGTATCCACCTGAAACAGCAACTAAGAAGAACCCGAAACTATTCTTATATTTTTTAACAAGAGGAGAAATGATGTATGAATGAAGAACGGCTGCCCGCTGCTTTTACTGCCGGCATTAGAGAGATGCTGGGACAGGAAGCGGACGCTTTTCTGGAGAGCTACACTGCGCGGCGGACCCAGGGTCTGCGGTTTAACACGCTAAAAAGCACCTCAGGCACAGGCCACGTAGCTGCGGAGCTCGCACGGATCCAATTTGGCCTGACCCCCGTACCCTGGTGCGCTTCGGGATATTATTACGAGGAGCCGTCCCGGCCGGGCCGGCATGCTTATCATGCCGCCGGATTATATTATATTCAAGAGCCCTCCGCAATGTCCGCAGCCGAGCTGCTGGCACCTCGGCCCGGTGAAATTGTACTTGACCTAGCCGCTGCGCCAGGAGGAAAGACCACCCATATCGCTGCTCTCATGAAGGGACAAGGCCTGCTCATCTCCAATGAGATTCACCCGGAGCGGGCCAAAATACTTGCAGAAAATGTGGAACGCCTCGGCATTCCCCACGCTGTTGTAACTAGCGCTACCCCGGGAGAACTCTCCCGCCGATTCCCGGAGGCTTTTGACCGGATTATGCTGGATGCCCCCTGCTCAGGAGAAGGCATGTTCCGTAAAGATCCTGCCGCGATCGGCGAATGGTCCCCGGAGCATGTAGAGATGTGCGCAGCCAGACAATGGGATATCCTGCAGGATGCCTACATTATGCTGAAGCCGGGGGGGAGTCTGGCTTACTCTACCTGCACCTTCAACCACAAGGAGAATGAGGATACCATATCACGGTTTCTGGATCACTATCCTGATATGGAACTCATCGAAATGAAACGTCTTTGGCCTCATCTGGAAAAAGGCGAAGGCCATTTCGTCGCCTTGCTCCGTAAGGCAGCCTCCGAAGAAGCTGCGCCAATCCGTAATAAACGCGGTAGTGGCCGAAGCAACACCGGACCCAAGCTGCCTTCCTCCGTCCGCGATGCCTATCAGCAGTTTATGAACTGGGCGGCTGGCGAGCTGCCGGGGTTTACCGGGCAGGGTGTACCTCTGCTCTTCGGAGAATCACTGTATCTGCTCCCGGAAGCGTTCAATACCAGCTTGCATACAGGTCTCTTGGACGGCCTGAAGGTGCCGCGTGCAGGACTGCACATTGCGCATCTGAAAAAAAACCGCATTGAACCGGCACATGCCCTGGCCATGGCTCTTCAGCCCCTACAGGCAGCACGCAGCTACGATCTGGCAGCCGATAGTCTGGATCTTCAGGCCTGGCTGCGCGGCGAAAGTCTTCCTGTTCCTCCTGAGCTGCACGGATGGACGTTGGTAACCGTGGACGGATTGCCTGTTAGTTGGGGCAAAGCCAGCTCCGGGCAGTTGAAGAACCATCTACCCAAGGGGCTGCGTATACTAAAATCCCAGAACGACGAGCAATAGTCAGCTGACCCATTCACCGTACCTTACTTCGCATAAGCAGTTACTAATCGTATGAAAAAAGCCGCCACATAGAAAAGGATCTCAGAGCGGAATATTAGGCCGCCTGAGATCCTGCTATTAAATGTATATTAATATGAATTAGTATACCTCGTAATTATGACCATAGTTATTATCCCAATACGTTTGTCCGCCAGTTGTATACGAAATCGAATATTTAATATTTGTAGCACCCGGAACATTGAAACTGTAGCTCCAGTTTTCAACACTATTGAAATTATTCAAGGAGCCAGAATAAGTGGCAAAGCCCTCACGAGTCGTTGCCCAATTGTCCGTTGTGTACAGTATTTTTACTGTTTTCGTCGGATTCAGGTTTTTCACATAAATATTTCCGGTAAATTCACCATTACTCAGAGTACTATTAGCGTTAAGCACGTTTGGTGCTCCCAAAATTACAGATCTCAGGGGAACTGTATGATTCACTTCATTGTAATAGTTCGCTCCCTCGTTGTTATCCCAATAGGTCTGGTTATTCACTTCGTATTTAATCGCAAATTTGATGAAGCTCAGATTCTTTAACTCTAAATGATCTGTTGAAGCATCCGTTCTGGAAATAGCAAAATGCCATTTCTCACGATTTACATCCCCCGGCCCTGCATAAGATGCAGTCGTATCATACCAATTTGTGTTATCTGTCGTGTAATGGACACTCACATTCTTCACGGGTCCCAGATTAGCAACTTCAATATTGCCGCTGAACCCGACATATCCAGGCTTATACATAACGCCTACTTCCGAGTCAATAAGCTTGACCTCATTACCGCTGGCAAATGCCGATCCGGCAAAAGATACACCAAAAATCAGAGTAAGCATCATCAATCCAGCAAAAAGTTTTTTCATTGCTTTCACAGTTCTCTCTCCTCGAATTTTAAATTTTTACACCTGAGTCTGAGCCGACAAGGAAGACATACATTTGTATGCGTTATTGTTCTTTCATCCCTCCTTTAACGATTTCTGAAAATAAATTGTAAATTACGGAATTACATTCATTTCCTTTTAATACAATAACTTTTATTGAGGTTGCTGTAAATAGTAAATAAGTAACATATTTTATATATAAAGTAATGATGCATTTTGTCATAAAAAGTCTAAATAACAGGAATGAAGCATAAAAAAATCCCTTGAAGGACAATTGACATTCTCCTCAAGGGATTTTATGTAAAAGCAATATAAATGGGCCCACATAAAGCTTAATCTTGTAGATTATTCAAAGAAAACGTTATTGACCACATCGGCAGTGGCCGGTTCCCGGCTGCCTGACAGCTGCTTGCTCTCGCCGTCCTTGAGGTTCGCTTCCTGCAACAGTGCCGGATCCATCTCATCCGCTTCGACCGACTCCATTTCGATGTCGTCTGCGGTGAGCTTCTCGTCCGCTTGAGGCTGACCGGTGTCCTGCGTATGCTCCGCCGCTCCTGCCCCCATAGGCTTGGAGATGTCTACTCCCAGCAGATACTCCCACATCTTGCCTTCCAAGTGGCTGAGCGAACGCTTTGCCGCCTTGCCGAGCGCCCCAATCCGGGCCAGTACATCCAAAAACGTAGCAATGAGCAGGTTGCCCAGGGTTGAGATTAACTGGGTATAGAAGTTCTGCACCGCTGCCAGCGCCTGATCCACCTTCGCGGCCAGGAAGTCCATGACCTATGTGACTTTGGTTTTGAGCTTCTGCGCCAACTGGTTGACCGCCTTAACGGCCTTGTTGACGACTCCGTCAATTTTGCTGCATATTTTGGCAGACCAGCCTTTTGAGCAGCGTGCCCAGCCCCTTGATGAGGGTGGTGATCAGCTTGTGGCCCAGTTCAATAATGCCCAGCACGGCTTGTTTGGCTTTTTCAAAAATAAACTTCACTGCTTTGCCGAGACCCTCAAAAATGAAGTTGGCGGCCTTTTTGACGACCTCGACCACGGCTTCGAGCTTGTCCTTCACCCAGCCGAGGAAGCCGCCTTTCTTTTCTTCCTTTGCCTTTTCCTCTGCATGCTTCCAGTCCGCATCCTTCTTGGCTTTGCTATACGCCTGGGTGGCTTCCCGCTCCGCTTCGGACTGCTTTTTCTGTGCTTCGCGTTCTTTTACGGTCCGGACGCTACTGATCTCGCCCTTTTTCTGCTGCACAGCCGCTCCTGCCTGTCCGGCATAGTCGGCTTCGGCTGCATCCAGCTCGTTTTTCCATTCGCCGAGCAGGTTACATGCTAATGCCTGGCGGCTGAGCCGCAGCAGAACGGATTTCGCCCATAATGGCTTCTGGATTACCCTCCGACCCGGAAGATCCGATGTTCATTCGCTCCAGGTTCCCTGTAGCTGCGGTCCCGCCGGCGCTCTTATACCCCTCCGGCGCGGTGTTTAAGTTGCGCTGGCTTCTTCCGGGCTTGAAAGACTTTGCCCTTCAGCCCTGTCGGTGCCGGAATTGCCGGAAGCCCCTGACGGGATCGGCGAATGGTCCCCGGAGCATGTAGAAATGTGCGCGGCCAGACAATGGGATATCCTGCAGGATGCCTACATTATGCTGAAGCCGGGAGGCAGTCTGGCTTACTCCACCTGCACTTTCAACCGTAAGGAGAATGAGGATACGATATCACGGTTTCTAGACAGCTAACCTGATATGGAACTCATCGAAACGAAACGTCTTTGGCCTCATCTGGAAAAAGGCGAAGGCCATTTCGTCGCCTTGCTCCGTAAGGCGTCCTCCGGAGAAGCTGCGCCAATCCGCAATAAACGCGGTAGTGGCCGAAGCAAAACCGGACCCAAGCTGCCTTCCTCCGTCCGCGATGCCTATCAGCAGTTTATGAACTGGGCGGCTGACGAGCTTCCGGGGTTTACCGGACAGGGTATACCTCTGCTCTTCGGAGAATCGCTATATCTGCTCCCGGAAGCGTTCAACACCAGCTTGCATACAGGTCTCTTGGATGGCCTGAAGGTGCCGCGTGCAGGACTGCACATTGCGCATCTAAAAAAAAAAAACCGCATTGAACCGGCACATGCCCTGGCCATGGCTCTTCAGCCCCAACAGGCGACACGCAGCTACGATCTGGCAGCCGACAGTCTGGATCTTCAGGCCTGGCTGCGCATCGAAGGTCTTCCTGTTCCTCCTGAACTGCACGGATGGACGTTGGTAACTGTGGATGGATTGCCTGTTAGTTGGGGCAAAGCCAGCTCCGGGCAGTTGAAGAACCATTTACCCAAGGGGCTTCGTATACTAAAATCCCAGAACGACTAGCATTAGTCGGCTGAATAGCGATAGGGACCTCCCTGCGCATGTGCTGTTCATTATCCCGATAATGCCACACCTACAAGCGCGGCAGCGGGTACCAGACATGATCCAGGGGAGAATCAGGAATGGGTGCAGTTCCATATTCACTTTGACCAGCACAGCGCGATTTTGGTGCTCTTCAGCTTGCTTGTCATCAATTCCCGCTCGTTGTTTGTCTAATTCCTGTAGTCTGCTACACGTATAAAAACGAAGGGGCTGTCCCATAAGTGGATTTTCTATGACTTAGACAGCTTTCTTCATTCTTAAGACCTCAAAAAGTGAGCAAAGCAGCGATTCTCCCGTTATTGGAGGATCGCTGATCTGTGTTTTTGGTCATTGGCAGCTTGCTTCAGCAGATTATGAGCAAGTGAAAGCCACCCGACTTCAAGCGTCACTTTTCCCATGCCGCGAAGCAGAAACCTCCGGAAGCCCCGGTTGTTCTTCAGTTGTCCAAACACGCTTTCTGGTTCTGTCATTCGGCGGACGGCCAAGGCATAACCTTCTTCACTCCGTAGAATCTCCCGAGCCTGACTCTGGTACCGCAATCGTTCCAAACTGACGACCACTTCTCGATTTCCTTCGGCTTTCGTACATTGTTCCTTCAGTGGGCAGCCCTCGCAGCTCTGGCTACGGTAATGACGTTTTCGAATTTCATATCCACTCCCCAGCGTTT